>JAUIML010000087.1 GCA_030432715.1 Acidimicrobiia bacterium | reverse complement strand
CGCCGCGCCCTACACGGACCACCTGTTGTTGAAGTGGTGGGAGGGCGACGACAAGAAGACGGCACCGACCCTCTGGGTCCGGCTGTCGGAAGCGCAGGTCGGGTTCGCGTCGGGCATCGCCCTCGGCGACGTGGACCGCTGGCGCGCCGCCGTCGGGGGCGACGACGGCGCGGCGCTGGCCTCGGCGCTGTCGACCCTCGGCGACCGGTTCGCCATCGATGTCGCCGGCCAGACCCTGAAGAAGGTGCCGAAGCCGTGGCCCGACGACCACCCGCGGGCTGATCTCCTCCGCCACAAGACGTTCCAGGTCCGGTGGTCCGAACCCACGCCGTCGTCGGTCGGTTCAGCCGACTTCGCCGACTTCTGCGCCGGCCGGTTGGCGCTGCTGGGCGATGTCCATGCCTGGCTGCGCGATCACCTGACCTGACCGCCGACCGTTCAGGCCCGGTCGATGTTGGTGAGGATGGCCTCGCTGATCTCGCCCCAGCGGGGACGGGGAATGTCGTGGCCCATGTCGCCGAACATGAGGAGCCGAGACCCGGGAACCGCAGCGGCGGTGGCGATGCCGCCGCTCGGCTTCACGAGCGGATCCTGGAGGCCGTGGATCACGAGGGTGGGCAGGGTGAGGCGGCGCAGGCGGGCGGTGCGGTCGGGGCTCCCGGCGATCGCCGCGGCCTGACGGGCCATCCCGTCGGGTCGGAAGCTCCGCTCGACCATCGCCGTCGCGTGGGGGCGCCAGTCGTCTTCGTCGAAGTGGTCGCCGGAAATCGTCGAGAAGACGAGGATCGACTCGTCGACGGCGTTCTCGGAGGTCGGGTCGGGCCGGAGACCCAGCTTGCGCACGAGCGACAACTCGAATCCGCCGTTCCTGCGGTCACCGGTGTTGGACATGATCGAGCAGATGCTCTTCACCTTCGACGGATGGTTGATCGCCATGGCCTGGGTGATCATTCCTCCCATCGACATCCCCACGACGTGGGCCGACTCGATCCCGAGTCCTTCGAGCAGTGCGGCGCCGTCGGCCGCCATGTCGTCGATGGTGTAGCCGACCCCCTTGAGGGGTCGGCGGGTCATCATCGACGCGATCGCCCGGGGCCGCGACGGTGGTGTCCAGTGGGTCTCGCTCGACAGCCCGGCGTCGCGGTTGTCGAAGCGGATCACCCGGTGGCCGGCGGCAACGAAGAGATCCGCGAAGTCGTCGCGCCAGCTGATGAGCTGGTCGCCGAGCCCGCCGACGAGGAGGAGAGGTTCCCCGTCGCCGCGGACGTCGTATTCGAGGGTCATGCCGGTGGAGACGTCGATGCTGGCCATGACCAGAGCGTACGGCGACCGGGTCAGAGGGCGGGATGGGCGCGGAAGTGCTCGAGGGCCTCGGGGTTCGCCAGCGCCTCGGTGTTCCCGACCTCCTCGCCGTGGACCACGGCCCGCACCGCCAGCTCCACGATCTTGCCGCTGCGGGTCCGTGGGATCTCGGGTACCTGGCCGATCACCGCGGGCACGTGCCGGGGTGTCGCCCCGGCCCGCACCTCGGACCTGATGCGAGCGGCCAACTCCTCGTCGAGGTCGAGCCCGTCGCGGAGTACGACGAACAGCACCACGCGCGTGTCGCCGTCGGCCTGCTCCTGCCCGATCACGATCGACTCGACGACCTCCGGCACCTTGTCGACCTGGCGGTAGATCTCCGCGGTGCCGATCCGCACGCCGCCCGGGTTGAGCGTGGCATCGCTGCGACCGTGGATCACGATGCCGCCCGCTTCGGTCCACTCGGCGAAGTCCCCCTGGTGCCACATGCCGGGCATCCGCTCGAAATACGCCGCCCGATAGCGGGCACCACCGGGGTCGTCCCGGAAGCCGAGCGGCATCGACGGGAACGCGTTGCGGCACACCAGTTCGCCCCGCGTGCTCGGGGGCACGTGGGTGCCGGTGTGGTCGACCACGTCGATGTCGAGCCCGAGCGTCGGCCGCTGGATCTCGCCGGCGAAGACGGGTGAAGTCGGATCGCCGGCCACGAGGCAGCCGCAGAGGTCGGTGCCGCCGGAGATCGAGGCGAGGTGCACGTCGGGAGCGATGCGGTCGTAGACGGTCTCGAAGCCCTCGGCCACGAGCGTGGAGCCGGTCGACGTGATCGTCCGGATCGTCCCCAGGTCGTGGGTGTCGACCGGGCGGAGCCCGGACTTGCCGATCGCGTCGATGAACTTGGCCGAAGTGCCGAACAGCGTCGTGCCCGTGGCCTCGGCGAGATCGAACAGTCGGTTTCCGTCGGGGTGGAACGGCGAGCCGTCGTAGAGCACGAGCGTGGCGCCGACGGCGAGGCTCGATGCCAGCCAGTTCCACATCATCCAACCGGCCGTCGTGAAGTAGAAGACCCGATCGCCGGCGTGCACGTCGCAGTGCAGTCGGTGCTCGACCAGGTGCTTGAGCAGCACGCCGCCGGCCCGGTGGACGATGCACTTCGGTCGTCCGGTCGTGCCGGAGGAGAAGAGGATGTACCACGGGTGATCGAAGGGCAGACGTACGAAGTCGGGCTCGCGGGGCTCGACGCCGGCGACGAAGTCGTCGAACATCACCGCGTCGACGACGTCGCCGGTGGTGCCGGCTCCGAAGAAGGGGACGACCACGACCTGTCTCACGCTCGCCAGCGCGGCCCGCACCTCGTGGAGCGGCGCCAGTCGATCGTGGATGCGACCGCCGTACTGGTAGCCGTCGCACGCGAACAGGACCGTCGGTTCGACCTGGCTGAAGCGGTCGACCACCCCGTCGACGCCGAAGTCCGGTGAGGTCGACGAGAAGGTCGCGCCCACCGCGGCGGTGGCCAGCATGACGATGTAGGTCTCGGGGATGTTGGGCAACCACGCCGCCACACGGTCACCGGGACCGACGCCGGCTCGCCGCAGGGCGGCCTGGAGCTGCCCGGTCCGGTGACGGAGGTCGTCGCGGGAGATCTCGCGCACCACGGAGCCGTCCTCGCTGTGGAAGAGCAACGCCGGCTCCGGACCCCGGTGACCGAGCAGGTTCTCGGCCACGTTGAGCCGGGCCTCGGGAAAGAAGCGGGTGGCCCAGAGATCCTCGGCGGGCTCGATCACGGTGGTGCCGCGATCGCCGATCACACCGAGCTCGTCCCACGCGGCGGCCCAGAAGGCCGCTGGGTCCTCCACCGACCAGCGATGCAGGCTCTCGTAGCGCTCGTGGCCGTGCGCCGCGCCGAAACGGGCCATCGTGGTCGCCGCCGCCCGCTCGGGCGTGGGCGTCCACACCGGCTCGGTGCTACCGGGCATGGGCCTCGAGTTTGGCCAGGAAGTCGCCAAAGATCTCGTTGCGTTGGACCCGGTAGGCCTCGTGCATGCGGCCCTCGATCGGCTCCCAGGTGTGGCGTTCGGTCACGCGGGCGCGGGCTGTCTCGAAGGTCGGGGCCCAGGTGGGGTCGAGTAGCCAGGCGATGGCGATCACGTCCCAGATCACCCAACTCCGCCCGACCCGCTCCACGTCGGGGTCGATCGGGTTGTTGACGTAGATGTCGTGGAGGAGGTCACCGAGCGGACCCCGGCCTTTCATCCAGCGCTCGCAGTCGGGGAGGGAGAAGCCGAGCACCTCGGCCACGTGGTAGCCGGGCTGGTAGATCAGCGGCACCCCGGACTCGAACAGCACGTTGGTCGCATGGCGGTCCTGCACCAGATTGAAGCTGTCGTCGCCGTGGGGCGCCGCCGACGGATAGCCGGCCAGGAAGATCACCACGATCTTCTCCGCGATCGACGGATCGATCAGCAGGGCGGCTGCCACGTTGGTGGGGGCACCGATCGTGGGCACGTAGAGCGGCGCGTCGTCGGCATGGGCCCGCTCGATCAGGTGGCGCGCTGCCTCGCTGTCGACGATGTCGGTCGGGTTCGACATGAACCGGGAGCTGCCGGCCTTGACCGGCGGTGGCGTGTCGAGGTGCATCGCGTCGAGGATCCGATGGATCTCGTGGCGCGACTTCGCCTCACCCTCCTCGGCAGTGTGGTCGCGACGCATGCGCTCCCGCCGCTCGGGGCCGATGGCCGCGGCCAACGACTCGAGGCGGGTGCGTTCGCCACCTCGCCGTTGCGCGGCGGCGTCGACGGCCTCGAAGTAGTGGCCATGGCAGAAGGGCGCCGCGTGGATGCCTTCGATCCTGAGCTGTGCGGGGGAGAGCAGAGCCCAAGCGATCGCGAACTGGTCGTCGATCTCGTTGGCGGTGTCCGTGTCGATGACGACACGCAGCGGCCCCGCGGGCCGCGCCGGCATCGATCGGTGTGGGGGCGTCATGAGGGGTCACGGTAACCCCTCGACCCGAGCAGACGCAGCGTGCGCCGCCAACGGGACGTTCAGCCGAGAATCAGGCGGGAACCGCGTGGCGCTCGCCGAGGAGCGACCCGGCGGTGCTGCCTGCGTCCTCAGAGCTGGCCGGGGCGGCGGCCTGGGTGGCTGCCTCGGCCTTCGCCTTGTCCTTCATGATCTCGTGGAACCCGTTGCCGACGACCGCGCCGGCGAGCGGGCACATCCAGAAGCCGACCATGGCGCCGACACCCAAGGCCACACCCCAACCACCGCCGGGATCCGCGCTGTGCAGCGCCACGGCGACCGCGGATGCGATCACGATGGCCGACGAGATGGTGGCGATCGCGAAACGACGGAGCCGGAGCTTGCCGTCGTTGTCGAGCAGTGGAGTGGAGAAGTCGGTGGTCATTGGTCCTCCTGTGGTCCGTTTCGATGGTGCGACAGGGCCGGAGGAGCAAGAAGGGACCTAGGTCCTGATGTTCTCGAGCTCCTCAGCGGCGGCGGTCCACTGCTCGAGCAGGTCTGCGGCCCGGGCCTGCAGTCGCTCGTGGTCCGTGGCGATCCGGTGGACCTCCTCGGGCTGGTCGTAGATCGCCGGATCCGCGAGCTGGGCGTGGAGGTCAGCCACCCGGGCCTCGGCCTTCTCGAGCTCTTTCTCGAGCTTGTTGACCCGGTTCCGCAACGTCTGGGCCCCGCCCTTGTCGACGACCGGCTCCCTGCCGGTCGAACCCCTGCCGGTCGAACCCCTGCCGGTCGAACCGCTGCCGGTCGAACCCGTGCCGCTCGAACCCGTGCCGTTCAGGCCCTTGCCCCGGTTCACCTTCGACGGGTCGGGCGGGGTCAGGACATGGTCGGGCACACCCGGGTGCCAGGTCGCCGTCCCGTCGCGGACCTCGATGAGCGCGTCGGCCACGTTGCGGATGAGATGCCGATCGTGGGTCACCAACAGGACGGTGCCCGGGTAGGCGGTGAGTGCGTCCTCCAACACGTCGCAGCTGGGCAGGTCGAGATGGTTGGTAGGTTCGTCGAGGACGAGGAGGTTGACCGGCTCGATCATCGTGCGGGCGAGCGCCAGGCGGGTGCGCTCGCCGCCCGACAGGTCGCGCACGTGGCGGTCGGCGGCGTCGCCCGGGAACCCGAACGAACCCAGCACGGTCCGCAGATTGCGTTTGCCGGGGTCGATGCCGCCGGAGAACGCCTCGACCACGGTCTTCTCGAGGTCGAGCTCGTCGGCCTGGTGCTGGTGGAAGGTGGCGACCGAGACGTTGTTGCCCAACTCCGCGGTGCCCTCGGTGGCGGTGAGCTCGCCGAGGATCAGCTTGAGCAGGGTGGTCTTGCCGCCGCCGTTGGGGCCGACCAGGGCCACGGTCTGGCCCCGTTCGATGGCCAGGGAGACGTTGGACACGACCGGCACGCCGGCCTCGTAGCCGACGGTGGCGTCGTGGAACTCGGCGACGGTGCGAGACGATCGGGGTGGGTCGGGGAAGCTGAAGCGGGCCACCAGCTCCTTGCGGGTGGGGACCACGATCTTCTCGAGCTTCTCGAGGGTCTTGATCCGGCTCTGTACCTGCCGGGCCTTGGTCGCCTTGTAACGGAAGCGGTCGACGAACTGTTCGACCTTGGCGACCTGGCGGGCCTGCCGGGCTGCGGCCGCTTCGATGCGCTGGAGTCGCTCCTCGCGCTGCACGACGAACTCGGCGAACCCGCCCACGTACTCGAGGGCCGTGCCCTCGGCCAGCTCGACCACCCGGTCGGCCACCGCGTCGATGAAGTCGCGATCGTGGCTGACGAAGAGGAGCGCCCCCGGCCAGTTGGCCAATTGGTCCTCGAGCCAGGCAACCGAGTCGACGTCGAGGTGATTGGTCGGTTCGTCGAGGATCAACACGTCGGGTTTGGCGAGGAGGAGACGGCCCAGGGCCACGCGCATGCGCCAACCGCCCGACAGCTCCCGTACCGGTCGATCGACCGCCTCGTCGCGGAACCCGAGCCCGGCGAGCACCTTGTGGGCATCGGCCTCGAGCGCGTAGCCCCCCATCGCCTCGAAGCGGCCCTGGGTCTCGCCGTACTCCGCCAGCACCGCGTCCTGGTCGGCTTCGGGGTCGCCCATGAGGGCCTCGAGCTCCCGGAGACGGTCGGACAGGGCGGTCAGCTCGCCGGCACCGGCGAGCACCTCCTCCATCACGGTGCCGGTCGCGGTGTCGACGAGGTCCTGCGGGAGGTAGCCGACCACCATGTCGCGGGGCCGGGTGATGGAACCGGTGTCGGGTTCGGCATCACCGACGAGGATCTCGATGAGCGAGGTCTTGCCGGTGCCGTTGCCGCCGACGAGCGCGATACGACGGCCCGCGCTGAGCTGCAGCGTGACGTCTTCGAACAGGGTCCGGGGTCCGTACGAGCGCGAGATTCCGCTGGCGGTCAGCACCGGTGGTCAGCCGAAGAAGTCGTCGAGCGCGCCCTCGGCGGGACCGGCGACGGCGGCCTCGGGTCCGACCGCGTCGAGCGTGCCGAGCCAGGAGATCGAGGCGTAGCCCTTCCTGACCGCGCCGGTGTCGGTGTTGTCGGCGGAGGTGTCGTCGAACACATCGCCCCACGACATGTCGACGTGGAATGCGCTCTCGTGGCCGGGCTTGGCGACGAGCTCGGCGCTGGCCAACGAACGGGGTGGGCCGGTGGCGATGACGGTGCGCCGCCACCCTTCCATCTCCGCGGCGGGGCGGTTGGGCACGTTGACGTTGACGACAACCGGCTGGGCAGGACGGTTGTCGAGGAGTTGCTCGACCACGACCGCAGCGACGTCGGCCGCGCCCTGCCATTGCTGGTCGGCGAGGATGTCCTCCATCGCCTGACCCTCGACGGAGAAGTCGGCAGCCTGGCTGACGGCGACCGCACTGAGCCCGCCGTTACGGGCGGTGAGGCAGGCGCCGACCGTGCCGGAGTGGTAGACGGCACGTCCCACATTGGCCCCGGGGTTGATGCCCGAGACGACCAGGTCGACGTCGCCGAACGCACCGAGACGGGCGAACATGGCGCACAGGGCGGGCGGGCCGGTGACGGCCCAGGCCTCGTCGATGCCGTCGACGTGGGCCTTGTGTACCTCGGGCTTCATGAGCCAGATCGATCCGATGGCGGCGCCGTAGCCCGAGTACTCCTCGTCGGGGGCGACGATCACCACGTCGCCCAGGGGCTTCATGGCTCGGGCGAGTACGTGGAGGCCGATCGAGTCGATGCCGTCGTCGTTGGTGACCAGAATGCGCACCCATTGACCCTATCGGGGGTCCGTGACGCCCCGTTGACGGGCAGGCGACGCGACGGCGTCGGCGAGGTGTACGAGTCCCGCGACGTGCACGTCTCACTGTTCTCTCACGATCGTGTGCGACGCTTGGGTCGTGTCCACCATCCTGATCGCCGAGGACGACCGACGCGTCCGCGAGAGCCTCGACCGTGCCCTCCAGCTCGAGGGCTACGACGTCGTGACGGCCAACGACGGTGCCCGGGCCCTCGAGCTGCATCGAGATCAGCATGTGGACCTGCTGCTCCTCGACGTGTCGATGCCCAACGTCGACGGGCTGACGGTGTGCCGGACCATCCGGGCGGGTGGTGACGACACCCCGATCCTGATGCTCACCGCCCGCCACGAGGTCGACGACCGCGTCGCCGGGCTCGATGCCGGGGCCGACGACTATCTCGTCAAGCCCTTCGACCTCGAGGAGCTCCTGGCCCGCGTTCGGGCTCGCCTCCGGACGGCGGTGGTCGACGACGGCAGCCTCACCCTCGGCGATCTCGTCATGGACCTCGAGGGGCGACGGGTCGACCGCGGGGGCCGGATGCTCGAGTTGAGCCGCACCGAGTTCGACCTGCTCGAGGTGCTCGTGCGCAACGCCGGTGTCGTGCTCGGTCGCGATGTGCTCTACGAACGGGTGTGGGGTGGTGAGCTCGACATCGAGTCGAAGACGCTCGACGTCTACGTGGGCTATCTGCGCAAGAAGCTGGAGGCCGAGGGTGGGTCGCGCCTCGTCCACACCGTCCGCGGCCTCGGTTACGTCGCCCGGGAGGGCGAGCAATGAGCCGGGTCGCCCGGGAGGGCGAGCAGTGACCTTGCGGGTGCGCATCGTCGCCGTGGTGGCGGTGGTGGTGGCGGCCGTGGTGCTGGTGGTGGGGGTGTTGGTGCATCGCAGCACCGAGTCGTCGCTGGTGGGCGAGATCGACTCGGATCTCGTGGAGCGGGCCGAGGCCCTTCGTCCGGACCGTGTGTCGGGTCGGCCGATCTCCGACGAGGATCTCGAGCGGCTGCAGCAGTTCGAGGGGGCGGCGCCGCTGCTGGGCGAGCGGCTTCGTGGCGGGCGGACCGATCCGTTCGGTCGGACGGTGGGGTTCGACGTGTTGGCCCGAGTACTCGACGAGTCGGGTGCGGTCCGCCTGGTGCTCGACGCCGAGTTCGAGGCGGCGACCGATGCCGACCTGTTGGCCCGGGCCCGGGTGGGCCCGGTGCTGACCGACGGCACTTCGGCGGGCGATGCTGTGCGCGTCGTCACCACGGCCCTGCCCAACCTGGGGTTCGTCCAGTACGCCCGATCGCTCGAGGAGGTCGATTCGGTGCTGGCCTCGCTGCGGGCCCGGACGCTGGTCATCGGTCTGTCGGCGATCGTCGGCGCTGGTCTGGTGGCCTGGTTCCTGGCGGGCCGAACCGTGAGGCCGATCGTCGAGCTGACCGACGCCACGGAGTACGTGGCCCGGACGGGTGACCTGGAACGAGGGGTCGTCACCGCGGCGTCGGGCACCGGTGACGAGGTCGGTCGGCTGTCGGCCAGCTTCACGTCGATGCTCGATGCGCTCTCGGCGTCGCGGCGTCAGCAGCGACGGCTGGTGATGGATGCGTCGCACGAGCTGCGGACGCCGTTGACGAGCCTGCGGACCAACGTCGACGTGTTGCGGCGCGGTCATGTGCTCAGCGCCGACCAGCGCGACGAGGTGGTGGCCGATCTCGACGCGGAGCTCGGTGAGTTGAGCGATCTGGTGTCCGAGCTCGTCGATCTGGCAACCGACATGCGTGAGAACGAGGACGTGGCGCCGCTCACCCTCGTGGAGGTGGCCGGGCCGGTGGTCGAACGAGCTCGTCGCCGCACGAACCGGCCGATCGAGATCGTCACGGTTCGCGAGGTGGTCCTCGAGGGCCGACCCGAGGCGATCGGTCGCGGCGTCCGGAACCTGATCGACAACGCGGCGAAGTTCTCCCCGGCCGGCACACCGATTCGGGTGCTGATCGACGGTGGCCGGTTGACGGTGCACGACCAGGGGCCGGGCGTGCCGGAGGGCGAGCGCGAGCGCATCTTCGACCGCTTCCATCGCGTGGAGTCGAGCCGCACCTTGCCCGGGTCGGGGTTGGGTCTGGCCATCGTCCGACAGGTGGCTGACGCCCACGGCGGTTCGGTGTTCGCCGACGACTCTCCCGATGGCGGCGCCGCGATCGGATTCGTTCTCCCGACCGTCGACGGCTGATCGCCGGAGTGCTAGACCCGCCGACGATGTCCGATCGTCGCAGCGTGCTGTTCCTCCTCGCCGACCAACTCCAGGCCTTCGCCCTGGGGTGCATGGGTCACCCCGAGATCCGCACGCCCAACCTCGACGCGCTGGCGGCGGAAGGCACGATCTTCCGCAACGCCTACGTCGAGTTCCCGGTCTGCACCCAGTATCGGGGCGTCTTGATGACCGGCCAGTACGGCGCCGAATCGGGGATCACCTCATTCCTGCAGGGTCCCGATCCCGGGACCCGCTGCCTGGCCGATGCCCTGAACGACCAGGCCCTGTGGACCAGCTATGTCGGCAAGTGGCACCTCTACGAGTTCTTCGACAAGCCCGTCACCCCGGAGCAGCGGTGCGGCTTCCAGCGTTTCCTCGGGTACCAGAGCCACAACGACTATCTCGACGGCATCCGCTTCTGGGACGAAGACGCGAACTGTCGCGAGTTTGTCGGCGGTCATCGCACGACGGCGACGGCCGACCTCGCGATCGAGCGGATGCGGGAGATCCCCGACGACCGCGACTTCGCCCTGTTCGTCAGCTTCCTCAGCCCGCACTACCCCCTCCAGCCGGGCCCGGCCTTCGCGGAGATGTACTCCGGGGTCGACATCTCCCTGCGTCCGAACGTCAGCCCTCCCGAGCAGGTCTTCACCCCGACCTACAGCCCGGCGAGTCCCCAACCGATCGAGACCGATCCGAACTATCAGCGCTACGGGGCCTCGATCGAGCAGTTCTGGCAGTACTACGCGGCGATGGTGACCCAGCTGGACCACGAGCTGGGCCGGATCCTCGACGAGCTGCGTGCCCAGGGCCGTGCCGACGACACCCTGGTGGTGTTCACCAGCGACCACGGGGAGATGGGCGGCAGCCACGCACTGATGAACAAGGGCGTGTGGCAGGAGGAATCCACCCGCGTGCCGATGATCGTGCGGGCCCCCGGCGCGCCGACGGGAACGGCGATCGACACGCCGGTCTCGGCCGGTGTCGACATCATGCCGACGCTCCTCGACTGGGTGGGCGGGCCGCCCGAGCCGGCCGCGTCGGGTGCATCGATCCTGGAGATGGTGCAGGCCGGCGAGAGCCGGCCCCACCATCCCGTGTTCTCGGAGATGGCAGGCGACAACGACTGGGTCATGGTCCGAGACGGCGACTGGAAGTACGTCGAGGGGCGTGCGTCGGGCGAGCCCATTGCCCTGCACGACCTCGCCGCCGACCCCTACGAGCTCGACAACCGGGTCGGAGCCGAGGACGCCGAGGATCTCCGGGCACGAGTCGAGGAGTGGCGTCGATCCGTCGACCTGTGACGCCCGCTGTCAGACACTCGTCACGCCCGGCGGAAGCTGCACGAGCGCGAACATGCCGGGACCCGAAGGCCCCGGCATGTGCAGGTTGAGATCCGGTGCGGGGATCAGGCGTCGGCGTCGGCCTCCGGGCCGGCGTCGCCGCCACCGAAGCCACCGCGGGGACCGCCGGGCCCGCGGCGACCTTCGAAGTCGAGCTCGCCGTTGACGAGGTCTTCGGCCTTCTCTTCGGCGTTGGCGAGGATCTCGTCGGCCTTCTCCTGGTCGATCCGCCCGTTCTCGAGGCCGGTGGCGACCCGTTCCTCGGCGGCATCGACGATCGCGTCGATCAGGTCCTGCGGGTCGACACCCTGTTCGGCAGCGACGTCGGCCAGGGACTGGCCTCCGGCGATCGCCTCACGCAGCTCGGCCTGTTCGAGGCCGAGCACCTCGGCGAGGTCGGCGCCGCCGCCGAAGCCGCCACGGTGGCCGCGGGGCCCGCGGTCGCCGCGGTCGGGACGGGCCTCGACCAGCGTGTCGACCACGGCGTCGAGCTGGGCCTGGGTGAGCGTGCCGTCGTCGACGAGTCCCTGGAGGGCCTCGGCGATGCGTTCGCCCGCCTCGGGGCGGACCGTCTCTTCCACGGCGTCGGGGGTCTCGTCCTCCTGGGCACCGGCGAGCCCGGGGGCGAGGAGGGTGGCGCCGGCGAGCGCACCACCGAGGGTGGATGCGACGGCGGCGGTGGCAAGGGTCTTCTTCTGCATGATGGGTGTTCCTGTTCTGGGTTGGGGGGAGATCCCGGGGGATCGGTGGTGCCTCTCTGGGAACACACTGTGGTGAGCCGAGGTAAGAAGTTCGTCAGACCGATCCACGGATTCGGTCAGGGAAATGTGAGGAGCGTGTGAGCACGGCTCCGCCCGAGGTCACCTCCTACACTCGCGGCGTGGCCTCTCCCGACGAGCCGGTGCCTTTCCTGACCCAACGGTTGCAGGGCTTCGGGACGACGATCTTCACGGCGATGTCGGCCCTCGCCGCCGAAACGGGTGCGGTCAACCTCGGTCAGGGCTTCCCCGACACCGACGGTCCGCGGGAGGTCGCCGAGGCTGCGATCGCGGCGATTCGTGACGGCCACAACCAGTATCCGCCGCTGGCGGGCCTGCCGGTGCTGCGCGACGCCATCGCCCATCACCGTCGGCACCATCGCGGTCAGGAGTTCGATCCGGCCGACGAGATCCTGGTGACGACGGGGGCCACCGAAGCGCTCGCCGCGTCGTTGCTGGCTCTCACCGGCCCGGGCGACGAAGTGGTGACCTTCGAGCCGTACTACGACAGCTACGCCGCCGGCATCGCCATGAGCGGTGCGTCGAGACGGGTCGTCACCCTGCGCGGCGCCGACTTCGCGTTCGACCCTGCGGAGTTCGAAGCGGCGTTCACCAGTCGGACCAAGGTGCTGCTCCTCAACACCCCCCACAACCCGACCGGGAAGGTCTTCTCCCGCGCCGAGCTCGAGACGATCGCCCGGGTGTGCATCGAACGCGACGTGGTGGTCGTCACCGACGAGGTCTACGAGCACCTCGTCTACGAGGGGCACGAACACATCCCCTTGGCGACGTTGCCCGGGATGGCCGAGCGCACGGTCACGATCTCCTCGGCCGGCAAGATCTTCTCCTTCACGGGATGGAAGATCGGGTGGGCGTGCGGTCCGGGGCCGCTGATCGCCGCGGTGCGCACCGCCAAACAGTTCCTGACCTTCGCGTCGGGCGGCCCGTGGCAGCACGGGGTCGCCACCGGGCTGCGTCTGGGCGACGACTTCTTCGCCGGCTACACGGCCGAGATGGCGAGCAAGCGCGAACGGCTGTGTGCCGGGCTGGAGGCCGCCGGGTTCGACACGATCCGACCGCAGGGCACGTACTTCGCGACGGTCGACATCCGCTCGGTCGGTGCATCCGACGGGATCGAGTTCTGCATGTCGCTGCCGAGATCGGCCGGTGTCGTCGCCGTGCCGACGCAGGTCTTCTACGACAACGAGGACGAGGGCCGTCATCTGGTGCGGTTCGCGTTCTGCAAGAAGGACGAGGTGCTGGACGAGGCCGCCCGTCGGCTGCAGGCGGCAGAGGAGTTCTGATGCTCAGGATCGCCGGGATCCAGCACGACATCGTGTGGGAGAAGCCGCAGGAGAACATGGCGGCCGTCACCCCCATGATCGACGCCGCGGTCGACGACGGCGCGGGAATGGTCGTGCTCGCGGAGATGTGGTCCACCGGGTTCTCGATGAACTCGATGGAGATCGCCGAGCAGCCCGACGGGCCCACGGCGACGTTCATGCGAGAGACCGCAGCCCGTACCGGCGCGTGGATCGTCGGGTCGTTCCCCGAACACACCCAGGGCTACGACCGGCCCACGAACCGGCTTCTCATGGCCGGCCCCGACGGCGAAGACCATCGCTACTCCAAGATCCACCCGTTCACCTACGCCCGTGAGCACGAGCACTACGCGGCCGGTGTCGACCGCGTCACGGTCGAGGTCGAGGGAGTCCGGATCACGCCGCTCATCTGCTACGACCTTCGCTTCACCGACCTGTTCTGGGATCCGGCGCCGCTGACCGACTGCTATCTCGTTCCGGCCAACTGGCCCGAGGCCCGTCGCGCCCACTGGACCACCCTGCTGCGGGCCCGGGCGATCGAGAACCAGGCCTATGTCGTCGGGGTCAACCGGGTCGGTTCGGCGGGCAGGCTCGACTACTCGGGCGACTCCCGGATCGTCGATCCGCTCGGCAACGAGATCGAGGCCGCGCCCGGCGAGGTGACGACCATCGCGGCCGACATCGACCCGGCCGAGGTCGCCCGCGTGCGGGCCGAGTTCCCCTTCATGCAGGACAGAGGCAACGCCTCCGGCGTCGCGGGGAGTTCGGCCGGCGCCGAACGCCCCGGCACTTAGGCCTCGGGGGCGAGTTCGTCGCGGAGGGCCCGCTTGAGGAATTTGCCGTTGGCGTTCTGGGGCAGCGGTTCGTCGCGGAACCAGACGTGCTCGGGGATCTTGAATTTGGAGAGACGCGGTGCCAGATGGGCGGCGAGGTCCTCCTCGGTCAGCGATTCGCCCTCGGCGAGATAGATGGCCACGCCCACGGTCTCGCCGAGGCGGTCGTCGGGCACGCCGAACACGGCGGCCTCGGCGATCGCCGGGTGCTCGTAGATGGCGGCC
>JAUIML010000086.1 GCA_030432715.1 Acidimicrobiia bacterium | reverse complement strand
ACACCAGCGGCGTCAGTGGCTTCGGTGACGATGGGCGCAAACTGTTCGCGCAAGGCGTCCTCGGTGTGACGCCGGAAGTATTGCGTGGCGGCATCCTCTGGCCCGCGAATAATGTCTACAGCGTCCTCGACCGACATTTGGGCGATCGCCTCACCAAACAGTTCAGCGGCCGCCGGCACGGCAGTTTCAGCGGCGCGGTTGAGCGTTTCATGAAACTCGTCCACATAGCGCTCACCACCCAGCTTTTTCGCCGTGCGGGCCACACGCTGCAGCTTTTCCGGTACTGCAATGCGCACCAGTTCATCTGTCCAGAAGCCGTCGGCCACGCCCAGGGTTTCAATGGCCGTCGTCACACCCTGTTGCAGGGCCTGCTTGAGGCCCGCGACCTGGTCTTCTGAACTCAAGTTCGCCAGCGCGTCAGTCTGTTCGCTCTCGTCGTCGCCCAGCGCCGACTTGAGTTTGTCCTTCCAGCCGCCGTGGGCCACGCCGCTCATTGCCAACGCGAGCAGCGCAAATAACACCAAATTCGTTGTTTTCATGGCCAAAGCCCCTGTTATGTCATCAACGATTCTAGCGCTTGCGCGTCGCCCGGGTTGTTAACAACTGTCTGCCGATCAACTTTCCATCTGTTCGATAAACGACCGGGCCTCGCCAATGGATGCATTCATCGCTTCGATCAATTGCTGTACGTCAGTCTCGATGCCGGTGAGTTGCGTGCGCAGCGACGCAATGGCGCGGGCGTTGAGGTTGTGCTTCAAATACAGCACCTGGTCGCGAAACCGATCCAGTACCGGGTCAATGCGCCTTTCGGCAGACTCCATTGCGCCGATCAGCCGGCCATAGCGGCGCCGCGTGTCGGTCAGCGTACGCTGCGACTGACGGCGCAGATTGGCGTCTGAGTATTCACCCAGTTCGTCCTCCCACTCGTCAAACAGGTCCTCGGCGACCTTGCGCACCGACTCGCCGGAGCGCACGGTCACGAGTTCGGCCGACATGGCGTCTTCGAGGCGGAACTGGTGGTCGAGCATCGTCCGCAGCATGCGATCGTCGTTGCCCTCGATGTCGTAGACGAGCTTGAGGATGTCGCTCGACGAGATCATCCCGACCGGTGTGTCGCCGTCGACCACCGGTACGTGGTGGTACTTCCGATTCTGGAGGAGCGTGTAGGCATCGGAGAGCGGTTGTCCGATGTGGACCGTCTCCGGCTCGCGGGTCATGACATCGCTCAGTTGGGGCTTGTGCTTCATGGGCTCAGCCTGGTCTGCAACCCCTGCGCGGCGAAAGGGTCGAAGGTCCCCGCAGCGTCAGCTGGTGAGCGCGTCGAGCCGTTCCTGCAGGGCGCTCAGACCGAGCGCGCCCACGTGGGTGTCGAGGGTGCCGTCGTCGTCGATGAAGATGAACGCGGGCTGGGTGCGAATGCCGAACTCGCGCCACACGTCGCCGTTGTCGTCCACCGCATGCGCAAATCCGTCGACTCCGAGGTCGTCGATGAATCCGTTGATGGCATCGAGGTCGTCGCGACCGGCGATCCCGATGAAGGTGACGTCGTCACCGTAGGTGGAGTGGACCTCTGCGACCGCAGGGGCTTCGGCGCGGCAACGCGTTCACCACGGCGCCCAGAACCACAGGAGGGTGTCGGACCCCTCGAGCGAGCCGAAGTCGATCTGGCCACCGTCGGCCGTCGGCACCACGCCGGGGTTCGGCGTCGATGATGTCGCCGGCGGTGCGTCGCTGGCGACATCGTCGCTGCCATCGCTGCCGCAGGCGACGAGCGCGAGCGAGAGGGAGACGACGGCGACGAGGCAACGGAGCAGGCGACGAGACATCGGGAGTGACGATACCCGTGCGCCGATGGCTACTCGCGGTCGGGCCCGTGGAGCTGCCGTCGGCGGCCATCGTGTGCAACGATCCCTGCGATCGGACCGCCCGTAGCCGGAGGACGCCCCATGCCCGACCCGACGAGGAACGCGAGCACGTTCGTGATCAGCATCACGCCCTTCACCGAGGCGGGTGACCTCGACGAGACCGGGTTGCGCGAACACCTCCGGCGCCTCGGTCGCAGCGGGATCGGGGTCTACGTCGCGGGCAGCGGCAGCGGTGAGGGCTACACGCTCACGCCCGCAGAGCAGCGCCGCGTGATGGAGATCGCCGGCGAGGAGCTCTCGGGGCGCGTGCCGGTGCGGGTCATGGGCGTCGAGCCCCGGACGGCCGCAGAAGCCATCGAGCTCGGTCGCGTCACCACAGAGGTCGGTCTCGACGCGATGCAGCTCTACTCGCTCGACATGGGCCACGGCTATCGGCCTCGTCCCGCGGAGTTGGAGGCGTATCTCACCGAGACCCTCGACGCAGTGCGGTGCCCGGTGGTGATCTCGACCCACCAGTCGGTCGGCTACCGGTATCCCGTGGGGCTCCTGGTCACGATGGTCCAGCGCTACGAACATGTGGTCGGACTGAACGTCACCAGCCCCGACATCGCGTACCTCGCGGCGGTGATCGAGGCGATCGACGGCGCCGTCGACGTGCACGTCGGCGGGCCGATGCACGCGTTGACCGCGCTCGGCCTCGGTGCGCAGGGCTACCTCAGCTCCGAGGGCAACCTCGCGCCCGTGCTCTGTACGTCGCTCATCGACGCTCATGTGACGGGTCGCGCCGACGCGGTGTCCGCGGCCTTCGTCGACCTACTGCGGCTCTTCCGGGCCACGCAGGCCGCGGGCGGGATCGTGGGGACCAAGGCGGCGCTTCGACGGCTCGGCGTGGCCGGTGGTTGGCCCCGCTCACCCCGCCTGACAGGCGACGAGGCGACGGTCGACGCCCTCGTCGACGTGATCGTCGACCTCGGGCTGGTGTCGAGCGAAGGTCTCGGCTGAGTCGCGCCGACGGCGGGCGCTCAGCCCCCGAACCCGAACACCCGCTGCGCGTTGCCGCACAGGATCGCGTGCTTCTCGTCGGTGGGAACATCGGCGAACGATGCCTTGATCGACTTCCACGAGTAGGGCCAGTCCGAGGTGATGTGGGGGTAGTCGTTGGACCACATCATCCGGTCGACGCCGATGCGATGGCGATTGTGGATCGCGTAGCTGTCGTTGATGAAGGTGGCGGGGAAGTGCTTGGCCATGTAGTCGCTGGGCAGCATCGGCAGGTTCTGGTCGCGCAGCGACGAGTCCTTGTGCCGCAGGTAGTTGTCGTCGGCCTGCTCGGCGAAGTACGGCAGCCAACCGCAGTCGGTCTCGATCATGGGAATCGTGAGGTCGGGGAACCGGTCGAGCACGCCGCAGAAGATGAACTGGAGGATCCGCTGGGGCGCGTCGTTGAAGTGCACCGTGCCCGGGAGCCCCTGGGCGACGAGCGGCCGCGGCATCCGGTTGCTCAACATGACGTGGATCGCGAGCGGGAGCCCGCTCTCCTGGACCAGGCCCCACACGGCATCGTCCTCAGGCTCGATGTCGAGGGTGCCGTTGGGGTAGCAGGTGAGGAGCAGGCCGACGAACCCGGGCATCTCCAGGACCCGCTTCAGCTCGGCGACCGTCGACTCCACGCCGCGGCTCGGCAGCATCGCCATGCCACCGAGGCGGGCGGGGTCGTGGGCGGCGAACTCCGAGACGAAGTCGTTGTAGGCCCGGACGAGTTCGAGGTGCAGCTCGTCGTCGGGAGCGGCGGAGATCCACTGCCAGATCCCGCTGGGGAAGAGCACCTCGGCATCGATCCCGTCGGCCGTCATCTCCGCGACGCGGGCCTTGGGGTCGTAGCTGCCGGGGTTCAGGTCCTCGAAGCGGCACCACTTGCCCATCTGGTCGGGGGACTTTCCGGCGCACGCACCCCAACCGAACGGTCGAGTGGTGGGCGCGCCGTCCATGACCCATGCATCGCCCTCGTCGAACGACTCGATGCGGGGCACCTGATCCACGAATTTCGACGCGACCCGGCTGGTCCAGAGGTCGCCGGGCTCGTTGAAGTGTCCGTCGGCCGAGATGAGCGTGTAGGCGGGAGGGGTGGTCATGGGTGGCTCCAGTGGTGGGGTCGCGGGCTATCATCAAATTATTAGAAGATTGGACGCAGGGCAACCGGACCGGGCAGAATGGCCGACGAGGTCGAACCGAGAAGGGGGTCCGCATGGGAGAGCCGTCGGCATATCGCGGGGCGGCGATCACCGGTGTCGGCTTCACCGAGTTCTCGAAGGCATCGGGTCGGTCCGTGCTCTCCCTTGCCGCGGAGGCCTGTCGGGCAGCGATTCTCGACGCCGGGCTCGAAGGCGCCGACATCGACGGCGTCGTCACCTACCAGTACCTGAACGATTCGGTCCCGGCCCAAGCCGTCGCCGCGGTCCTGGGCCTCGGCGACCTGCGCCACATCCTCGACTCGGGTCTTGCCGGGCAGGCCCCCTGCTACCTGGCGGCCCACGCGGCGACGATGATCTCGACCGGTGTCGCCCGCAACATCGTGATCTACCGCGCCCTCAACGGTCGGAGCGGTCAGCGGGTCGGGAGCGCCCGGGCGCCCGGTGACGCCGCCGATCTGCGCCACGACGCCGGTCTCATCGCCTACCCGCAGACGATCGCCCTCTGGGCTCGGCGCTACATGATCGAGACCGGTGCCACCGAAGCCGACCTCGCGGCCGTGGCCATCGCCCAGCGGGAATGGGCGGCTCGCAACGACCGGGCCTTTCGGCGCAGCCCGCTGAGCATCGACGAGCACCACGCGTCACCGATGGTGGCCGACCCGCTCCGCGCCGTCGACTGCACGACCGAGGTCGACGGCGCCTGCGCCATCGTGCTCACCTCCGACGAGCGCGCCGCCGACGCCCCGCATCCGGCGGTCGGCATCCGATCAGCGGCCTACGTGCTCGGTCGAGGCGGCGGCCTCGACATGGCCGACTCGTCGAGCTGGCCCGACCTCAGCCGCAACCACACATCGCTCTTGGCCGACCGGCTGTGGGCCGACGCGGGCCTCGGTCCCGACGAGATGGACTTCGCCCAGATCTACGACTGCTTCTCGAGTGTCGTGCTCTTCGGCCTCGAGGGACTCGGCTTCGCCGACCGGGGAGAAGCCGGCGAATTCGTCCGGGCCGGTCACACGGCCCCGGGTGGCCGCATCCCGGTCAACACCAACGGCGGCCTCCTCAACGAGGGCTATCTCCACGGCATGAACACCCTGGCCGAAGCGGTGCTCCAGCTCCAGGGTCGTGGGGGTGACCGCCAGGTGCCCGACGCAGAAACCGGCGTGGTCACTTCCGGTGCCCTGCAGGACGGCTCGGCCCTGGTGCTGGTGCGGCGATGAGCGAAGCCGACTTCTTCCGCTCGGGGATCGACGAAGGTCGCCTGCTCGTTCGTCGCTGCCTGGCCTGCGAACGCGCCGCCTATCCGCCGATGCCGGGCTGCCCGCACTGCGGGCATCCCGAAGGGGAGATCGTGGAGGCCGAGGGAGCAGGTGCCCTCTACTCCTGGACCGTCTGTCATGTCGCCTTCGATCCCGACCTCGCCGCCGAGGTTCCCTACGTGGTGGGACTCGTCGACCTCCCCGAGGGGGCTCGCGTGGTCGCTCGACTGGCGATCGGACCCGAGGCGCTCGAAGCCGGTATGGCGGTGCAGGCCGGCTTTCCCCGAGGATCCGACGGGTCGCGTCAGCTGCGCTTCCTCGCCGGTCCTCCGGGCCGGGAGGTGTCGAAGTGACC
The DNA here is from genome assembly GCA_030432715.1 of Acidimicrobiia bacterium. Lineage (GTDB taxonomy): Bacteria > Actinomycetota > Acidimicrobiia > Acidimicrobiales > Aldehydirespiratoraceae > JAJRXC01. Next base: position 8,666 of record JAUIML010000086.1, on the reverse strand, counting down.
GACGAGGCCCGGGTCGGCGTGCGCGACGTCGAAACCGACGACGACCGTGTCGTGCGTGTGTTCACGTTCCAGCGGCCCGAACAGCGCAATCCGATCGACCTCGCCACCCTTCGCGAGCTCGATCCGTTGCTCACAGCCGCGGCCGACGACGAACGGGTGCGAGCGGTCGTGGTGACCGGGAAGGGGCCGGCCTTCTCCGCCGGTGGCGACCTCCGCGGCTATCTCACGCTCTACCAGGACCCCGCGGCGTTTCGTGACTATCTCGAACGGTTCGCCGCCGTCTGCGCTCGGCTCGAGGAGCTCGATCTGCTCACCATCGCCATGGTCAACGGCGCGTGTGTGGCGGGCGGGCTCGAGCTCGCGCTTGCGTGCGACCTCATGGTCGCATCCGACACCGCCACCATCGCCGACGGACACCTGGTGTTCGGCCAACTGCCGGGAGCCGGCGGGAGTCAGCGGCTCTGCCGGGCGATCGGCCTGCAGAAGGCGAAAGAGCTCCTCCTCACCGGGCGCACCATCGGGGCCACCGAGGCCGCGTCGATCGGTCTGGTCGCCGAGGCGGTGCCCGCGGCGGACCTCGAGAGCCGGGTGATGGAGATCGCGATCGCGGCCGCCCGCCACAGCCGACTCGGGGTGCAGCGCATGAAGGAGCTGATCGTGCTGTCGCAGGACGAGGATCGGGCTGCGGCGCTACAGGCCGAGATGGATCTGGTGGTCGACTACGCGACCTCGTCGGCCGACGCGACCGAGGGACTGCACGCGTTTCTCGAGCGCCGTCCGCCCCGCTGGCAGGGACGATGACCGACCGGCGCCCCGGCTGGGACGACACCACGCTGTGGATGGCATTCGCCGCCCATGCCGACGCCGCGCCCGATGCCCTCGCGGTGGTCGACCGCGACGGTGACCGCACCGTCACCGTCGGCGAACTCCGAGCCGACGCGAACGCATTGGCCGCCCGTTTCGAGGGGGAGGGACTCTCGGCCGGCGATGTGATCTCGGTGCAGTTGCCCAATCGCTACGAAGCGGCCGTGGTCGCCCTCGCCGCGCTGCGGCTCGGCCTCGTGATCAACACGCTGCTGCCCAACTACCGGGCCAAGGAGCTCGACCACATCTTCGCGACGGCGTCCCCGTCGGCGGTGGTGATCCCCGCGGTGTACCGAGGATTCGATCACCGGACGCTCGTGGAGTCCGTCCGGAGTTCGCTGCCGGCCGATGTCCGCGTTCTGGTGGTCGACGGCGACGAGATGATCGACGAGGTCCGGCGCGATGCGGCTGTCGACCGCCAACCGTCGGCACCCGTGCCCGCCGCAGCGGGTTACTCCGAGTTGATCTTCAGCTCGGGGACGGAGGCGACACCGAAGGGCATCATCCACAGCGAGCAGACGACGAACAGCGGTGTCCGGGCGCTGACGAACCACCTCGGACTCGGCCAGGAGACCGTGGTGTGGATGCCGTCACCGGTCGGCCACTCGACCGGTTTCAACTTCGGGCTGCGCTTCGCGCTGTATCACGGGATGCCGCTCGTGCTCCAGGATCGCTGGGATGCCGGCGTTGCGATCTCGCTCGTTCGTCGCTTCGGGGCCTCCTACACACTGGCGGCCACGACGTTCCTCCAGGATCTCGTCGGTGAGCTGCAACGGCGGGGCGAGACGCTGAGGGAGCTCACCCACTTCGCCTGCGGTGGTGCCGCGGTCCCGCCGGAGCTGGTGTCGGCGGCCGGCGCGCTCGGGATCGGAGTGCTGCGGCTCTACGGCTCGACGGAAGCGTTGGTCGTGTCGTGCAACCGGCCCGATCTACCGCTCCACCACCGTCTCGAAACCGATGGACAGCCCCTGCCGGGCGTGGCCGTGCGGACCCGGGCCGACGACGGCTCCCTCTGCGACGCCGGACAACCCGGCGAGATCGAGGTGCAGAGCCCGCAGAACGCGCTCGGGTACTTCCATGACCCGGACCGGACCCGTGCGACGTTCCTCGACGGCAACTGGGTGCGCAGCGGCGACCTTGGCGTGATCGGGACCGACGGCTCGGTCTCCATCGTCGGCCGCAAGAAGGAGATCATCATCCGCGGTGGTCTCAACATCGCGCCTCGCGAGATCGAGGAGTTGATCCTCGAGTTCGACGAGGTCGAGCGCTGTGCGGTCGTGGGGCTCGACGACCCACGGCTCGGGGAGCGGGCCTGCGCCTTCGTGACGCTGCGGGACGGCACCGAGTTGACCTTCGAGGCGATGGTCGAGCGGCTCCGCCGGTCGGGCTTGGCGTCGTACAAGCTGCCCGAAGCGCTCGAAGTCCTCGACGAACTCCCGGCCACGGCCTCGGGAAAGATCCGCAAGCACGTGCTCCGCGAACGCTTCTCGCCGGGCTAGAGGTCGCGCAGGGGGGTCGCGGAGACGGTGATGCCGCGTCCGAGGAGGGTGTGGCGTTGCGGGTCGGCCTGGTGTCGTTGGGCCGCCCGTTCGGCGCCCTCGCCGTCGCCGGCGATGATGCGGTCGAGGATGGTGCGGTGTTCTTCGAGGGAGTCCCGGCGCATCCCTTCCTCGGGGAGCGCGCCGAAGTCGATCGCCTCGCCGGCCGCCGCAACCTGCCCCGACCAGAGTGATTCGAGGGCCCCGACCAGGACTGCCAGTGGTTCGCTCCCGCAGCGGACCACCAGCTCCTCGTGGAATCGGCGGGCGAGCAGCGCGAACGTGGGTGGGTCGTCGACCGCGTCGACGGACTCGCGATGGATCTCCTCGAGCACGGGCACGACCTCGGTGAGGCGGTCCTGGCGTTCGGCGCACGCCCGGACACACAAGGGGCCGAGCTTCGCCATGGCGGCGACCAGCTCGTCGACCTCGATCTCTCGGGACTCGAGCACCAGGCCCACGGTGTAGGCGACCGTCTCCGATCGGGGGAGCTGCACGATCGAACCGCCCACCTTGCCGCGTCGCACCGTGATGAGACCCTCGGTCTCGAGCACCCGAAGTCCCTCTCGCACCGACGGGAGACTCACCCCGTAGTGTGCGACCAGCTCTTCCTGGATCGGCAGCATGTCTCCATCGGAGAACTCGCCGCCCAGGATCCGGCGGCGCAGATCGTTGGCCACTTCCTCGGCGAGACGAGGTGGACGGCGCTGACGAGCGGCGGAGGACATCGCCTGAACGTACCCGACCCGATCGGCGGTCCAGTCGCCAACGGCTAGCCTTCGGATTCGTTTCCGAGCCGAGGGGTGCACATGGCTGGTGGTCTGGTCGGGCTGCTCGATGATGTCGCGGCGCTCGCCAAGCTCGCGGCCGCCTCGTTGGACGATGTCGGCGCGGCGGCCGGACGGGCGAGCATGAAGGCGGCCGGTGTGGTCGTCGACGACACTGCGGTCACTCCCACCTACGTGCACGGGTTGGCGGCCGAACGCGAGCTGCCGATCATCAAGAAGATCGCCACCGGATCGATCCGCAACAAGCTGCTGTTCATCCTCCCGACCGCCCTCTTCCTCAGCGAGGTGGCGCCGACCCTCGTCGAGATCATCCTGATGTTCGGCGGTGCGTTCCTCTGCTACGAGGGAGCCCACAAGATCATCCACGCGCTCCGGCACGACGAACACGACCACGACATCCCCGCAGCACTCCACGGCCCCGAAGCGGAGAAAGAGACCATCACGGGAGCGATCCGAACCGACTTCATCCTTTCCGCCGAGATCATGGTGATCGCCCTCAAGGAAGTGATCGACGAGGGGCTGTTCGCGAGAGCGGTGATCCTGGTCGTCGTTGCGATCGTCATCACCGTGATCGTCTACGGCCTGGTCGGCCTGATCGTGAAGATGGACGACGTCGGACTCACCCTCGCCCAGCGAGAGTCGGAGTCGTCGCAACGGATCGGGCGCGGCCTCGTGGCCGGGATGCCCAAGCTGCTCGCCGCACTGTCGGTCATCGGCACGGCGGCGATGCTCTGGGTGGGTGGCCACATCCTGCTCGTGGGGTCCGACGAGCTCGGGTGGCACTGGCCCTACGACCGTGTGCACGACGTCGAGAAGCAGGTCCACGACGTCGGCTCGATCGGTGGAGTGCTCGAGTGGCTGGTGAACACCGGCATCTCCGCCGTCGTCGGTCTGGTGGTGGGTGCGATCGTCGCCACCGTCGTCGATCGTCTCTCGTCCGAGTCCCACGACTCGGCGGCGCCGGCAACGCACTGATCGCCACGCCGGCGTCCGGTTGTCGGCCGGAGGCTCGCCCACCACACTGCTCTGATGGACTCCGCCGAGCCCGCCCCGGCGCCCATCGAGGTCACCTATCCGTCGGACCTCCCCATCGCGGAGCGTCGCGACGAGCTGCTGGCCGCCATTCGAGGTCATCAGGTGGTCGTCGTGGCCGGCGAGACCGGCTCGGGCAAGAGCACGCAACTGCCGAAGATGTGTGTCGAGCTCGGGTTGCACCACACGGGGTGGATCGGCCACACGCAACCCCGCCGCATCGCCGCCCGCTCCATTGCCGAGCGGGTCGCCGAGGAGCTCGGCGACGAGGTCGGCGGTCTGGTCGGCTACAAGGTGCGGTTCACCGACAAGGTGTCGAAGAAGACGGCCATCAAGGCCATGACCGACGGGATCCTGCTCGCGGAGATGCAGCACGACCGGTCCCTGTCGGCCTACTCGACGATCATCGTCGACGAGGCCCACGAGCGGAGCCTCAACATCGACTTCCTCCTCGGCTATCTCCGTCAGCTCTTGCCCTCCCGGCCGGACCTCAAGGTGATCATCACCTCGGCCACGATCGACACGGCGAGGTTCGCCGAGCACTTCGACGACGCGCCGATCATCGAGGTGTCGGGGCGGACGTATCCCGTGGAGATCCGGTACCGCCCGCCCGAGGACGACGACACCGGCGAAGCCCTCACCCAGACCGAGGCGATCGTCGACGCGGTTCGCGAGCTCGAGCGGGAGGGGTCCGGCGACATCCTCGTCTTCTGCAGCGGCGAGCGCGAGATCCGTGAAGCGAGCGATGCCCTCGGCGCCGCCCGGCTCCGCAACACCGAGGTCGTGGCCCTCTACGGGCGGCTCTCCGCCGCCGAGCAGCACCGGGTGTTCGACCGGTCACGGCGCGACGCCCGGCGGATCGTGGTGGCGACCAACGTGGCCGAGACGTCGCTGACCGTCCCCGGCATCCGCTACGTGATCGATGCCGGTACCGCCCGGATCAGCCGCTACAGCAACCGCACGAAGGTGCAGCGGCTCCCGGTCGAGGAGATCTCCCAGGCGAGCGCCGACCAGCGGTCGGGCCGGTGTGGCCGCGTCGCGCCCGGCATCGCGATCCGGCTCTACTCCGAACAGAACTTCGCTGACCGGCCCGAGTTCACCGAGCCCGAGATCACCCGCACCAATCTGGCCTCGGTCATCCTCCAGATGGCATCGCTCGGTCTCGGCGACATCGAGACGTTTCCCTTCGTCGATCCCCCCGAGCTGCGCAACATCCGAGACGGCGTCGCCCTGCTCGAAGAGCTCGATGCCGTCCACCCCGGCGCCGAGGGCACCCGAAGGTGGCTGACCCCGATCGGGCGGCAGTTGGCGCGCATGCCGATCGATCCCCGGTTCGGCCGCATGGTGATCGCCGGAGCCGAGAGCGGCTGCCTCCGAGAAGTGATGATCATCACGGCTGCCATGTCGGTGCAGGACCCGCGCGAACGGCCCAGCGAGAAGCGTGACGCCGCCGCCCCGTTCCACGCCCGGTTCGACGAGCCCGGATCCGACTTCCTGATGTGGCTGAACCTCTGGGAGTACCTCGAGACCGAACGCCGCGATCGATCCGGCAGCGGATTCCGACGCATGTGCAAGAAGGAATTCCTCAACCACAACCGCATCCGCGAATGGTGGGACATCGTCCGTCAGCTCGAACGCACGGCCAAGTCCCAGCGGTGGACGATCAACACCGAGCCGGCGAAGCCCGACATCGTGCACCAGTGCCTCCTCACCGGGCTTCTCTCACACGTCGGGCTGAAGGACGCGAACGGCAACGAGTACACGGGCGGCCGCAACGCCCGATTCGTGCTCAGTCGCAGCTCGGCGCTCGCCAAGAAGCCACCGAACTGGGTGATGGCCGGCGAGTTGGTGGAGACCAACCGGCTCTGGGCCCACAGCGCAGCTCGCATCCAGCCGGAGTGGGCGGAGCGGGCCGGCGACCACGTGATCAAACGGACCTACGAGGACCCGGAATGGGACGCCGAGAAGGGTTCGGCGATGACCATCGAAAGAGCCACGCTCTACGGCGTCCCGCTCGTGGCCGGTCGGCGAGTGCACTACCGACGGGTCGACCCTGCCGTCGCTCGTGAGTTGTTCATCCACCATGCGCTCATCGAAGGGGACTGGGAGACCCATCACGAGTTCTTCGCCCAGAACGAACGAGTGCTCGACGAAGTACGCAAGTTGGGGGCCCGGCAACGACGTGACGTGTTCGTGGAATACGAGGTCCTGTTCGACTTCTACGACCGGCGGCTCGGCGAGAAGGTCACGTCCGGAGCCGATTTCGACCGCTGGTGGAACAAGCGGCGAACCCGCGAACCCCATCTGCTCGATCTTCACCTCGACGACATCTTCGACACCGCCGAGGTCGAGGCCGACGCCGAGTCGTTCCCCGATCATTGGCGCGTGGGCGATGTCGAGTTCGCGCTCGACTACGAATTCGACGAGACAGCGGCCAACGACGGCGTGACGGTCACGGTGCCTCTGGCCCTGCTGGACCGCGTGGAGGTCGGTGACTTCGACTGGAACGTGCCCGGCCTCCGTCACGATCTGGTGACCGCGCTGCTCCGGTCGATGCCGAAGGACATCCGTCGTGCCTTCGTGCCGATACCCGAGACGGTCGATCGCCTCATGCCGATGCTCCGACAGGGTGAGGGTGACCTGGTCGAGCAGGTGCGCCGCGCCCTGACGGAACTGGGCGGCGTCACGGTGCCGCTCGGCGCGCTCGACCTGGATCGGCTGCCGAAGCATCTGCGACCGATCTATCGGGTGGTTCGTTCCGGTGGTGAGGTCTTCGCCGAGAGCCGCGACCTCGCCTCGATCACGGCCCGGCTGGCTGCCCGGGTCAGCGAGGAGCTGGAGGAAGGTCGCCACGAACTCGTGCGTTCGGGAGAGAAGAAGTGGGTGTTCGGTTCGCTTCCCCGTCGCGTCCGCACGGTCGCGGCCGGCCAGGAGGTCGACGCCTTCCCGGCCCTCGTGGACGAGCGCGAGACCGTCGGGATACAGCTCTTCCCCGACGAGGACCAGCAACACGAGGCCATGTGGGCGGGAACCGTCCGGCTCCTGCGCCTCAACGTCGGGGGGTCGGCGAGGATGCTCAACGACCTGTTCGACAACCGTGCCACGCTCGCCTTGGCGTCGAGCCCCCACGGCTCGAAGCTCGCCTGGGTCAACGACGCCGCCGACGCGATCTTCTCCCATCTCCTCGGCGAGGCAGGCGGCCCGGTCTGGACCGAGGCCGAGTTCACGGGTCTTGTCGATCGGGTGCGGGCCGGCCTGCCGGGGGCGGTCGCCGAGATCGGCCGTCGGGCCGTGGCGGTGCTCGTCTCGGCGGCCGAGTTGCGTCGCGATCTCGCCGAGCCCGTCGCGTCGGCCCTGCATCCGGCCATGCTCGACATGCAGGCCCAGCTCGATCGGCTCGTGTACCCCGACCATCTCACCCTGGTCGGCGCCGACCGACTGCCCGACGTCGCCCGCTATCTCGAAGGAATGCGGGTGCGCCTCGACAAGCTGCCCGACCGGGTGGCGCAGGACCGGCAGATGATGCTGCGGTGCCGGGCGCTCGAGGAGGAGTTCGACCGCTACGCCGAGTCCCTGCCACCGTCGTTCGAGCTCGAGGAGATCAACTGGCAGCTCGAGGAGTTCCGGCTGGCCACCTTCGCGCAGCAGGTCGGCACCCGCGAGAAGGTCAGCGAGAAGCGAATCCGCCAGGCACTGCTCGCCCTCTGATGCGCCGAGACCTGACGATATGATCATTCCGATACCCGGAGGAGTCGGCAGTGCCCAGACCGATCTACGACGTGAAGGCGCAGTTCTTCAAGACGCTCGGACATCCGGCGCGGATCCGCGTTCTGGAGATCCTGGCGAGCGGCCCGCGTTCGGTGTCCGAGCTGCAACCCGACGTCGGACTCGAGTCTTCTCACCTCTCGCAGCAGCTCGCCGTCCTTCGCAAGGCCGGCGTGGTGCAGGCCCGACGCCAGGGATCCTCGATGATCTACTCGGTGGCTGATCCGCAGGTCTTCGAGCTGCTGAGCGTGGCCAAGCAGATCATCATCACGTCGTTGTCGGGAGCCGAGGACATGCTCGCCGACCTCGATTCGATGAGCTACGTGCCGTCCTCCGATTGACCGGGGCCGCCGTCGTCGTGACGGTGGTGGCGGTCGCGTTCGTCCTTCTCCGACCGGCCATCCGGGAATCACCGCGGTGGCGCGCGACCGTGACCCCACTGGCGTCGATCATCGGCTCCGGGTTCCTGGTGGCGACGCCGCTTCTCGCGGCGGTCGTCGGGTCGTGGGCGCCGGTGGCCATGGCCGGCGTCGTCGTGTTCGCCTACGCGGTGGGCGCGGCGATGCGCACCGTGATCGCGGAAGTCGAACCCCGCCTCGATGAGCACCCTCCCTCGCGCCTGCTGGTCGATCTCGACCGGCTGTCGCGGATGCTCCTCGGCTTCGCCTACGTGGTCTCG
>JAUIML010000085.1 GCA_030432715.1 Acidimicrobiia bacterium | reverse complement strand
GGTGGCGCGGGGTCGGGTTCGGGCGGCGGAGTTGGGGTTGGATGTGTCGTCGGCGCGGATGCGGGCTGTGTTGGCGCCTCTCCTCGAGGCCACGCCATCCCGCAAGGCCACGCCATGAGCACGCCGATCACCTTCGTCACGCCGCGCTACGGAGCCGACGTGTTGGGCGGCGCCGAAGCGGGTGCCCGGCAGCTTGCGACCCGTCTGGCGGCCGACGGACGCGAGATCGCGGTCATCACCTCCTGCGCGTCGTCGATGCAGACCTGGGCCGACGACTATGCCGCGGGCGACACGGTCGAGGACGGGGTGCGGGTCCGGCGCTGCCCGGTCGACCGCCGCCGCGCCGCGGACTTCGACGCCCTGAGCGACCGCGTGTTGCCGCGGGGTCGGGCAGTGTCGCTCGCCGAGGGGCTCGACTGGATCGACCAGCAGGGCCCGACCAGCGCGGCGCTGCTCGAGGCGGTGGAGGCCGTCGACCGCGGCGTCCTGGTCTTCTACCCGTACCTCTACCATCCGACGGTGCGGGGACTCCCGCGGGCCCGGGTGCCCACGATCCTCTACCCGGCCGCCCATCGCGAACTGCCGCTCGAGCTCGCGGTCTTCGACGAGGTGTTCACCGGGGCCGATGGCCTCGGCCTCCAGACCCAGGCCGAGCAGGCGCTGGTGCACCAACGGTTTCCGGCCACCGTGGCCCGCCCGCAGGCGCTCGTCGGTCTCCCGGTCGAGATGCCCCGAGGCCCGGACCCGGCCGCGGCCCGCGCCGCGTTGGGTCTCGGTGACGAGCCCTTCGTGCTGTGTCTCGGCCGCGTCGATCGGGGCAAGGGAACCCACGACCTCGTCGAGCGGTTCGCCCGTTTCCGAGCCGAGCGCGGCCGCGGCCGGTTGGTGCTCGCCGGACCGGTCGCCGAGGCACCACCGGCGATTGCCGGGGTCACTGCGCTGGGGCCGATTCCTGACGAGCACAAGTTCGGGCTGATCGCCGCAGCCGACGTGTTGATCAATCCGTCGTTCTACGAGTCGTTCTCGATCGTCATCCTCGAGGCCTGGTTGGCCGGCACCCCGGTGCTGGTGAACGGCTGGTGTGCCCCGATGGTCGAGCACGTGACCAACAGCGGCGGAGGCCTGTTCTATCAGGGCATGGCCGACTTCGACCTGGCCCTGGGGCGACTCCTCGACGACGCGGCCACCCGCACCGCGCTGGCTGCGGCCGGAGGCGTCTATGTGCGTCGTCGCTACGGCTGGCCGGCGGTGTCGGCTCGGTTGGACGGGCTGGTCGAGCGGGTCAGCCGGGTTCTTCGGTGATGTCGCCCGGGGGCACCGTGCGGGGCGGCCGGGTCACGCGGACGACCAGATCGGCCAGGAGGCCGATGACCAGGACCTGCAGGAGCGCGAAGCCGAGCAACAGTGTGTTCGCGGCCGGGCGGAAGTCCTTGTCGACGAGGTCGTAGCCGAGCTTGCCGACGAACACCAGACCGAGGAGCGTGGCCACCGGCAACACCACTCGGAGTGGGTCGTAGGACAGGATCATGCGCACCACCTGGAGGGCGTAGCGACGGGTGTCGGCCAACCAATGGAACTTGGAGGTGCCGGCCCGTTCCGCGTACTCGATGGGCGTGAACTCGACCGAGTAGCCGTTCATGAGGAACGCCATGGTGATCGTGGTGACGCACGAGAACCCCGCCGGGAGCTGATGGGTGTACTGGAGTGCGACGTCGCGCCGGAAGGCACGGAAGCCGCTGTTGAGATCGGGGATCTTCGTCTTCGTGAGATACGACGCGAGGCGGCGGATGATCCACTTGGCCGGGACCCGGAAGAGCTTGAGCGTGCCCTGCTCGCTCGTGCGGGCACCGACGATGTGGTCACCGTTGCCGAGGGCGTCGACCAGCGCCGGGATCTCGTCGTTCGGGTAGCTCATGTCGGCGTCGGACCACACGACGATGCGTCCCTTCGCGGCCTCGGTTCCGATGCGCCGAGCCGTTCCCGCGCCGCGATTGCGCGCCGATCGCATCACCCGTACGTGGGGCCGGCCGACGCCGATTTCGGCCGAACCGTCGGTCGACCCGTCGTCCACCAGCACCAGCTCCCATGAGTAGGGTGAGCCCTCCATGGAGCTGCTGATGCGGTCGATCTCGTCGGCGAGATGCCCGGCCTCGTTGTGAACGGGAATGACGATGCTGACGTCGAGCGTCGGTTCGGTGGCGACCACGGCGTGAGCCTAGGCGTGCGGCGACTGCCCCTGTGGGTCCTGCTCGGACTCGTCCTGCTGCAACCGACCCCGCACCGAGTGAGCCAGACCGTCGCCGGTGACCTCGGTGATTCGATGTTCCTGACCTGGACACTCGAGTGGGGCGCCCGGGCCCTGGTCGAGGACCCCTTGGGGGCCTTCGACGCCAACATCTACCATCCCGAGCCCGACACGCTCGCCCTCTCCGACCCGATGCTCTCCCTTGCCCCGGTCTTCGGCGTCATCGAGTGGCTCACCGGCGACTCGATCGTGGCCCTCAACCTGCTGATGTTCCTGCTCTTCGTCGGCGCGCTGGCCGCCGCCCACGCGCTGGCCATGCGCATCTTCGGCCGCGGTGACGTCGCGCTGGTGGTCGCCGTCGTCGCGTGCTGCAACAGCTTCGTCTTCGGCCAGCAGAACCATCCCCAGCTCCAGACTTTCGGTTTCATCTCGCTCTCGTTCCTGTTGCTGTTGCGAGCGATCGACCACCGCCGGGCCCGGGACGGCGTCTGGCTCGGGTTGGCGATCACGGCCATGACCCTCGCCAACGTGTACTATGGCCTGATCTGGGTGTTGAGCGCCCTCGTCGTCGTGGCTGTGCTCCGGTTGCGGGGGTCGCTGCCGGCTCTGCGGTCGCTCGTCCGCCCGGCGCTGCCTGCCGCGCTCATCGGTGGCGTGCTGCTGGGTCCGGTAGCCCTCGTGTACCGATCGGTCGACGAGCGCAACGGCCTCGCCCGCGCCTACGAGCCGCAGAACTCCCTGCTGCCCACCGATCTCCTCACGCCCCAACGCGACAACTGGCTCTGGGGGTCGGCCCTCGACGGCATCAACAGTGCGGGCAAGGCGGGAGAGCACGCGTACTTCCCCGGATTGGTGGCGATGCTGCTCGCCGCGGTCGGGGTGTGGCTCGCCTGGCGGCTGGCCCGCCGTGGCGCCGACGTGATTCGCACGGGTGTCCGCATCGACGAGCTGCTCGCCCTGGTCGCGGCAGGCGCGGTGGCCGCGGTGTTCGCCCTCGGTCCGTCGCCCGGCGGCGTGAAGGGACCGTTCCGGCTCCTGCACCGGTTCGTGCCCGGGTTCGACGGCATTCGGGTGACCTCGCGCTTCGCGGTCGTCGCCTTCGTGGCCGGGGCCCTCCTCGTGGGCCTCGCCGTCCAGTACCTCGTCGATCGCGCCCCGCGGGCCCGCTCGGCCTGGATCGCGCCGGTCGTCGTCGTGCTGGTCCTGCTCGAGGTGGGTGGCCCCATGGGCCGGGTCGACGTGCCGGAGGGTGAGCGGCTCGCCGTCTACGAGGTGCTCGCCGAGCTCGACGAGGGCGTCGTGCTGGAGCTTCCCATACGAACGCCCTCCGACGGCGTGGCCTGGGCGTTCGTGGAGGCGCCGCGGATGTACCACGCCACGACCGACTGGAATCCCCGGATCAACGGCTATTCCGGCAGCACGCCGAGGGGCTTCGAGGAACGGGCACGCGTCCTCCAGTCGTGGCCCTCACCGGAAGCCGAGGCGCTCGGCGACGAGCTCGGGGTCGCCTACGTCGTGCTGCACGGCGGGATCGAGCAGGGCACGCCGGCGTTGTCCGAGGCCGAGATCGGCCGCCGGGTGGCCGACGCCGAGGCGGCCGGGCACCTCGCACGACCGCACGGCGAGGACTGGTTGATCGTCCTCCGCTGAGTCCGGGGTGACCGAGGTCCATGGTCCGCACGGCCTATGTTGGTTCAGGCGCGGTCGGGTTCATCCGAATGGTCAGGTATGGCTCGTCGTCTTCTCGCTGCTTCCGCTGCCCTCGCGCTCGCCGCGACCGTGGTGGCGACATCTCCTGCGTCGGCCGGGGGCGTGGCGCCCTACGAGAAGGACTGGGCCCTGCTGCTCGACGGCTGGAACCGCAGCTCGGCGCCCGTGATCGCCGACATCGATGCCGACAACCAGAACGAGATCGTCTTCGGTCACCAGGACGGCACGCTGCGGGCCTACGAGGGCGACGGAACGCTCAAGTGGGCGACCCCGGCCGTCCCGTCGGTCGGTCCCGGCTGCAACGGGCAGAGCGGCGCGTCGGCGATCGACTCGAGCCCGGCCGTGGCCGACATCGACGAGGACGGAACCCCCGAAGTGATCGTGGGCGTCGGGTCGACCTGGGCGGCGAACCAGAACGGCGGCGTGATCGCCTTCAACGGCAAGACCGGAGCCAAGGAGTGGGGTACGGCCATCGGCCGGGACACCGGCAATGTCTGGGCGAACTCCGGCTCGCTCGACGGCTGGTGCGAGGGTGTCTTCTCCACCCCGGCCATCGGCGACGTCGACGGCGACGGTCATCTCGACGTGGTCTTCGCGAGCTTCGACTTCCACATCTGGGCGGTCGACCGCACCGGACAGCCCCTGAGCGGCTTCCCCTTCAACAACGACGACTCGGTCTGGTCGTCGGCCTCGCTGTTCGACATCGACGGCGACGACGACATGGAGATCTTCATCGGCGGCGACAGCACACCGGGCGGCTACTACGACCATCTCGGCGGCGTGTTCCGGGCCCTCGACTGGACCCCGGGTGGGGTGGTCAACCTCTGGAACGCCGAGGCCAACGAGGTCTTCCACTCGTCGCCGGCCATCGGCGACATCAACAACGACGGCGTGCCGGAGGCCGTCATCGCCACCGGCAACAACTGGCACACCGAGTGCGGCAACGGGCACCACCAGTGCAGCGGTAGCGACGGGAGCGACCACTCGAAGGTCTTCGCCTTCCACCTGCACGACGGTTCCCCCGTGCCCGGCTTCCCGGTGAGCACCGGTGGCACCGTGATCGGGTCACCCGCCCTCGGCGACCTCGACAACGACGGGGGTCTCGAGGTCGTCGTCGGTTCCGAGGACCACTACGTCTACGCCTGGAACGGCGACGGCTCGCTCGACTGGAAGGTACGGCCGTCGTTCGACCACCTCGGCACCGGCCGGATGCAGGGTTCGCCGATCATCGCCGACCTCGACGGCGACGGGGGGCAGGACGTCGCCATCGGCGGCGACAAGGGTCTCGCCCTGTTCGACGGCATCAACGGCGGCAATCTCGAGGCGGGGATCCACTGGTCCGACGCGATGAGCCGCTGGTCGCACGAGTCGGCCCCGGCGGTGGGCGTGATCAACGGGTCGCGCCACATCGTGTTCACCTCGTTCGACACCCCCAGCGTGCGCACCCGTCTGGCTGCCTACGGGTTGCCGAACTCCTCGGCCGACGACGCCTGGCCCATGCTGAGGCGTGATCCGATGCGTCAGGGCAGTGCCGAGACCGTGGCCTGCGGGTTCTCCGTGAGCGGCACGTTCTGCGACGTCAGCGAGTCTGCGTACTACGCCGACGCGGTGGCCTGGATGGTCGACGAGGGGATCACCACCGGCATCAGCGATCTGCTCTACGGGCCGAACGTCAACCTGAGTCGAGCGCAGATGGTCACGTTCCTGTGGCGCAACGCGGGGTCGCCGACCGGCAATCCGGCCCACGGGTTCGGCGACGTCCCCGCCGGGGCCTACTACGGCGAGGCCGTCGCCTGGGCCAAGGCCGCGGGCATCACCACGGGCACGTCGGCCACGGCGTTCGCGCCGAACCAGGACGTCACCCGGGCCCAGCTCGTCACGCTCCTGTGGCGAATGGCGGGGGAGCCCTCCGCTCCCGCGGCCGGCTTCGTCGACGTGCCCGCCGGTCGCTACTTCTCCACCGCGGTCGCCTGGGCCAAACAGCAGGAGATCACGACCGGCACGTCGGCGTTCACGTTCTCGCCCGAAAGCGCCGTCACCCGGGGGCAGGCCGCCGCGTTCCTCTTCCGTTACGCCGGTTGATCCGGCGCTAGCGCCAGCCCACGTCCTGGTAGATCTCGATCATGCCTGCGGCCGCATCGGTCCAGGTGTGTGCCTTGATGCGGTCGCGCAACGCGACCGGCACCTCCGCCGAGGTGTCGAGCGTGGTGATGATCGCCTCGGCGAAGGCGTCGGAGTCTCCGGGAGGGACCAGGCGCACCGTGTCGCCGATCAACTCGGGGAGGGCGCCCGTCGCGGTGGCCACCACCGGCGTGCCGATCGACAGGGCCTCGAGCGGGGGGAGTGCGAACCCCTCGTAGTGCGATGGCCACAGGAGCGCCTCGGCCCCGCCGACGAGGCTCGTGCGGTCGTGATCCGACAGCTCGGGGAGCCGGACGACCCGCCCCGCACCATGGCGGCGGATCGCAGCCTCGACCGCCTCGTCGTCGTTGCCGGGTGGGCCCGCGACGACCAGGCGAAGGTCGTCGGGCAGGTCGTGCAGCGCATCGACTGCGGCCACCACGTTCTTGCGGCGCTCGACTCGGCCGAGCACCAGCAGGTACGGCCCGCCGGCGATCCGCCGTCCGAGGTGATCGTCGCCGCCGGTCAGCGGCGTCACGGCATGGTGGACCAGCCGGACTCGTTCCGCGGTCAGCCCGAATTCGGCGATGGCTTCTCGGCGGACGAGGTCCGAGGTCACGTGGAGGGTCGCGCCGCGTTGCACCGCCCGCCGGATGGCGCCGGCCATCGCCTGCACCGCCGGCTCGCACCACTCCGGATGAGCGATCGGGGTCATGTCCTGCAGGGTGATCACGCTCCGCGGATTCGGCGGAGCGATGAAGTTCGTGCCGTGGACCACATCGGCTTCACCGGCGACGAATCGACCTGGTGGGAACCCGGAGCGAGCCCAGCCCGCGAGGGCGACCGCTGCCGGGACACGGCTTCGCCGAACGGGAAATCCGACGGCGGGCCGCTCGCCCCGCGCGGTCAGGAGCCACCCCCGCACGGCGACGTCGTCGCGAGCCTCGAGGGCGCCGATCAGAGCTCGGGTGACCTGGTGGATTCCGGTGGCCGGCCCGATCAGCGACGTGACGTCGATCGCGACCCTGACCCGGCTCATGGCACGTAGACGCCGTTGAGCGCCAGTGTCGTCACCATCGTCAAGCCGACCGCCGATGCGGTCGGGACCCATCGCTCGAGACGCTCGTTGCGGCTGATCAGCGCGGCCGCGATCACGAGCGGGAACGCGCTCAGTGCGTAGCGCTCCATCGAGTTGAGGTTGTCGGCCGCCACGAGCATCAGAGTGGACGGCACGGTGTAGACCCACAGGTCGACCGAGAGGCGGCGCACGACGTGAACCGCCAGACCGATGAAGACGAGGGCGGCGATCGTGTGGAACAGTTCGCCCTCGTCGCCGCGCAACCCGTCGGTCAGGCCCCGGACGAGGCGACTGACCGGTTCGGTCACCTCGCCCCGCAGCTCGCGTTGGGCGTCGATGGGGGCCCGCCAACCGCCCTGCTCGCGCTCCGCCCACACCAGGAAGGTCAGGGTGCCGAGCGGAGCCGACACCACCGAGAGGAGGGCTGCCGGCGACCGGCGGTCGTTGCGCCACGCGAGCACGGCTGCAGGGAAGGCGAGAAGGCCCGCCACCGGTCGCGTCAGCCCGGCCAGGAAGCCGAGGACCACGGTCGCCCCCCAGCGGCGCGCCCGAGCGGTGAGGAAGAAACCCATGGCCAGACAGAGGTAGAGCGCCTCGCTGTAGCCCAGCACGAGAACGAAGGCGGGCGGGAAGAGCGCGAACAGTCGCACCGTTCGCCGGGCGGTGCCGTGATCGCCGGTCTCCTGCAGGGTGATGCGGTACAGGAACATCCCGGCGACCAGGGCCAGGAGGTTGGCGAGGACGACGAGCGCGATGTCGGGGCGGTCACCGACGGCGCCGAAGACGCGTCCGAGCAACGGCCACAACGGGAAGAAGCGCACACCGCCTTCGAGAGCCGGTGAGTCGTAGCCGTCCATGGCGAGGTCGCGGTACCAGGTCCCGTCCCAGGGGATCAGCCCGTCGTCGATGGGCGAGAAGGCCGGCGGTGGCTCGAGCCGGTCGAGGATCGCCCAGGTCGCGATGTAGGCCGTCGCGACATACAGGCGCGCTTCGGTCCACGACGTGGCCGAGGCGATGAAGTCGCGCTTCCACGACCTCATCGGATCGGCTCGTAACGAATGAGCAACATCCGCTCGAACACCTCGCTCGGGGAGATCAACTGGTCGGCCCGGCGGGTTCGGTTCAGCGCGTCGATGATCGCTTCACACCGGTTGCCCAGGCTCTTGTAGCCGAGGCCGGCCACGAGCCAGATGTCGTTGTCGCCGGCGGCAGCCTCGATGCGAGCCACGAACTCGTCAGGCGGAAGCTCGGCGATCACTTCGGCGTAGTCCTGCCAGTCGATCAGGAACCCGTCGCCGCGGGGATACGCGATCGACTCCAGCTCGGCCGACATCGCCCGACGGGTGGCGGGTCCCACCTGGTCGGGGCAGAACGCCACGATGTCGCCGGGCTGATGGCCGGCGTCGATCCGAGCCGCGACGTCGCCCGCCTGGGTTCGGTCGCGGCGGGCCTCGTCGGCCCCGACGGCGAGGCCGAAGCAGACGACGAAGGCGAGCGTCGCCCAGCCGACCCGGCCGGGTAGGAGGGCGATGCCGCGGGCAACGAGCACCAGGGCGAACGGCACGACGACGGCGGAGTAGCGCCCCTCGAAGGCGCCGCCGGTGACGAGTGCGACGCCACCGCCGAGGGCCAAGGTGATCAGCATCGCCGCCGCGGCCACGCTCAGCGGTCCGCGGGCGAACCGGAGCTCGATCACGTCGCCCCGGCGCACTCCCAGCGCGCCCACCAGCAGGAGCACGAGGATGATCGCGCCGAAGAGCTCTCCCTCGAAGCGGTTGTTGCCGCCGAGCGCCTGTATCGACTCGACCGCCAGCTCTGCGGGGCGGGCGCGGTCGGCCCACGGCGTGCCCGTCGATCCGAGCTGCTCGAGGAACACGCCGAGCCAGACGACGAAGCTCGCTGCGCCCGCCGCCACTGCGGCACCGAGGAGGACGACGACCCACCGGCGAGCCGGCTCGGTCACGAACACGTAGGCGAGAATGAGAACGGTGGCTCCGATCAGCCAGAAGGTCCAGTAGTGGGTGTGGACCAGCGCCGCGGTGGCCAGGGCCAGGAGGCCGAGGCGGCCGATTCGGGGATCGTCGGCTGCCCGTTCGAGCGCAAGCCAGGCGAGGGCGACCAGGAGTGTGAGGAGCGCATACATACGGGCTTCGGTCCCGTAGCGGAGCAGGAACGGTGACGTCAGCCCGACGAGGGCGGCCACCGTTCCGAGGAGCGGAGACCGTCGGCGGCCGATGGCCCGGAGAACGGGGACCGTCGCCAGCGACGCCGCCCCCGACAGTGCCCGCGCGGCACCATTCGAGTCGCCGAACAGGTCCATCCACCAGCCGAGCAGCAGGTAGTAGAGGCTCGGGTGCCCGTCGTGGCGCAAGGCGTCGACCATCTCGGAGAACGGCAGGCCGGCGATGTGCACCGACAGCGCCTCGTCGAGCCACAGGGGTGAGGGCGCGACGACTCTCAGAACGAGGCCGCCGATGGCGGCGACAGCGACGAGTCCGAGTCCGGTGCCCCGCCACCGCCATGGTGGGGTCGTGTCGTCTGGCCCGTGGGATGCAGGAGCGGCGGTGGCCACGAAGGGCGAATCTAGCCGGTTCGCCCCGGACCCCTGCCATGCGGCTCCCCGAACCCGAAGGGGAGGCCCGGTAGTGTCGGCGTCGATGCCCACTCGAATCGTCATCATCGGCGGCGGTCCCGCCGGAAACTCCTGCGCCACCACCGCGGCGCGCCTCGGCGCCGAGGTCACGCTGATCGAGCGTGACGTGATCGGCGGCGCGGCTCATCTCAACGACTGCATTCCGTCGAAGGCGATGATCGCCACGGGCAACGCCCGGCAGTTCCTCCGGCGGTCGGCGCGGATGGGGCTCGCCGACGTGGGATCCGAAGTCGACCTCGAACACCTGGCCCTGCGGCTGCGCACGATCGAGAGCCGTCTCGAGTCCCAGGTCAGGTCGTTGCTCTCCAGCCAGCATGTCGAGCTGATCCATGGCACGGCGACGATCGTCGACGAGCACACGGTCCGATCGGTGAGCGAGGGGGGCACGTTCGATCACCACGCCGACGTGATCGTGCTGGCGACCGGTAGCCGACCGCGGATTCCCGACTGGGCCCCGATCGACGGCGATCGCATCCTGACCACCCGCGACGCCTACCCGCCCAAGTCGCTGCCGTCGCACGCCATCGTGATCGGCTCGGGTGTCACCGGTGTGGAGTTCGTCCATCTGTTCGAGTCGATGGGGAGCGAGGTCACACTGGTCGTCAGTCGCCAGCAGGTGCTTCCGGGGAAGGACCCCGAAGTGGCGGCGGCGCTCGAGGAGGACTTCCTCCGGCGGGGGATCCGCCTGTTCAAGGGTGCGCGAGCAACGGGTGTCGAACGCGAGGGCGACGACGTCGTGGTCAGCTGCAACGACGGTCGGGTCGCGCGTGGCTCCCATGTGCTGTTGGCGATCGGATCGATCCCCAACAGCGAAGACCTGGGGCTCGACAATGCCGGCGTGGCGACCGACGGCGGCTATGTGCCGGTTGATGCCCACCTGCGCTCGAACGTCCCCCACATCTACGCCGCGGGGGACCTGTCGGGGCGGCTGCCGCTGTCGTCGGTTGCCTCGATGCAGGGACGAAAGATCGCCGAGCACGCCATGGGTGCCCTGCACCCGGAGCGCAGCCGGTTGATCGACTACGACAAGGCGGCGTCGGCCATCTTCACCGAGCCGGAGATCGCCGATGTGGGTCTGGCCGAAGCCGATGCCTTCTCGGAGGGCCGCAAGGTCCGGGTGACCAAGGTGCCGTTCGCGTCGTCGGCGAAGGCACTGATCAACGATGACTCCCGTGGCTTCGTGAAGATCGTCTCCGACCCGGCCACCGGGGTGGTCCTCGGCGGCTCGATCGTCGGACGCCACGCCGCCGAACTGATCTCGGTGCTCGCCATCGCCGTCACCAACGGGCTCACGGTCAGCGACATCCACGAGAGCCTGATGGTCCACCCGACCCTCGCCGAAGCCCTCAGCGAAGCCGCCGAATGAGGTAACAGTGGGGAGTTCGGCGCAGCCGAACTCCGAGCAACGCGAAGCGTTGCCTCACACAGGGGGGACGCCGTGGCGGCGGCGGCTGAAGTGTCGGTCCTTCGAGGCGGCGAGGGCGAGTCGGGAGATCAGTTCGCGACGGAGGTCTTCGGGCTCGACGATGTCATCGATGACCAGGTCGGATGCCAGGCGGAGGAGGTCGACGTCGTCGTTGAACTCGTCGCGACGGGCCTGGACGAAGGCGCTGCGTTCGTTCTCGTCCTCGATGGCCGCGATCTGGTTCGCGAACACCGCGTTGACCGCGGCCTCCGCGCCCATGACGGCGATCTCGGCGGTGGGCAGGGCGAGGCACGCGTCGGGGCCGAAGGCCGGACCGCACATCGCGTAGAGCCCGGCGCCGTAGGCCTTGCGGAGGATCACGCTGACGGTGGGCACGGTCGCCTCGGAGACGGCCGTGATCATCTTCGCGCCGTGCCGGATGATGCCCTGTCGCTCGACATCGGTTCCGATCATGAAGCCGGGCACGTCGGCCAGGTAGATCAGCGGGATGTTGTAGGCGTCGCACATCCAGATGAAACGGGCGGCCTTGTCGGCGGAGTCGACGAAGAGCACACCGCCGTTGGCGGCCGGGTTGTTGGCCACGACGCCCACGGTGTTGCCACCGAGCCGTCCCAGACCCACGACCAGTTCGGGGGCGAAGAGCGGCTTGACCTCGAAGAACGATTCGGCGTCGAGGAGCGCATCGATCACCGTTCGTACGTCGTAGCCCGTCTTCTCGTCGGCCGGAAGCAGGTCGGCGGTGAAGGGGCGGGACGGAGCCTCGGCCCGGGCCGGCGGCGGCGGCTCCTCCCACGAGGTGGGGAGGTAGGAGAAGAACGCGCGGGCCGACTCGATCGCATCCGCGTCGTCGACACAGAGGTTGTCGCCGCAGCCGGAGACCGTTGCGTGCATGCGGGCGCCGCCCATCTCCTCGAGGGTGACGTGTTCGTTGATGACCTCTTCGGCCATCCGCGGTGAGCCGAGATACATGGATGCGTTCTTCTCGACCATGAACACGACGTCGCAGAACGAGGGGATGTAGGCGCCCCCGGCCGCCGACGGGCCGAAGAGGCAGCAGATCTGCGGGACCCGGCCCGACAGCGCGACCTGGTTGTGGAAGATGCGCCCTGCCCCTCGTCGGCCCGGGAAGAGTTGGACCTGGTCGGTGATTCGGGCGCCGGCCGAGTCGACGAACCAGAAGATCGGCAGATCGGCGGCGAGGGCCTTCTCCGTGAGGCGCACGATCTTCTCGACCGTGCGGGCGCCCCAGGATCCCGCCTTGACCGTCGGGTCATTGGCCATGACCAGTGCCGGCCGTCCGTCGACGAGGCCCTGGCCGGTCACCACACCGTCGGCCGGGAGCCCCGCAGCGGTCGCGTTCGCCAGGCGACCGTCCTCCACGAAGGTGCCCTCGTCGAACAGCAGGGCGACACGCTCGCGCACGTGCAGCTTGTCGTCCCGGGCGAGACGAGCCCGCGCCTTCTCGTCGATGTCGGTGATCGCGGCGCGCGCCGCGTCGAATCGGGCGCGGATGGTTTCGTCAGACACGACGCAAGTGTGGCCCAAGACGGGCCGACCCGGCGACGAGGGGAACTACTCGATCACCGCAACGATGTCGCCGCCGCCGACGGAGTCGCCTTCGGCCACCCGGATCTCCTTGATCGTGCCGGCCTTCTCGGCGGTGACGTTGTTCTCCATCTTCATGGCCTCGAGCACGACGATCGGGTCGCCGACCTCGACCGCATCGCCGACCGCGACCACGACCTTGACGATGGTGCCCTGCATCGGCACGGCGACCTCGCCGGACCCGGCACCGGCTCCCGCACCGCCTCCGCCGCCGGAACGACGAGCACGGGGTGCCGCGCCGCCCGCAGCGACAGGCGCCGATTCGGGCACCCACATCGAGACGGAGAACCGCTTGCCGTTGACCTCGACGTCGAGGTCGCGTTTGACCTTCGGGGCATCGTCGTCGTCGGTCGCGCCGACGGGCGCCGACCCGATCCCCGAGAGATCCAACGTCTCCTCGACCCACTTGGTCGAGTGCTCGTTGGCGACGAAGTCGGGGTGTTCGAGGATGGCGACGTCGGCCGGGATCGTCGTCGCGACGCCCTCGACCACCAGCTCGCGCAGGGCCCGGAGGGCTCGGCTGATCGCCACCTCGCGACTGTGGCCCCACACGATGAGCTTGCCGACCAGGTTGTCGTAGTACTGGCTGATCTCGTCGCCCGACTCGTAGCCGGTGTCGAACCGGGTACCGAACCCGTCCGGAGTCTTGAGGGTGGTGATGGGTCCGGGCGACGGAAGGAAGGCGCCGCCCGCGGGATCCTCGGCGTTGATGCGGATCTCGATCGCATGGCCGCGCACCTCGATGTCGTCCTGGGTGAACGGCAGGGGTTCACCCGAGGCGACGCGGAGCTGCTGCTCGACGAGGTCGATCCCGGTGATCATCTCGCTGGCCGGATGCTCGACCTGCAGCCGGGTGTTCATCTCGAGATAGTGGAAGCCGCCGTCCTCGTAGAGGAACTCGACGGTGCCGGCGTTGACGTAGTCGCAGCCTCGGGCCACGGCGACCGCGGCCTCGCCCATCGCGGTGATGATGTCGTCGGGAATGCCGGCCGCAGGTGCTTCCTCGATCAGCTTCTGGTGCCGACGTTGCGCCGAGCAGTCGCGGGTGCCGACGTAGACACAGTTGCCGTGGGAATCGGCCAGGACCTGGACCTCGACGTGGCGGGGCTTGGTGAGGTAGCGCTCCATGTAGCACTCGTCGCGACCGAAGTAGGCGAGCGCCTCCCGCTGGGCGGAGTCGAGTTGATCGCTCGCCTCGTCGGCGCTGCGGACGACCTTCATGCCTCGACCACCGCCGCCGTACGCGGCCTTGATGGCGACCGGCCAGCCGTGCTCCTCGCCGAAGGCGATGACGGTGGCGGCGTCGGTCAGGATCTCGGTGGAGCCGGGAACGCCGTGGACGCCGACCTTCTCGGCCGCCTCGCGGGCGGAGATCTTGTCGCCCATCACTTCGATCGCCTCGGGGCCCGGGCCGATGAACGTGACGCCCATCTCCGTGATCGTCCGGGCGAAGTCGGCGTTCTCCGAGAAGAAGCCGTAGCCGGGATGCACACCGTCGGCCCCGCTCCTTCGGATCGCGTCGACGATCGCCTCGGTGTTGAGGTACGACTCGGCGGCGGTCTGGCCGCCGAGCGCGTAGGCCTCGTCGGCGAGACGCACGTGGAGCGATTCCCGATCGAGTTCGGAGTAGACGGCAACGGTGGCGACGCCGAGTTCGCGACAGGCACGG
>JAUIML010000084.1 GCA_030432715.1 Acidimicrobiia bacterium | reverse complement strand
GGTCGCGGGCCGCGCCGACGCCGCCGGCGAGGACCGAGTGCTTCACGCCAGCCCGCGGAGGCGGCCCTCGAGCAGGGCGATGTCGGCATCGACCATCATGCGGACCAGGTCGGCGAAGGACGTCTCGGGCACCCACCCGAGCTCGTCGGCGGCCTTGGTCGCGTCGCCCACGAGCAGATCGACCTCGGCCGGGCGCATGAAGGTCTCGTCGATCACGACGTAGTCCTCCCAGTTCAACCCGACATGGGAGAACGCCAGCTCACAGAAGTCCCGTACCGAGTGCGTCTGACCGGTGCAGATCACGTAGTCCTCGGGGGTCTCGCGCTGGAGCATGCGCCACATGGCATCGACATAGTCGCCGGCGAAGCCCCAGTCACGCTTGGCGTCGAGGTTGCCGAGGCGCAGCTCGTTGATCTTGCCGAGCGTGATCTGGGCGACGGCATGGCTGATCTTGCGGGTCACGAACTCGAGGCCGCGACGAGGCGATTCGTGGTTGAACAGGATTCCCGACGTGCCGTGGAGTCCGTAGCTCTCCCGATAGTTGACCGTGATCCAGTGGCCGTAGACCTTGGCAACGCCGTAGGGGCTGCGGGGATGGAATGGCGTGGTCTCGGTCTGGGGGACCTCGTGGACCTTGCCGAACATCTCCGATGAGCTCGCCTGGTAGAAGCGGATCTCCGGATCGACGAGCCTGATGGCGTCGAGCACCCGGGTGACCCCGAGCGCCGTCGTCTCGCCGGTGAGGACGGGCTGGCCGAACGAGGTCTGGACGAACGACTGGGCCGCGAGGTTGTAGACCTCCTCGGGCCGGTAGGTCCGCAGGATCTCGATCATCGAGACCTCGTCGAGCAGATCGCCGGGAGCGAAGCGCACCTGATCCTGGATGTGGGCGATCCGCTCGAAGTTCACCGTGCTGGAACGGCGAACCATGCCGATGACCTCGTACCCCTTGTCGAGGAGGAATTCGGCGAGGTACGAACCGTCCTGTCCGGTGATGCCGGTGATGAGTGCGCGTTTGGCCACGTGGGTTCCCTTGGTTGAGCGGCGATCAGTCGATCTGGGTCCTTCCGACGCCCTCGGGGTGAGCGCGCCAGAAGTCGAGCAGGTCGGCGAGTGTGGTCTGGATGTCGATCTCGGGTGTCCACCCGGTCGCGGCGGTGATCTTCGTGTGGTCGCCGCGGAGGACCTTGAGGTCGACCGGGCGGAAGAGTTCGGGGTCGACGACGAGCTCCATGTCGTGGGCCGCCATGGCGATCAGCCGCTCCGCGAGCTCGCCGACCGGTCGATCGACCCCGGAGCACACGTGGTAGACCTCGCCGGCCTGTCCGTCGGTCATCAGGAGACGGTAGGCCCGCACCACGTCGCGAACGTCGGTGAAGTCACGGCGGGCCTCGAGATTGCCGACCCGGACCTCGGTGTCGCCGCTTCGTTCGTTGGCGACGACCCGGCTGGCGATCGCACTGGCGACGAACTTCTCGTTCTGTCCGGGGCCCAGATGGTTGAAGCTCCGGGCCCGAACGACGTCGAGCCCGTGGGCCAGTCCGGCGGTGACACACATGATGTCGGCCGACGCCTTGCTGGCGGCGTAGGGGCTGACCGGACGAACCGGCTGGTCCTCGGTCAGGGGCAGGTCGGCCTCGTCGACCGGTCCGTAGATGTCGGCGCTGGTGACGGCCAGCACCCTGTCGACACCGGCCGCGACCGCCGCATCGAGGATGTTGAGCGTGCCCTCGACATTGACGCGGAGGGTGGGGATCGGCGCGGCCCACGAACCGCCGACATCGGCCTGGGCCGCAAGGTGGTAGACGACGTCAGGGGCCTGCTCGGCGACGTGGGCGGCGATGCGATCACGGTCGGTGATGTCGATCGACGACTCGATCACCTCGTCGCCGGCGGCGCGGAGATGACGGACGAGGTGGATCCCGACGAAGCCGTTGGCTCCGGTCACGAGCGCGCGCATTTCAGTGGACGCCGGTCGGGGGGTGGGGGGCGCGCGTGGCCAAGCTACCGGGCATCGGCGATCACTCTACGGCTGGTCAGGAGGTGTCTCAACCCCTCGAACGAGGAACGACCCGCCCTGGCCCCGCCTGTCTCCGGTGGGGCGGTAGCCTCGCACGATCGTGGCCGACCAACTCGACTCCTCGCCTCGCGACGCGACCCCGTCGGTGCTCGCGGTGGTCGTCGCCCACGATCCCGGCGACTGGTTCGAGGAGACGCTCGACAGCCTCGCGACGCAGGACTACCCGAATCTTTCGGTGCTCGTCATCGATGCCAGCGGGGCCGGCGACCTCGACAGCCGGGTCCGTCTCGCGCTTCCCGGCGCCTCGGTGCTCGACGCCGGCGACACCGAGGGGTTCTCGGCCGCGGCCGATGCCGTGCTCGACACCGAGGTCGACCCCGCCTTCCTCCTCATCTGTCATGACGACGTCGCCCTGATGCCGGATGCGGTGCGGCACCTGGTCGTCGAGTCGCTGCGGTCCAACGCCGGCATCGCCGGACCGAAACTCGTCGACTGGCACCGCCCCGAGCGCCTCCAACACGTCGCCTACAAGGTCGACCGCTTCGCCGTCGCGGCCGATGTCGTCGACGCCGGTGAGCTCGACCAGGAGCAGTACGACGCCGTCGCCGACGTCTTCGCGGTGCCATCGGCCTGCATGCTCATCCGTACCGGTCTCTTCCGGACGCTCGGCGGCTTCGATCCGGGAATCACCCACCGTGGTGAAGACATCGATCTGTGTTGGCGGGCTCAGCTCCTCGGCGCCCGGGTGCTGATCGTGCCCGACTCGCGGGTGCGTCATCGCGAGGACCTCTACGCCCGCACGGGCGTCGACGACATCCGTCGTTCGCGAGCGCGTCACCAGCTGCGGACCGTACTGGTCACGGGGGGACGACTCTCGCTCCTGCTGACTCTGCCGGTGCTGGCGCTGCTGAACCTGGGCGAGATCCTGATCGCGCTGCTGTCCGGCCGTCTGGGTCACGTCAGGGATGTGGTCACCGCATGGACCTGGAACCTTCGCAATCTCGGCGAGATCCGGGCACGTCGACGCACGCTCCGTCCCCTGATCAAGGCACGAAACGCCGATGTGCGGGCCTTCCACGAGTCGGGGAGTGTCCGGATCAACGAGTTCGTTCGCGGTCAGATCGGGCGGCGGGCCGACGACGAGCAGTTGCGCTCGCTGATGCGCACGGGCACTGCCCGGATCGCCGCCCTGAGCGCCGCGATCGTCGTGCTCTTCGTGCTCTTCGGGAGTCGCACCCTGATCACCGATGGCATTCCGGCCGTGGGCGACTTCCTCGCGTTCGGCGATTCCTCCGGTGGGATGCTCGACGATTGGTGGAGCAGTTGGCGCCATCGCGATCTCGGCAGCGCAGGCACTCCCCACAGTGGGGTGGTTGCCCTCGCCGTGCTCAGCGGGCTCTCGGGCGGAGCGGTCGGGTTCGCCCGACTCCTCTGGGTGCTCGGGCCGGTGCTCGTCGGGCTGTTCGGTGCCTGGCGGATGCTCTCGGTCACCGGGTCACGCCGTGCCCAGACCGGCACGTTGCTGGCCTACGCCCTGGTCCCGCTTCCGTGGATGTCGATCGAGTCGGCGTCCATCGCCGGCCTCTATGGCTTCGCCGTCGCGCCGTGGGTGCTCGGCGCGCTGCTCCACGGCGAGGCGACATCGCCCTTCCGCTCCACCGCCGGGCCGTGGCGGGGAGTGCCGGCCACGGCTGCCGGCCTGGGGATCTCGGTGGGGCTGGCCGGGTTGTTCGCCCCTTCCGTGGGGCTCATCATCCTCCCGATGCTGGCGGGTGTGCTCGTCGCCGCCCTGCTCACCGGCCACGTGCGTGGTGTGCTCCGCCTGTTCGCGGTGGTCGTGATGGGCGCCGCAGTGGCGTCGGTCTTCCTCGCCCCACAACTGCTCGACCAGGTCGCAGTGGGATTCTCGTGGGCTCCGTTCGCCGACGGGCGCTCGGGCGCGGCCGGCCCGCTCGCCCTCACCGACATCCTGGCCTTCGCGATCGGCTCGGCCGAGCCCTCGCCCCTGACCTTCCTCATGGTGGCGCCGATGGCGCTCGCCGTCCTGGTGGGTCGGTCATGGCGGTTCGCGCTCGCCGCTCGCGGTTGGATGGTCGCCCTGGCCTCCTGGGGCGTGGTGTGGGCGGCGTCGTGGGGTGTGCTGCCCTTCGGGTTGCCCGATCCGGCGCTCCTCCTCGCGCCCGCAGCAGCCGGCGTGGCCCTCACCGTAGGCGCCGCGGTCGCGGTCGCCGAGCACGACATGCGGAGGGCCGGGTTCGGCTGGCGCCAGGCCCTGTTGCCCCTCGCCGGGGTGGGAGCGGGGCTCGCCGTCGTCCCGACCCTCGTCATGGCCGAGAGCGGCCGATGGGACCTTCCCCGCGGCGACTTCAGCGGTACGTTGCCCTTCGCCGATCCCGGCGACGACGGGAGCTATCGCGTGTTGTGGATCGCCGCGCCCGAGAACGTGCCCGGCGGGGGTCGCACGCTCACCGACACGCTCGCCTGGTCGCTGAGTCTCGACGGCCCTCCCGTGCTCACCGACGCAGGGGCGGCGGCCGACGACGGCGCGGCGGCCCTGGTGGAAGAATCGCTCGACGAGGCGTTTGCCGGCGACACGATGCGTCTGGGTCGAACCCTCGGAGGCCTCGGCATCCGCTACATCGTGGTCCTGGACCGCCTCGCGCCGGCACCGTTCAGCACCGACGGCCGGCCCATCGACCCTTCCGTGGCCGAGTCGTTCGCCCGCCAGCTCGATCTCCAGCGGGTCGAGGGCATCAACACGGCGATGGAGCTCTACGTCAACACCGAGTGGACCAGCGTGCGGGCCGCCGCGAGCCCGGGGTTCGATGACGGCCGCGAACGGGTCTCCGATCTCGCCGGCGCACCACTCGTGGGCACGGTCGGTGTGCTCCCGGGCCGCGACGCCGACCTCGACGGTGTCGTCCCGGCGGGCACCGAGGTGTATCTGGCGCAGACCGCCGACACCGGGTGGAAACTGAGGGTCGATGGAGAGCGCACGGGCCGGCGGCGCACCCTCGACTGGGCGACCGTGTTCCTGCCCGACAGCGGCGGTGAGGCATCACTCGCCTACGACACGCCGATCTGGCGTCAGGCGGCGATGCTCCTGCAGGTCGCGGCGTTCGTCGTTGCGCTCGGGATGTGGACCCGGCAGCGGGTGGGTGGCCGACGGGTGGGTGCATGAGGCTCGCACGGGGGCTGGTGGTGCTGGTGATCGTGGCGGGCCTCGTGGCCGCCTTCCTCGTCGACCGCAACGACCGACCGGTCACAGAGACCGTGCCACCCGCCACCAACGGTGTGCCGACGGCCGAGCCGAACGGGGCATGGTTCTGCCCGGGAGGCTCCGCGCCCGACGGGGTCGCCGGCGTGAACATCGAGCTCGTGAACGTCGGAGCCGTGCCGGCGACCGCCACCGTGGCCGGGGTTCGCAGCGGCTCGGGCCCCGATGCCCGATCGGTCGAAGAGGTCGTGGCCGTGGGCGAGCGGCGCCTCGTGCGCCTGTCCGAGCTGGTGGACGAAGCCGAGTGGATGGGCGCCGTGGTCGAGGTCGAGCAGGGGGAACTCCTCGTCGAGCAGGTGTACGTGGGCGGTGAGGTCTCGGGTGAGACCCTCCCCACCGATCGTGCGCCGTGTCACAGTCGCACGGCGACCTCCTGGGTCGTCGCGTCGGGCGCGACCCGTGATGTCGAGTTCGGCGAGCAGATGTGGCTGCTGGTCCTCAATCCGTTCCTCGATGATGCCGTGCTCGACATCGCGTTCGATTCCGACGTCGGTGTGCAGACGCTCGAGGCGGTGGTCGTTCCTGCCCGCCGGGTGGTGGCGATCGACGTGACCGCGGAGGTCACGGTGGCCGGCCGGGTGAGCGCCGTGATCGACGTCGTCGCCGGGCGGGTGGCGGTGTCTCGTGTGCAGGTCGTGGAGAACGAGTTCCGGGCGGGCCTGGCGGCGACTCCCGCGACCGCCGACACCGCGCCGGTGTGGTTCCTGTCCAGCGTCCACCGAGGCATCCGAGACGATGTGGTGATCGTGGCGGACGGCGATGTGGCCTTCGATCCCGTCCTCCTGACCATCCGGCCCGGTCGTGCCGTCCAGGTGCCGCTGGCCGACGAGGCCCGGCTCGAGGACCTCGAGTCGATGTCGATCGTCGCCCGCTCGCTCACCGGACTGCCGATAGCGGTCATGACCGAGAGCGCGCTGCCCTTCGACGGGCGGGTCACCAACTACTCGGCGACGGTCGGCGCCGACGCGTCGGCCACCCGCTGGGTCGCCCCCGTCGAGGCCGACCTCGGCGGAATCGTGATCTACAACCCGTCGCAAACCGGCATCTCGAGCGCGACGGTGTCGTCACTGGTCGACGGCGTGCTGGTGCCGGTGGCCGAGGTCGAGCTCGGCCCGCAGCGCCGCGCCGTGATCTCCTCGGAGGATCTCGAGGGCGAACGGCCCATCGCCGTGGTGGAGGCGAGCGAGCCGGTGGTGGTCGGCCGGGAGTTGGCCGACGTCTCGGTCCACGCCCAGATGGTCGCCGTGATCAGCGGCGCCGAACCCGTACCGCTCGGCTAGACCGCTAGAGGTCGCCGGTGTGGCAGCCGGGCGGCACCGAGCCCGGTTCGCGGACCTCGGCCACGGCGGCCCAGAGGTCGGTCGCCGTCATCGGTCCGAGAAAGGCCCGCTTCACGCTGCCCTCGGCGTCGCAGATCACGAGAGTGGGCACGCCGTCGATCCGATAGCGGTCGTGGAGAGCCTTCTGTGCCCCCACTTCGATCTCGACGACGGCCACGTGCTCGCTCTCGAGATGACGGGCCCGTTCCCACACCCCGGCGCAGGTGTCACACGTCGCGGAGGTGAACGCGGCCACGAGCCAGGGCGCCGTCGGGCGCGGGAAGTCGGCGCGGTCGAGCTGGACGGGGATGTGATGGGTGTTGGCCGCGGGCGCCGAACGCGAACGGCCGAGCACGGCCGCCACCGCGCCGGCGATGGCGATGCCGCCGAGGACCAGGAGGACCCGATCCACGGCTCAGTTGTCGTCGGCGGCGGCGACCTCGGCCGGGAGGGCGGCGGGTTCGCCGACGTTCGGGCCCGCCCTCGACACCTCGATGAGACGCGAGACCTCCTCGCCGGAGATCGTCTCGTGTTCGAGCAGGGCCCGGGCGATCAGGTCGAGACCGTTGCGATACTCGGTGAGCAGGCCGGTACAGCGATCCTCCATCTCGACGAGGATGCGTCGGATCTCGTCGTCGACGAGGCGAGCGGTGTCGGGGGAGTACGACTTCGACTGCATCATGTCTTCGCCGAGGAAGACCGGTCCGCTGTCGGACAGCGACATCGGACCCACGGCCTCGCTCATGCCCCACTCGGTGACCATGCGCCGAGCGATGTTGGTGGCTTGCTGCAGATCGTTGGCCGCCCCCGACGAGTACTCGTCGAACACGAGCGACTCGGCCACTCGGCCTCCCATCGCCATGACCATCCGCTGCTCGGCCTCACGCTTGTCCATCGTGTGGCGATCCTCGGCCGGGAGGGTCATGGTCACACCGAGGGCCATGCCCGTCGGGATGATCGTGACCTTGTGCACGGGATCGTGTCCCTCCTGCACCGCGGCGCAGAGGGCGTGGCCCGCCTCGTGGTAGGCGGTGCGCTCGAGGTCTTCCGGGCTCTGCACCATCGACTGGCGTTCGATGCCGAGCAGGACGCGGTCGCGAGCGGCATCGAAGTCGGCGGCGGTGACGGTGTCGCCGCCCCGGCGGACGGCGAACAGGGCGGCCTCGTTGACGAGGTTGGCGAGATCCGCGCCGGACATGCCCGGCGCGCCACGCGCGATCACGTTGATGTCGACGTCGTCGTCGGTGTGCTTGCCCTTCAGGTGGACGGCGAGGATCTCCTTGCGGTCCTCGAGCTCGGGCAGCGGGACGATGACCTGACGGTCGAATCGTCCGGGACGCAGAAGGGCGGGGTCGAGGATGTCGGGCCGGTTCGTCGCGGCCATCATCACGATGCCCTCGGTTGCCTCGAATCCGTCCATCTCGGCCAGCATCTGATTGAGCGTCTGCTCACGTTCGTCGTGGCCGCCACCGAGACCCGCCCCGCGTTTGCGGCCGATCGAGTCGATCTCGTCGATGAAGATGATCGCCTTGCCCATCTTGCGGGCCGAGTCGAACAGGTCGCGTACGCGGCTGGCACCGACCCCCACGAACATCTCCATGAAGTCCGAGCCCGTGACCGACAGGAAGGGCACGCCGGCCTCGCCCGCCACCGCCTTGGCGATGAGCGTCTTGCCGGTGCCCGGAGGCCCGACCAGGAGCACGCCCTTGGGGATCCGGGCGCCGATCTCGGCGAAGCGGTCGGGGTGCTTCAGGAAGTCGACCACCTCGGTGATCTCGCGCTTGACGCCGGCGTACCCGGCGACGTCGTCGAAGGTCGTGCCGGGTCGTTCGGTCGAATAGGTCTTCGCCTTGCTACGGCCGATCGACATGATGTTGCCCATCTGGCCCTGGGCCCGCCGCTGCATCCACACGAAGAAGAGGATGATCAGCCCGATGGGGAGCAGGAGCGGGAGGATCGACGCCCAGAAACTCGGCTGCGGGGTCTTGAACTCGAGGTTGGTGAGGTCGCGGATGAGGGCGGCGTCCTCGTCGGGCAACGGGATCGGCCCCACCGTGTGGAAGTCGCCCGTTTCGGTGGTGAAGTCGATTCCGCCGTTGTTGTTGTCGTAGACGGCCTCGAGGACCTCGTCGCGGTTGACCTGCTCGAGGAAGAACGAATAGTCGACCGACTCGCGGTCGTCGCCGGGTAGGAAGGCCGACACGGCGAGGATGGCCAGCACGGAGCCGAGGAGGATCCAGACGGCGTAGCGCGACCAGCCCGTGCTCTCCGGGCGCGAACCACGGCCGGAGCGATCGCGATCGCGAGGCGGTGGCGGTGGGGGAGGTGGAGGGTTGGACGCCATGAGTTCAGGGTAGACCTGCGAGGGGTGCGATCGGTCGCCGCGGTCCCCGTCTCCTGATTGATCGGCAACTACGGTTCGAGATGTGAATCGTCGATGCGCTCGCCCCGGCTGTGGCCGTCCGGCCACCACCACCTTGTCCTACGCCTACGCCCAGCGCACGGTGTGGCTCGACGACCTGCATGCCGAGGACTCGCCGGCCAATCACGACCTCTGTGCCCCCCACGCCGATCGAACGCATCCGCCCAAGGGCTGGGATCTGAAGGACCGTCGCGAGCTCGCGCCCGTCCACCGACTGCGCTACGCCGGCTAGTGGTCGGGTCCGAGTCGGTGCCGGCCCCGAGCTGGCGGGTGGTACTCGCCGTGGTCGCGCTCGCGACCGGATTCGTGCTCGGCCAACTGATCGGCGGGGGCATCATCATCGGCGGGGGATGGGACTTCGATGTCGCCGCCACCCCGGGAAGCGACATCGGACGTGTCGCCGGCCAGTACGGCCTGGGGCTCGCCCTCGACCACAACCGCATCCCGATGCTGGTCCTGCTGGCGGTCAACGTGCCGATGTGGGCCGGACTCGTCGGTGTTCCCTTGCTGGCTGCGAAGTTCCGCGACCTCGACTGGCGTCGGGATCTCGGGTGGGCCATGCGGCCGGTCGACGTGGTCGCCGGCCTCGCTGTCGGGGTCGTCACCCAGCTGCTCGTGGTCCCGGCCGTCTACTGGCCGCTGGCCGATGTCATCGACGCACAGGACCTCGAGGAGCCCGCTCGCAACCTGATCGCGTTGGCCGACACCCCGGTCGACGTCGCCGCCCTGGTCCTGATGGTCGTCGTCGGGGCTCCGCTGGCCGAGGAGATCGTGTTTCGCGGCGTGATGTTCCGGGGCATCCTCGACATGGAGCAGGCCTCCCGGGTGGCACTGCCCGTCGCCGTGGTCGCGTCGTCGGCGATCTTCGCCGCGTCGCACCTGCAGGCACTGCAGTTCCCGGGCCTGTTCGTGATCGGGACCGTGGCCGCCCTGGGGATGCATCGCACCGGGCGACTCGGCACGGCGATCTGGATTCATGTCGGGTTCAACGCAACGGCGGTCGTCGCCGTGCTTCGTGAGATCTATTGACGACCCAGAGCGGTCGGAATCCCCACGCACTGTGAGATTTTCTGCTGTCATTCCTCAACGCCCTGGGCTCCGCGCCGAAGGAGGAGCGACGGACGACGTGGGGACTGATGCAGATGTCGAGTTCGAAATGCCCGGGGTGCGACGCCCCGCTCGTGCAGATCACCATCAATGTCGGCGCCGGGGAGCGGACCCTGTGCAGCTGCGCCAAGTGCGACCGTCGTTGGTGGCAGGTCGACGGTCGCTCGACCACACTCGACGGCGTGATCCACGACCTGGGCAAGCCCGAGACTCCTCGCTCGCGCTTCCGTCGCTGAGTCCGGCGCGAAGCGGCACCGTAAACCCGCCCCCGGATGGCAGCATGGGGGCGCCATGACCACGTCCACCCCCGCGCGGCCCGACGCATCGCGTTCTCAAACAGCGCATCCGCAGGCCGCGCGTCGCCGATTCGACCGTCGCACCCTCGCCAGCGCCGGGATCGTGACCTTCGTCATGGTCTTCCTCGTGTGGACGATGTCGCCGTGGGCGTGGTTCGTCGACTCGACACCCACGGGCGGCGACATGGGCGCCCACGTCTGGGCCCCGAAGTTCCTCCGTGAGGAGCTGCTGCCCAACCTGCGCCTGACGGGCTGGTCGCCCGACTGGTACGCCGGGTTCCCCGCGTTCACCTTCTACATGATCATCCCGTCGCTGGCGATCGTGATGGTCAACGTGGGTCTCGACTTCTCGATCGGGCCGCTCGACATCGACCGCGACTTCTACGCCTTCGTCGGTCTGGTGCTCGCGGTGAGTGAGCTGACCCGACGGTTGCAGGTCGATCGAACCATTCGTCGCACGCTGATCGTCGCCGCGGCGGCCATCAGCGTCGCCCTCTCGTGGCGCTGGGACGGGCAGCTGCGCGACCCAGAGAGCATCCTGCCCTGGTCACCGATCGAACCCTTCACCTACAACGACGCGTCGATGGACCTCGCGGTCGCCGGAATCCTGCTGCCCGTCGCGGTCGGGTCGCTGGCCCATCATCTCGCCCGTTCCACCGGTCGCCGTCGGGGGTTCCTCACCGCGCTGGCGGTCATCGCCTGTGTCCTCGTGGTGCCGATTCCCTACGGCGTCGCCATGAAGATGGTCGCGATCTCGGGCATCGTCACGTTGCCGCTGGCGGCGTTCGCAACAGGCCGCCTCTCCGGACTGGCTTTTCCCGGGCCCGCCCTGCTGTCGGTGATGACCCTGCCCTTCCTGTTCGACCGGTCGTACAACATCTACGGCGGCAACGTGATGTCCACCATGGCCGGCGAGTTCGCCTTCTCCATGGGGCTGTCGATCGCCGTGCTCTACATCGGGTTCGCGGTGCGGGGCATGCGCACGGGTCGCAGCCGGGTCGTGGCGGGGGGCCTGCTCGCGCTGGCCGGCCTCACCCACCTCTTCGCCGCCTTCTTCGCCCTGGTCGTGACCCTCAGCCTCCTGCTCCTTCGTCCGGGGCGGCGCGAGTTCTCGTGGCTCATGGTCGCCGGCCCGGTCGCCGGACTGCTCTCGGCATTCTGGGTCCTGCCCTTCTACTGGAACTCGAAGTACCTCAACGACATGGGTTGGGGCAAGGAACGCGAGTACGTCAAGGCGCTGTGGTCCCGTAGCGGCAACTTCGGCGGTCAGTCGTTCCTCGTCAACGAGCCGGTGCTGCAGGTGTTCATTCTGCTCGCCGTGGTCGGCGCCCTGATCTGCGGCGTCCGTCGGGTGCGGCTCGGCATGGCCCTCACCCTCACCGCGGGCATCTTCGCGATCATCTTCCTGCTGCTGCCCGAAGGGCGGCTGTGGAACGTGCGGATCCTGCCCTTCTACTACCTGTCGGTGTATCTGTTGGCCGGTATCGCCCTGTCGGAGATCTTCCGCCTCGTCGCCGACTTCCTCCGCAGCGCCGACGACATCAGGCACCGACGGCCCACCGCGATGGCCGCGATCCCCGCCGCGCTGACCGCGGTGGTCATCATCTCGGTGCTCGCCTTCCCCCTCCGTTCGTTCCCGACCGGATCGCTCTACGCCGATGAGGGCGGCACCGAGTATGGCCTCGAGTGGCTCGGCCTGGGCACGTCGTCGCTCAACCTCGGCCCCGGCTGGATGCGCTACAACTTCACCGGCTACGAGGCCCGGGCCACGGCCGACGAGTACCGCCACCTGGTGGCGACGATGGACGAGGTCGGCCGTCAGTTCGGCTGCGGTCAGTCGCTGTGGGAATACGACGGCGACCGTCTCGGGGGTTACGGCACGCCGATGGCACCGATGCTCCTCCCACACTGGACCGACGGCTGCATCGGCTCGATGGAGGGGCTCTACTTCGAGGCGTCGGCCACCACCCCGTACCACTTCCTCCTGCAGTCCGAGCTCTCGGCCGGTCCGTCGCGAGCGATGCGCGACATGCCCTATTCGTCGCTCGACGTCGCCAAGGGGGTCGAGGGTCTGCGGACCATGGGCGTGCGCTACTACATGGCCGCGACCGAGACGGCCGTGGCCCAGGCCCGCGGCGTCGACGGCCTCACCGAGATCGCCACGAGTGGGCCATGGGTGATCTTCATGGTCGACGACGTCTCGGTGGTCGAGGGACTCGACCACCTGCCGGTCGTGGTCGACGGGGTCGACGCCGGCGGCGAGGAGTGGCTCGTGCCCACCGTCGCCTGGTGGGAGAGCGGGCACGACACGCCGCTCGTGGCCGCCGACGGGCCCGACAGCTGGCCTCGCTCCAGCATCGACGGCGTGCTCGAGGCGGAGGAAGCCGCCTATCTCGAGTCCTACGAAGCGTCTCGACTCGCCGCCATCGAGGCCGGGCAACCCGAACCCGAGCGGCGCGACCACGACGACCGGGTGCGCGACATGCGCACGCTCGCCGCGGCCGCACCCGAATGGCTCGAGCGCGTCGACAGTGACGTGGCCGTGGTGACCGACATCGAGGTCGACACGATGGCGATCCGCTTCGCGGTCGATCAGGTGGGATTGCCCGTGTTGGTCCGCACGAGCTACTTCCCGAACTGGGACGTCTCCGGCGCCGATGGCCCCTACCGGGTCGCGCCGAACCTGATGGTGGTGATCCCCACCGACACGGAGGTCGAGTTGACCTACGGGCGGTCGGGCATCGAACTGTTCTCCCTGGGCCTCACCTTCGGTGGCCTGCTCCTGGCCTTCCGCAGCCGACGATTCCTCCGCGTCGAGGACGACCACGGTGCCGCGCTCTGGGATCTCACCGGGGAGGACGAGGTGCTGCCATCGGCTCACGACGTGCTCGCCGACACCAAGGCCGGCGTGATCGGGCGGGAGGAACTGTCGGCGATCTCGGACGACGTCGCCGCGGTGGAACGAGCCGGCCTCGCCGCCCTCGGGGGTTCGCTCCTGCTCATGGGCCTGTCGGTGCTCCTGTTCCTGGTGGCCGCGTTGGCGGTCGACGGTCTGGTTCCCGGCGGCGACCGGATCGGACCATCGGTGGTGGTGTGGGGTCCGGCGGTGGTCGGCCTCGTCGTGTTCGCGTTCGCGGCGCTGCCCCGGCTCGCCCGCACGGTGCGGTTGCGGGTGCAGGCGCTCGGTCCGGCCCGGATGGTCGTGGAGATGCGGGCCGAGTCCGAGGGTTCGGCCGGCGAGGACGACGAGAGCCGGTGAGCGACGGAGGCCGCAGCTCCGCCTCAGGACGCTTCGCGGCGGTCGGTGTCGTCGCGACCACGGTCGACTACGGCCTGGCGGTCGCGCTGACCGAGATCGGTCTCGCGAGACTCGTGGCCGATCTCGTCGCCCTCGTCATCGCCGCCGTGGCCTCACTCGTCCTCCACTCCCGGGTGACGCTGCGGGGCGACCAGCTCGACCGCTGGATTCGCCAGCCGCCGGTGTTCTTCACGGTCG
This sequence comes from Acidimicrobiia bacterium, assembly GCA_030432715.1. Lineage (GTDB taxonomy): Bacteria > Actinomycetota > Acidimicrobiia > Acidimicrobiales > Aldehydirespiratoraceae > JAJRXC01. The sequence continues at coordinate 605 of JAUIML010000084.1, read as the reverse complement.
CCGCCGTGGCGGGCACCATCGATCTCGCCCTGTTCGTCGGCTTGGGCACGCTCTCGCCTGCGGTCGCGAAGCTGGTTGCGTTGGTCGCTGCAGCCGGGCTGAGGGCCGTCGCGCACCGGCTGGTGCTCTTCCGAGCGGTGCGTCGAGGCCAGGACCGCCCGGCTCGCCGGCCCCCGGCCGAAGGCGGGGCCCGGTTGTCGGTCGTGGTGCCGGCCTATCGCGAAGCGCCCCGGATCGCCGAGACCGTCCGGCGGATCCGGGCGGACCTCGCGGCCCTCGACGCGGCCGGTGACCTCGAGGTGGTCGTCGTCGACGACGGGTCGCCCGACGAGACGGCTCGCGCGGCACGAGCGGCCGGTGCCGACCAGGTCGTCGTGCAGCCCGAGAATCGTGGCAAGGGCGCGGCGGTGCGAGCCGGTGTGGCGGCCGCGACCGGTCGCACGATCGCGTTCACCGATGCCGACCTCGCCTATGCCCCCGACCAGCTCCTCCCGATGCTCGACGCGGTCGAGGGGGGCTGGGACGTGGTGATCGGCAATCGCCACGACAACGATTCCGAGACGCTGGTCGGCACCTCGGCCCTGCGCTCGTTCGGCAGCCGGATC
>JAUIML010000083.1 GCA_030432715.1 Acidimicrobiia bacterium | reverse complement strand
GGGCCAGTCGAAGTTGGAGGTCGTCGAGGGTGGTCCGGTACTCGGCGTCCAACTCCTGGCGGGCCCGGCGACGAGCTTGGTGGATGAGCCCGGCCAGATCGGTCAGCGCTCGGCGCTCGACGTCGGGCAGCTCGTGTTCGACGCCGTCACCCGTGAGCGTGAGCACGGCGCGGACGTCATCGGCCACGACTGTCGGGACGATCAGCGTCGACGACGACGATTCGATTCCACAATGCTCCTCGATCTCGGGCGGTTCGATGACGAACGGCTCGCGAGGGTCGGCCCGCCCGGCCAGAAGACTGTCGTCGATGGAGAACTCGAGCGGTCTCGCGGGTCGCGTCCCGTCCGACCACTCGGTGGTCAACGACGCCGAGTTCGTGTCATCGGCCACCTCCAACCAGCGCACCCGCCGAGCACCGAACACCTCTCCGATCCGCTGGAGCGCGCTGCTCAAGGCGGCGTCGATCTCACACGCGGGCGAGTTGATGAAGGCCTCGGCGATCTCGGTGCGACACTGCTCGACCACGCCTCGTCGCACCAGCGCGAGTTCCGCTCCCATCCGGGTCCGGAACTGACCGAGCAGGCCGACGGTTGCGACGACCAGCTCGACATGGGCGGAACGGAAGGGACGGTTGTCTCGCTTCGAGACGACGAAGATCCCCACGATCTCGCCGTCGACCCGACCCGGAACGACCATGCCGGAGTCGACTCCCGCCGGGTTCGCACGGCGGATCTTGTCGGTCAGGGGATCGCTCTCCAGCTCGCTCCAGAACAGCGGCCGCTCGGCCAGCCGCTCCCAATCCGCGTCATCGAAGTGGAGCACGGGTGCCGCCGTGTCGGTTCCGTCCGAGGACCACTGCAGGAGCTCCACGCGCTCCCCGACCCGTTCGTAGGTCGCCACCAGGTCCGCACCGACATAGTCGCCAATGGTGACGAACACTTCGTCGAGCAGCTCCCGGGCCCGAGCCACACCGCCCTCGTGGAGTCGACCCCCGACCCTTGCGAGGATCTCGGCCACCTCGGCCCGCTCGTGGAGCTCACGTCTCGATTCGTGGTGGCGCATGTGCCGCCAGAGCAGCTCGCCGCACAGTTGGAGGGCGATCCGGGCATGACCCGACAGACGGTCGGCACCGACCGCCAACACGCCGACTGCGCCATTCACCTCATCGGCGTCGCTGATCGGAGCCATCAACAGGTGCTGGCCGGGGCCGAAGGCGTTCAGGAGCGCCGCACCTTCCTCGCCGAAGTCGTCAGGCTCGAACGCGACGGGCGTGCGTATCGAACGAAGTGGTCGGCCGCCGGGGAGGAGGTCGCTGTCGAGACGGATCTGCGGATCGCGCACGAACCGGTCCCCGGCCCAGAGACCGACGACATGGGCGCCGTCGTCGGCGAACCGCACGATCACGCTCATGGTGGCGCCGAAACCCTCGGTCAGCAGTCGCAACGCCTCGGCATAGCCGGTGGCATGGTCTTCGCCGTCGAAGCGGGCGAGTACCTCACCGACGCCGTCGACGACGGCCAGCGGGTCGCGCGGAATGGCGACGGCATCACCGGCTTCTCTGCGGGTGGCGGGGCTCGGCACGGGCGCGGCTTTCCGGGGTCGATAACCTCTTCCGATCGGTTCGAGCACCCGCGAGTTGAGTCTCGCACGCCGCGGCAGGGCTACGTTGACGGGCGGTCGGTTGGGTGCGCGACGCACGCGGCCTCGAGGGGGAGACGATGAAACTCGACATCATGTCCGGGTCGATGGAGCTGCACGCGATGCAACGCCACGCGAAGGCCGTCGAGGAGGCCGGCTTCGACACCCTCTGGTTGACCGAGTCCGGGCGCACCGCGTATCTGTCCGCGGCGGCCGCGGGTTTGGCCACCGACACCCTCGGGCTCGGGACGGCGGTGGCCGTCGCCTTTCCCCGCAGTCCGATGATCACCGCCTCGACTGCCTGGGAACTGGCCGACGCCACCGGTGGCCGGTTCACCCTGGGTCTCGGTACCCAGGTGAAGGCCCACATCGAGCGGCGCTACTCGTCTGAGTACGCTCCGCCCGGGCCGAGGATGAAGGAGTACGTCCAGGCGATCCAGGCGATCTTCCGGGCCTTCCGCGGTGAGGAGAAGCTGGCGTTCCAGGGCGACTTCTACGACTTCTCGCTCCTTCCGGCCCAATGGTCGCCGGGTCCGATCGACGCGCCCGACCCGCGGATCTTCGTGTCGGCGGTGCTTCCGTGGATGAGCCGGATGGCCGGCGAGGTGTGCGATGGCATCCACATCCATCCCTTCAACTCCGCCGAGTACATCGTCGAGCGTCAGCGCCCCCACATCGAGGAGGGCGTTGCGCGCGCCGAACGCCGCCTCGAGGACGTCACCTTCGAGATCCCGGTCATGACGCCGGTCGGCGACACCGACGAAGAGCTGTCCGAGACCCGCGAGCACGCCCGCCAGATGATCGCGTTCTACGGCTCCACCCGCACCTACTCCCCCGTCTTCGAGACGCACGGGTACGAGGGCCTCTCCGACCGGCTGCATGCGAAGCAGCGGGAGGGTGACCTGGCCGGCATGGTCGCCCTCATCACGGACGACGTGCTCGATCACTACACGGTGACCGGCTCATGGTCGACCCTCGGCGCCAATCTCGTCGCCCGCTACCGCGACGTCGCCCCGACGACCCGGTTGATGACCTACACCGCGTCGAGCCAGCTCCGGAAGCACCCTGACATCCTGGACCGCTGGGCCCAGGTCGCCCGCGACGTCGCCGCCGCCTGAGCGCTCCTCGGCCGGGAGCGTCAGTTCTCCGCGTCGACGGCGTGGGTTCGCAGCATCTGGAGCGGCACCACCTCGAGCGCCCGCTCGTGGGTGGCGGTCAGACGTACCGGCGCGGCTGCCCCGGCCAGCGCCGCCTCCAACCAGCGCGCCGCGCACACGCACCATCCGTCGCCGGGTTGCAGGCCGGCGAATCCCCATTCGGGTCGGGGCGTCGAGAGGTCGTTGCCCGCCTCCTTGGAGAACTCGAGGAAACGGGCCGTGACGGTGGTGCACACGGTATGGGAGCCGATGTCTTCCTCGGCGGTGTTGCAGCACCCGTCCCGGAAGAAGCCCGTGACCGGATCGGTGCCGCATTCCTCCAGCTCTCCACCGAGGACGTTTCGGGCCGGATCGGGACGTGCCATGCCCCATACAACCACGGCAGTAGATTCGGGCGTGGCACCCACCGCCCTGCAGATCGAGGATGCATGCCCCGTTGGAATCGAGCCCTGGTCACCGGCGCGTCGAGCGGCATCGGCGCGGCGATCGCCCATCAGTTGGCCGACGACGGCACCGACCTGGTGGTGGTCGCCCGCGACCGCGCCCGGCTCGATGCGCTGGCGGCCGAGGCGGGCGTCGACGTGGAGGTGATGGTGGCCGACCTCTCGATCCCCGACGACGTCGCCCGCGTCGCGGCGCGGATCCGCACCGAGGAGCGTCCCGTCGACCTCCTGGTCAACAACGCCGGTCTGGGCTTCACCGGTCGATTCGCCGACCTCGACTACGAACGAGAGCGAGGCGTGGTCGCCGTCAACGTCCTCGCCCTCCACGAGTTGTCGCATGCCGCAGCGGTGGCCATGTCGGCCGCCGGGCGCGGCGGCATCCTCAACATCGCGAGCGTGGCCGGATACTGGCCGTCGAAGGGCGGGGCCACTTACGGCGCGACGAAGGCGTTCGTCAACAGCTTCAGCGAGTCGCTCCATCAGGATCTGGCCGATGCCGGCGTGAGCGTCACCGTGTCGTGCCCTGGGTTCACCCGCACCGAGTTCCAGGACCGGGCCGAGATCGACTCGTCCGACATCCCGGGACTCCTGTGGCAAGACGCCGAGACCGTGGCGGCCCACGCGCTCGCTGCGGTGGCCGACGGAAAGGCGCGGGTGGTGCCCGGGGCGCTCAACAAGCTTGGGGTGGCGCTGCTGAAGGTCGCTCCTCTCCGTCTCGTCCGGCGGGTCAACGTTCGAGACCTCGACTGATGCGTCTCCGCAACGCAACCGTCGCCGATGCCGAGGCGCTCCGCACCATCTACAACCGCGAGGTCGAGGAGACGACCCACACGTTCGACCTCGAACCCCGCTCGCTCTCCGACCAGCAGGACTGGATCCGCGAGCGTGCGGGTGCGCTCGGCGTCCTCGTGGCCGAGATCGACGGCGAGGTGGCCGGGTTCGCGTCCCTGTCGCCCTACCGACCGCGCCCGGCCTACCGCACGTCGGTGGAGAACAGCGTCTATGTCGCCGAGTCGGCCCGAGGCGCCGGTGTCGGACGGGCGTTGATGGAGGAGTTGATCGACGTGGCGACCCAGCGGGGCTTCCACACGATCATCGCCCGGGTCTCGGGTGGCCACGAGGCCAGCATCGGCCTGCACCGGGCGTGCGGGTTCACCGTCGTGGGCACCGAACGCCAGGTGGGCCGCAAGTTCGGCAAGTGGCTCGACGTGGTCGTGATGCAGCGCATGCTGGCGTGAGCCAGCTGCGCCACCAACCCCGCATGCTGGCGTGAGCCAGCTGCGCCACCAACCCCGCATGCTGGCGTGAGCCGGCTGTGTCAGGGCCGAAAAGTGCGAAGACCCGGCGCTGGACGCCGGGTCTTCGGTCGTGTGGGCCGGGAAGGATTCGAACCTTCGTAGGCGAAAGCCGACGGGTTTACAGCCCGTTCCCTTTGGCCGCTCGGGCACCGACCCTTGGACGCAGAGAGACTATCCGCGGTTCAGACGTCTGCGACCACGTTGGCGTCGGCTCGCGGCTGGACGAGTGTTCCGACGACCGGCGGGGGTGCCGCGATCCGGCCGGCGACCTCGTCGCGCAGCTCGCCGACGCCGGCGACCACGGAGCAGTACTCGGTGATCTGGTCGACCTCGGCATCGCTGAGTTGGGCGAACCGCAGGTAGGCGGCGAACCGGTCGCCGACGCGGGACACCCGCCGAACGGCGGTGGGGCACTCGAACCGCAGCGCCGAACCGTCGACCTGCGGGAGCGCGAACGCGATCCGCACGTTTTCCCCTGTGTGCAGCGGACTCGACGAGAGGACGTCGAGCCCGAAGGGCGACACGCCGACCACGGCGAGCCCGTCATCTCCGGCGAGGACCTCGAGTCGCTGGGCGGCCCGGAAGTTCTGTCTCGCCTGACGCAGCTTCAGCGCGGCTCCAGCCTGGAAGGTCATGACCCACAGCCATGCGGTGAGGCCCAGGGAGGCCAAGGTGGCGAAGTCGCCGTGGGAGGGGCGAAGGATTCCCGTGCCGAACAGGACGAGCGACAACCCGAGCACCACCTGCAACGCGGTGAGGACAACTCGGCGCGTCAACCGGCCCGGAGCGGGATCCACCAGATCCGCGTCGAGCGGCCGGCCCGGCAGCGCCCGCACGGCGACGTGCAGGTCGGTCGCCAGCAGGCGGAGATCGTTGCTCATCCAGTTGGTGAACCCGATCGGGGCTTGCGCCGCTCGGCGGTAGAGCATGGACGCGCCCTGCCAGAGTCCCCACAGCCCGACCAGGACCGGCGGGTCGGCGACGAGCGGGAGTGACGAGGAGTAGAGCGTCGCCAGGAGTACGCCGACGAGGACGAGTCGCTGGATGCTCCGACCGACGAGCAGGTCGGCCGACCGGTAGACCCGGCGGCTCAGCCGGGATGCGTGTTCGTTGCGACGCGGGGCTTCCTTGTCGACGAGAACGGCGAGTCGTTCGTGGAGATCACGGGCCCAGCGGTGGAGATGGCGGTCGTCGTTCCAGGGGGCGAGCCGACGGGCGACCATGACCGGCACATCGGTGATCCTCCATCCGACGGCCTGGAGACGGACGCCGGTGGAGAGGGTGACGCCTTGGCGACCGCGGCTCATGCCGTCGATCTCGCGGATGGCGCTGCGGCGAACGACGGCCATTCCCGGCCACCACGGCAACGCACCAGCGTCGTCGAGCGTGCCGATCATGAGTTCGTCGCGACGGCGGAGCTCGCCATAGCCGCCGTAGTCGACCGCATGGAGGGCGTTGGTGTTCTCGACACGACACGAGACCACTGCCACCTCGGGATCCTCGAAGGCCGAGGCGGTCACCTCGAGGATGTCGGGGAGCACGACGACATCGGCCGGCATGAGCAGGGAGAACAACGACGTGCATTCGTCCATCGCCCGATCGATCAGGGCCCCGAGATCGGCTTCGTAGCCGCCGGCGATACGGGCGAGGCCGAGTCGGCTCGCGAGTTCGGCCACGTCGGGCCGGTCGTCGCGGTCCACGATGCGGAGGTTGTTGTATCCGGAGATGAGCCGAGCCGACAGCACAGCGGCACGGACCTCGCTGGTGGGCTCGTCCGTCACGACGACGATGACATCGCCATCGGGGGCCAGCGTCTTCTCCGGCGTGCGGACCAGCGCCCGGGGCTCGCCGAGCAGGGACGTCTCCATGAGAAGGCGCAGGAAGCCGAAGGCTTCGGCCGCGAGCAGCAGGAAGAACATCACCGGGTGGGCGCCGTCCCAGGTGAAGACCAACCGCCAGGTCAGGTAGACGACCCCGGTCACGATCGCGAACAGGCGCATGGAGGACATGGATGTCACTTCGGCATCGCCGGTTCGGATGTGAGCGAGCGTCACCCCGCCTCCCGCTTTGGTACCTTCCTGCCCATGCCGACGTTCGATGTGGTTTCAGAGATCGATGAGCAGGAAGTGCGCAACGCCGTCGATCAAGCAGCGCGCGAGGTCGCCCAGCGGTTCGACTTCAAGAACACGAACTCGTCGATCGAGTTGGGGGACGGTGCCATCGCGATGGCGTCACTGTCGGAGGACCGGCTGGCCGCCCTTCGCCAGGTGCTGGAGGAGAAGCTCGTGAAGCGGAAGGTGAGCCTGAAGGTCCTGGACTACGGCGTGGTCGAGCCGGCGTCGGGAGGCACCGTGCGCCAGACCGCGACGCTGCAGGCCGGGATCAACGCCGACAAGGCCCGCGAGCTCCACAAGTTCATCAAGGGCCTGGGCCTCAAGGGCATCCAGTCGTCGACCCAGGGCGACCAGCTCCGCGTGTCGGGGAAGAAGCGCGATCACCTGCAGGAAGTGATCGCGAAACTGAAGGAGGAGGACTTCGGTCTCCCTCTGCAGTTCAACAACTTCCGCGACTGAGCTCGGAGATCAGAGAGCCCGCAGGCGGGCGATACGCTGTTCGGTCGGCGGGTGGGTGCTGAAGAGCTTGCCGATGCCGCCACCACCGCGGCCGGCGGCCTGGGCCGACAGCGGGTTGATGATGTAGTTGCTGGCCTGGTTGGGGTCGATGTCGACCGGGATCCGCATCGCGTACGCATCGAGCTTCTCGAGGGCCCGGGCCAGCGGCTCGCCCGTGCCGATCAGCTTCGCAGCCGACTCGTCGGCCTGGAACTCGCGACTCCGGCTCACCGCGGCTTGGATCAGCGCCGCGGCGATGGGCGCGAGGATGGCGAAGGCCAGCTCGCCGATCGGGTTGCGGTCGCGGCCGCCTCGGCCGGCGAACATGGCACCCCACATGGCCATTCGAGCGGCGAAGGTGATGCCCATCCCGATGGCTGCGGCGACCGAGCCGATGAGGATGTCGCGGTTGCGGATGTGGGCGAGTTCGTGGGCGAGCACGCCGCGCACTTCGTCCCAGGTCATCGCGTCGAGGAGGCCGACCGTCACGGCCACCGCAGCGTGGTTGGGATTGCGGCCCGTGGCGAACGCGTTGGGCTGGGGGTTGGGCGAGACGTAGAGCTTCGGCATCGGCATGTCGGCCTTGGCCGTCAGCTCCTCCATGATCTGGAAGTACTCGGGCATCGTCTCGCGGGTGGCGGGCTGGGCCCTGGCCGACTTGATGGCGAGCTTGTCGCTGAACCAGTACGAACCACCGGCCATGACGAGGCCGATGATCAGTCCGATGACGAGACCGCTCTGGCCGCCGAGTGCGCCGCCGGCCACGATGATGAGACCACCGAGGGCGGCGAGCAGGGTGAATGTCTTTGCAGTGTTGACCATGTCGGTCGATTACCTCCTGGTGGACTCAACAGTAGAGGGGCCGACCGAAATTCCAGGTCAAACCTCGCCGATGTCGTCGTAGTAGCCGGAGTGGACGTAGCGGACGGACACTCCTTCCTGCTCGTACATCTTCACGATTCCGGGATGGTCCTCGACAGCCGAGACGATTCGGGCTCCCGCCGCCCGCAATCTCGCCAGCTCGTCGCGCTTGACGGCCGGGCTGTGGCGCTCGTCGCCCTCGGGGCGGAGAACGAGCAGGTCGACGGGCACGTCGTGACGCTCGAGCCAGGAGTCGGCCATGTCGATCGTGATCAGCGGACGCGCCGTGACCACGACGACGACATGGTCACGTGCGGCGGCGCGGACGGCATCGACACCGTCGGCGATGACGGGGTCCTTCCAGGCTCGCGAATTGAAGTTCGCCCAGTCAGGTGGGTCGACATCGAGGAATCGCTGCCGGTGCGACGCATCCGATATGACGCCATCCATGTCGAAGATGACCGCGGGCTCGTCGAAGCGCCGGTCAGAACGCCAGCGCCAGTTGGCCGGGAGCTCCTTGTCCTCCTCGGTCACTCCTCGTCGCCGGTGGCCGCGCCCTCTCGGATCGCCGCCACGACACCGGGGTCGGCGAGCGTGGTGGTGTCGCCGAGTTCGTGGCCGTCGGCCACGTCGCGCAGGAGGCGGCGCATGATCTTGCCCGAGCGGGTCTTCGGCAGGTCGGGCACGAGGAAGACGGCCTTCGGCCGGGCGGTCGGACCGAGCTTCTTGGCGACGTGCTGGCGGATCTCCTCGCCGAGCTCGGTCGACGGCGCGGCCGTGCCCATCAAGATGACGTAGCCGACGATGGCCTGGCCGGTGATGTCGTCGGTCGCACCGACGACTGCAGCCTCGGCGACGGCGGGGTGGTCGACGAGCGCGCTCTCCACCTCTGCGGTGGAGATCCGGTGGCCCGACACGTTCATCACGTCGTCGACCCGGCCCAGGAGCCAGATGTAGCCGTCCTCGTCGACCCGGGCGCCGTCGCCGGCGAAGTAGCGTCCCTCGTAGGTGGACCAGTAGGTCTCGCGATAGCGCTCCTCGTCGCCCCAGATCCCGCGCAGCATCGCCGGCCACGGTTTGGTGATCGTGAGGTAGCCGCCACCTTCGGCGACGGGGTTGCCGGCATCGTCGACCACTTCGGCCGAGACGCCGGGAATCGTGGTGGTGGCCGTGCCCGGCTTGGTGGTCGTCACCCCGGGGAGCGGCGTGATCATGTGCCCACCTGTCTCGGTCTGCCACCAGGTGTCGACGATCGGGCACGCCGCTCCGCCGATGTTGTGGTGGTACCACATCCAGGCCTCGGGGTTGATGGGCTCGCCGACGGTACCGAGCACCCGCAGGCTCGACAGGTCGCGCCCCGCCGGCCACTGCTCACCCCATTTCATGAACGTCCGGATGGCGGTGGGGGCGGTGTAGAGCTGGGTCACCCCGTAGCGCTCGACGATGTCCCACAGCCGATCCTTCTTCCACGCGGCCCGGTCGCCCTCCCGTTCCTCCGGGCGGGGGGTGTCGGGGGTGCCTTCGTACATCACCGACGTACAGCCGTTGGTGAGCGGGCCGTAGACGATGTAGCTGTGACCGGTCACCCAGCCGATGTCGGCCGCGCACCAGTAGACGTCGGTCTCCGGCTTCAGGTCGAACACGTACTTGTGGGTGAACGCGACCTGGGAGAGATAACCGCCTGTCGTGTGCATGATGCCCTTGGGCTTGGCCGTCGTGCCCGAGGTGTAGAGCAGATACAACAACTGCTCCGCGTCCATCGGCTCGGCCGGGCAGCTCGGGTCGGCCACGTCCATCAGGTCGTGCCACCAGAGATCACGGCCTTCGACCATGCTCGGAGCGGTGCCGCAGCGGTCCACCACGATGACGTGCTCCACGGAGGGCGCACCCGCCTCGAGCGCTGCGTCGACGTTGGGCTTCAGCGCCGAGGGTTCACCGCGCCGGTAGCCCGCGTCGGCGGTGATGATGAGCCTCGCGTCGGCGTCGACACATCGATCGGTGATCGCGTCCGGCGAGAACCCGCCGAAGATCACGGAATGGGCGACCCCGATGCGGGTGCAGGCCAGCATCGCCACCGGCAATTCGGGGATCATCGGCATGTAGATGGCGATGCGATCGCCCTTCTCCAGACCGAGGTTCTTGAGCACGTTGGAAAACCGTTCGACGTCGGCGAGAAGCTCTGCGTAGGTGATGGTGCGGGTGTCACCCGGCTCGCCCTCGAAGTAGTAGGCGACCTTGTCGCCCCTGCCCGCGGCCACGTGACGGTCGAGACAGTTCTCGCTGACGTTCAGTTCACCGCCGAGGAACCACTTGGCGAACGGAAGGTCCCATTCGAGCACAGTGTCGAAGTCTTTCGACCACGTGAGCAGTTCGCGGGCCTGGCGAGCCCAGAACGCCTCGAAGTCGGCATCGGCTTCGTCGTAGAGCGATCGATCGTTCGTCAGCGCGGCGCCAGCGAACTCCGGCGCGGGTGGAAAGGTCCGCCCCTCGCTCTCGTAGACCTCGATCGAACCGTCAGCCATCGTGTTGCTCCCCGGGGGTGGACGTCGAAGCGAGACCTTACCCACTCACCCCGATCCGGTCGTTCTGAACACCGCTCAGTTCGGCTGGCCTAGGATCGTTTCGCGACCAACGGCCCACTCCGGGCGTCAGTGGCACCGGCGGGTCACATCCGGGTGGCCCTCGAGAGGGAGTGAATACGTGATTCAGGAATTCAAGGACTTCGTCAACCGTGGCAACGTCGTCGACCTGGCGGTTGCCGTGGTCATCGGCGCCGCCTTCGGCCTCGTCGTGACCTCGTTCGTCGACGACGTGTTGATGCAGATCGTCGCAGCGATCTTCGGCCAGCCGGACTTCAGCGGCCTGACCATCCATTGGGGTGACCAGATCGGCGTCGATCCCGACACCGGACTCGCGCTCTACGAGGGCCAGATCTACTACGGCCGGTTCCTCACCCAGGCGTTGAACTTCCTGATCGTCGCCTTTGCCGTCTTCCTCGTCGTGAAGGCCTACAACAAGGCCAACGAAGGCAAGGAAGAAGAAGAGGAAGACAGCGGACCGAGCGAGATCGACCTCCTCACCGAGATCCGCGACTCCCTGGCCAACCGCTGATTCGTCCGTCAGCCGACGAAGATCGTTTCGACGGTGAAGCTGACGCCGTGGTCGAGCGTCTTGTGGACCGGGCAGCGCTGGGCGATGCCGGCGAGGCGGTCACGTTGGTCGTCGTCGAAGTCGCCCTCGATGAAGATCTCGCTGCGGACCCGGTCGATGTAGCCCTTGGCGTCGTCGTCGCAGTCACCACAATCGTCGGCGTGCACCTTGTCGTGTTCGTACTTGGCCGAGATCGAGTGCAGGTCCCATCCCTTTCGCCGGCAGTACATCGAGATGGTGATGCAGGTGCAGGCCGCCACCGCCGAGAGCAACAGCTCGTAGGGGTTCGGACCGGTGTCGGTACCACCCAGGTCGGTGGGTTCGTCGGCATGCCAGACGTGGTCGCCGGAGCGAAGTTCGACGGCGAAACCGGTGGTGAGATCTGCAGTGATGGTGGCCATGGGCGGCAGCGTAGGGAAAGCTGCTCCTCCATGTCGCCCAACGCCGGATCCCAACCGCCCGCCGCCACCTACGAACGCCGCGGCCACGTCGCCACGATCACCTACAACCGCCCCGATGCACTCAACGCGGTCAACGGAGACATGCGGGTGGCCCTCGACGCCGCGTGGAACCGCTTCCGCGAGGACGACGACGCCTGGGTCGGCATCCTCACCGGTGCGGGACGGGCGTTCTGCGCCGGTGCCGACCTGCGGGACGGCAAGGGTTCCACCGGCTCCTGGCCGGGGTCGTTCTGGGAATGGCCGACGATCACGACCTTCGAGAGCGGCATGGAGATCTGGAAGCCGACCATCGCCGCCGTGAACGGTCCCTGCATCGGCTACGGACTCACCGCCGCCCTGGCCTGCGACTTCGTCCTGGCCAGCGATCGCGCGACGTTCGGGTATCCCGAAGTGAAGATCGGCGTGGCGACCATCGTCGGTGCGCTCCGATTGCCAAACCATGTGGCGATGCCCGACGCGCTCGAACTCCTGCTGACGGGTGACCCGATCGATGCGGAGCGGGCCCGGGAGATCGGACTCGCCTGGCGGGTCCACGAACACGAGACCCTGCTCGACGAGGCGCACACGCTGGCGTCGCGACTCTGTCAGGGAGCGCCGCTGGCCGTCCGGGCCACCAACGAGATGGCGCACCGGGGTCGGGAGCTGCCGTGGACCGACGCCGTGCGGATGGGCGAGGCCATGCGCCGCGTGGTCGGCCAGAGCGACGACGCAGCCGAGGGCGGCCGCGCCCGCGCCGAGAAACGCGACCCCGAATGGAAGGGGCGCTGACCCCGATCCGCACCCGAAACGAACAATTGGGCACAAAGACCCATGGATCGCTCAGCAACCGGTACTAAACGCCGATTAGTACCGTATGGACATCGCTGAGCAGCCGCCGCGGCTCACACCATCCGAACGGCTCGACCTCGTTCGGGAGCTCGCCGTGCTGCCGGGCGTGCGAGGCATCTGTCTCGACACGACGTTCCGCCACTGCAAGACACCCGACCCGGTACTGAACCTCGGCGTCGTCCCGGCCGACGAACGCCGCGACCCGGGCGAGGTCCGCGACACCCTGTCTCGGCGGGAGAACGCCGCACTCATGGGCGCGATCGGTCGGGCCCGCCTCACCGGCGCCGCCGATCTCGTGATCCATCCCGCTCCCGACGGGGCCCCGAGCCATGTCGCCATCATCGACCTCGCCGAGCAGTACGGGGTCTATGTCGCCCTCACCGGCGACGGCATCCACGTTCCCCACTCGGCAGCGACCACGGAGAAGGTCCGGCCCCGGCGCGTCGTCCACCATCGCAACGAGATCGCGGAGCTGACCTGGGTCGACCCGCTCACCGAGGACATGCTGGGGCTCGACCCGCGGGAGATGACGGGTCGATCCGCACTCCACTACATCCACCCCGACGACCACGATCGCGGCATCAACGAGTGGCTCTCGCTCCTGGCCGGCCACCCTTCGGTCCGGCACCGCGTCCGCTGGAGGACCGGCACCGACGAATGGCGCTGGCTCGAGCTCACCCACACGGACCGTCTCGCCTCGCACGGATACGTCGAGACCGAGATGGTCGACGTCGAGGAGGAGATGCGAGCGCTGGACCGCGCCCGAGAGGGTGAGGTGCGGTTCAACACGCTCACCGAATCGTTGCCCATGGGCGTGATCCACGTCGGCGCCGACGGCGCGATCCTGTACATCAACAGCTGGCTTCGCGACTTCGCCTCGTTCGACGAGACGGCACCGGTCGGCCATCGCTTCCCGAGTGTCCACCCCGATGACCGCGAACCCCTCGCTACGGCGTTCGCAGCCGCGAGCGCGGAGGGAACCGAGAGCGACCTCGACGCCCGGATCACCCGCCGCCGACGCAACGACGAGCGGATCTGCCGCGTGCGGGTCCGCCCGGTCGGCGACGCCGATGCCGACGGCACCCGCGCCGCGATCGCGTCGGTCGAGGACATCACCGAGTCGGTGAACCGCGAGTCGCATCTGCGCCGCAAGGCGATGACCGACGACCTCACCGGGCTCGACAACCGCACGGCACTGATCGAGCAGCTCCAGGCCCGCCTCGATCACCCCTACGACGAGACCGGGGTTGCCGCCCTCTTCCTCGACTTCGACGGCTTCAAGATGATCAACGACGGTCTCGGGCACGACGCCGGCGACGATCTCCTCGTGGAGGCGGCTCGTCGACTGTCCGCGACCCTGAGAAGCGGCGACAGCATCGCCCGGTCCGGGGGGGACGAGTTCGTCGTCGTCCTCGACGACTGTCCCGACCTGGACGCCCGACAACGCGGGCTTCTTTTACTGCCGCTACGACGAACCGCAGGAAGGCGAAAAGTTCCAGAGCCTGAACCTGAACCAGCAGCTGTTCTACCACCGGATTGGCCGGCAGCAGGCCGCTGATGTCCTGGTGTACCAGCGGCCCGATCAGCCCGAATGGGGTTTCTCTCCCGATGTGACCGAAGACGGCCGCTACCTGGTCATCACCGTGTGGAAGGGAACCGACGACAAATACCGGGTGCTGGTTCGCGACCTGCGGGAACCGTACGCCCTGCCGGTTGATCTGATCGACAGCTTCGACCACGAGTTCTCGCTGATCGGCAATGAGGGCCCGGTGCTGTTTTTCCGCACCGATGTGGAAGCCCCGCGGAAACGGGTCATCGCGATTGACCTGCGACAGCCCGGGCGGGAGCACTGGCGGGAGATCATTCCGCAGTCCGACGATACGCTGACCGGCGGCAGCCTGATTGGCGGGCAGTTTGTCGCCCGCTACCTGCGGGATGCCCGCAGTGAAGTGCGCACATTCCGGCTGGACGGGACGCCACTGCGAACGGTCGATCTGCCGGGCATTGGCACCGCCGGTGGTTTCTCCGGCCGGCAGACGCAGACCGAAACGTTCTACTCGTTTTCCAGCTTCGCCACGCCGCCGGAAATTTACCGCTACGACCTGCTGACCGGTGAAAGCCAGCGGATTCGCCGCGCGGAAGTCGCATTCAACCCCGACGACTACGAGGTGAAGCAGGAGTTCTACACCAGCCGCGACGGC
>JAUIML010000082.1 GCA_030432715.1 Acidimicrobiia bacterium | reverse complement strand
CCGGCCGGGGCCGACCGCGATGACTTCACCCTGTTGCGGCTTCTCCTGCGCCGTGTCAGGGATGACCAGACCGCTGGCCGTGGTGGACTCCGCTTCGCTGGAGCGGACCACGATGCGGTCTTCGAGGGGCTGCAAGCTCATTCGATCCTCCGAGATCGGTAGTTGTCGTCACTCGCCGTTGGTAGCGAGCGGTCGTTAGCACTCTACTGTGCCGAGTGCTAACGATAGGACCGCCGGTCCACGCGAACAACTGCCGAAACGGGGATTTTCGGAGATGGGGTGCTCAGGTCACCGGAAGGCGCAGCGACGGGTCGGCCCCCACCGCGAGCGATGAGGGACCGTCGGCCCGCAGGCGCCACCATCCGGCCGCCGCGACCATCGCCGCGTTGTCGGTGCACATCGCCCGACTCGGGAGGAAGGCCCGCAGACCGTCGGCGGCCGCGGCGCTCGCCATCTTGTCGCGCAGACGGGAGTTCGCCGCGACACCCCCGGCGAGGCACAGGCCCGTGGCCCCGAACTCCCGGGCCGCCCGACGGGCCTTCGCGACCAGCACGTCGGCGACGGCCTCCTGGAACGACGCCGCAACGTCCTCCACGGCCACGCCCGGATTCTTGCGGACGTGGTTGACGACGGCGGTCTTCACCCCACTGAACGAGAAGTTCCACCCGTCGTTGGCCATCGCCCGGGGGAACGCGATCGCGTCGGGATCGCCGTCGGCACTGAGCCGGTCGATCACCGGCCCGCCGGGATAGCCGAGGTCCATGAAGCGGGCGACCTTGTCGAACGCCTCCCCCGCCGCGTCGTCGACCGTCGCACCGAGCACCCGATAACGCAGATGGTCCTCCATGAGGATCAACATCGTGTGACCACCCGAGACCAGGACGATCACGAGCGGCATCTCGAGATCGGGCTCCTCGAGGAAGGCCGCGTAGAGATGGGCCTCGAGGTGATTGACGGCCACGAAAGGCACGTCCCACACCATCGCGATCGCCTTGGCCGCCGACACGCCGACCAGCAGTGCACCCACGAGGCCGGGGCCGTGGGTGGCGGCGACGGCATCGATTCCGTCGCTGGTGAGGCCCGACACCGAGAGGGCTTCTTCGACGACCGGCATGATCGTCTCCACATGGGCCCGGCTCGCGACCTCGGGGACGACACCGCCGTACTTGGCATGGATCTCGACCTGACTCGACACGACGTTGGATCGCACATCGGTCGCCCGGGCCACCACGGCAGCCGCTGTCTCGTCGCAGCTGGTCTCGATTCCGAGGATCACATCGGCACTCATGAGCTGTCTCCCGTGGGGGTCGGTCGGCGCGGTTCGGCCAGCTCGCGCAGCATGGCGGCCACCTCGTCGCCGTCGAGGTCGTGGAGCCACATGACGATCCCGTCGTCGGTCGGGTTCTGGTAGTAGTTGCGTCGCACTCCGGCCGGACGGAAGCCGAACCGGCCGTAGAGCCGCTGGGGCCTTCGATCGGCAGCCCGCACCTCGAGCGTCGCTGCGGTGGCACCGTGGGTCAGGGCGGCCTCGAGGAGCCGGACGAGCAGGGCGGTGGCGATTCCCTCGCCCTCTCGGCCCGGGGCGGTGGCGACCGTGGTGACGTGGACGTCGTCGAGCACGAAGAGCAGGCCGGCATGGCCCACCACCGCGTCGCCGTCGAGCGCCACCAGGTGCAGGCGATCGGGCCCGGCGAGTTCTCGCCGCCAGGTTGCCACCGACCACGGGTTGGCATACACGACCTCGTCGATGGAGCGGACGGCGTCGATGTCGCGTGGGGCCATCGCCTCGATGCGCACGTCGGCCACGGTCATGCCCGGCCCCAGTTGGCTACCGCATCGGGACGTCGGAGGTAGAGCGGCGTGATCTCGGCCGGCGGCACCGCTCGGTCGAGTCGGGCGAGAGCGAGCGCGAGAATCGAGTCGGGCCGCGGTGACGGCGACGCGTCGCGATCGACGCGGAGCTCCCGCGCCTCGAGCTCGTCGATGTAGGCGAGCGCGCCGTCGCCGACCACGCGTCGATGGATCCCGGCCTCGATCGACTCTGCCGGACCGACCGCCGGGTCCGCTCCGCTCAGCTCGCCGTCGGCGTCGACCGAGTAGGCCGCGTGGAAGACCTCGCCCCGCCGCGCGTCGATCGCCACGATCATTTCGCCGCCGGCCCGGTTGGCGTGGGCGATCGCGTCGAGCGACGTCACCGGCACCATCGTGATGCCCAACGTGTGGGCCATGGCCCTCGCAGTCGTGATGCCGACTCGCAGACCCGTGTAGAGACCGGGGCCGACATCGACGGCGATGTGGTCCAGGTCGCCCAGCACCACGCCGGCCTGCGCGGCGACGAACTCGATCTGGGGCGCCAGCGACTCGGCATGGCGGCGACCGCGGGCGGAATACGTCGACGCGATGACGCCGTCGGGCGTCCCGATCGCGCAGCCCACACACGACGTCGCGGACTCGATGGCGAGCACGAGCGGCCCGGTCATGCGACCCACCCACCCAGCCGGTCGCGCACCGATGCCATGCGGTCGGCCCATCGCGGCCCTACCGCCGTCAGCTCCAGCACCCGGTCGTCGTCGCCGGCCCCGAAGGTGATGCGCACGTCGAGCCGATCGTCGGGTAGGGCGGGAAGGATCACGTCGCCCCATTCGATGAGGGTCACTCCGTCGTCGAGGAGCTCGGTGAGGGCGAGGTCCTCCGCCTCCGCCAGCGCGTCGATCCGGTAGACGTCGAGGTGGTTCACGACGATGCGACCCTCGTAGCGGTTGGCGAGCGTGAAGGTGGGGCTGGTGACGGGGTCGCTCACCCCGAGGGCGGCGCAGAGCCCCTGGGTGAATGCCGTCTTGCCCGCCCCGAGGTCGCCGACGAGCACGACCAGGTCGCCGTCGTCGACGATCGGCTCCAGGGCCGTCGCCAGGGCCTTGGTGGCATCGACCGAGCCGGTGACGCAACGCAGGGTGAGGCTGTCGTTCACCCCTCGATGCTACCGACCGACTCCCGCACGGCCTGCTCCATGGCGAGCAGTCCCATGAGGCGCACGTCGTCGACATGCGCGTCGACGAGGCCGGTCGCGGCCGCAACGAAGGCGTCGCCGTCGCTGCGCATGTGCGGCGGGGTGATGGCCCGGGCGAGTCCATCGTGCGCGCCTTCGGCCACCAGTCGACACGCCACCTTGTCGAGCTTCGCGTTGGTGACGACCACGCCGATCACGGTGTTGGTCCCTTCGCGCTCGAGCGACGAACCGTCGGGCGCCGACGCCTCGCGATCGGGCCAGCCGTCGAACGAACCGTCGAGCACCGCGCCGGTCGTGCCCGGGTCGGCCGGCTCACCGGCGGCGTTGTTGGCCACGATCGCCGTGACCGCGAGGGCGCCGCGACGCACGTTGACGATGCCGACCCCGCCGGGTCGGGCGCGATCGGGTCCCCGCCACTTGCCGACCATCGCTCCCGCACCGGCGCCGACCTGCCCCACCGCAGGGTCGTCGGTCGCCGCCTCGGCAGCCAGCCGGCCGGCGGCGGGGTCGGGGCGGACGATCGCCGAGCCGACCGACAGGTCGTAGAGCGACATCCCCACGACGATCGGGACGTGACCGGCCGGTGTGGCGAATCCCCGCCCTTCCCTCTCGAGCACGGCCATGACCCCGTCCGCCGCGGCGAGCCCGAACGCCGACCCACCGCTCAGGACGACGGCGTCCACCGCGCCGACCATCCGCGTCGGATCGAGGAGGGCGAACTCACGGGTCGCCGGCGCGCCGCCACGAACCTCGCCCGACGCCACGGTGTCGGCGGGGAGTCGCACCACCGTGCAACCCGTGCGGGCCTCGAGGTCGGTCCAGTGACCGACCGACACTCCCTCGACAGCGATCTTCACGGGGCTCACGCTACTTGGGGTCGCTCACGCCGTCGGCAGCGAGGGCCGACGCCGCCGCGTCGTAGGCCGGGGCGACCGTGGTCCATTCGAACCGTCGCATCGAGGCGGCGAGCCCGTCGATCTCGCGGCGCCGGGCCGCGAGGGAGTCGAGGGTGCGGGCGAGCGCGGCCCGGAGCTCACCGCGTTCGTAGAGGACCGACGCGTGATGGCGGTCGGGAACGACCTCGGGGTAGGCGACCGCCCTGGGCAGGACCGGCACGGCACCGGCCCCGATCGCCTCGACCACGGCGACACCGAAGAACTCGTTGCGGGCCGCCGAGACGACGACGTCGGCTTCGCCGAGAAGACGCTCGTAGGTGCCGCGGTCGACGAGGCCGCGGGCGACCACCCGGTCGCCCAGTCGATCGAGCAACGGATCGATGTCGTGGGCCCGACCCCCTCGGTGGTCGCCGATCATCGCGACGCGGAACTCGGCGCCCGACTCGGCGAGCCACACGAGGGCCCGGGCCACGGCGTCGACGTCCTTGTCGTCGTGCCAGCGCTGGCTGCTCAACACCAGCGGTGGGTGCGACCGCACGCCGGCATCGGGGATCTCCACCCCCACCGGCAACACCCGCATGCGTCGTTCCACCGACGGGAGGAGCCCGAGCTGGTCGTGATCGGGCACGCTCGCGAGGAACTCCGGGAGCGCCGAGAGCAGCTCGTCGCGATGAAACGCCGAGTTGCACCAGATCTCGTCGGCCTGGGTGAGATTCCGCCAGGTGATCCAGGCGAGCCCCGAGTCGAGCGGCTGCTCCGGACGCCTCGGGTAGGTGAGCTGGTTCTCGTGGAGATAGAGGGCGGTCGGCACCGCGGAATGAGAGCGCCGCAGGCGCCCGAGCAGGTCACCGAGATCGATCATGTCGGACACCACGAGGAGATCCGGAAGCCCGTCCCGAGCCGCCCGGTCCGCCAGGCGGGGCGCCACGGAGGCCGCGCCACCCCGCATCCGCCACCGCCAGGCCGAACCCGGAAGGGTGTGGAGGCGGATGTCGTGACCCGAGTGGGTCGCCCAGCCCTCGGCCCAGGCCCGATGCGAGCCGGCGAAGAACGGCTCGACCAGATCGATCCGCAGGCTCATGGCGAGATCAGCGGCGGTCGAGCAGATCGGCGACCACGACCGGCAACGAGTCGGCGACCTCCGACGCCACGAGTCCGGGGCCGAGACGGGCACCCGCCGCACCGTGGACGTGGGCGGCGATGGTCGCAGCGTCGAGTTCGTCGTGGCCCCGAGCGAGGAGGGCGACGATCGCCCCGGCGAGCACATCGCCGGTGCCGGCGGACGCGAGGGCGGCGGTGCCCGAGGTGACCACCCGGGTCTCGCCGTCGGGCGCAGCCACGATCGTGGTCGGTCCCTTCCGGACGACCGTGACCCCGTGGGTCTCGGCGAACGAGCGGGTGGCGGCGATGCGGTCGGCGCCGGCGTCGTCGGTGAGCCGAGCCCATTCACCATCGTGCGGAGTCAGGACGGTCGGCTCGTTCCGACCCGGGAGCAGTGCGGTGAGCACGGGACGGAGCGCGTCGCCGTCGATCACCATCGGGCGTTCCACCGAGACCGCGGCCGCCAGATCGTCGTCGTCGACCCGGCCGAGACCGGGGCCGACGAGCAGGGCGCGCAACCGATCGTCGACGGCACCGAAGGCAGCGTCGGCCCAGCCCTCCGCCGGCAACGGAAGGCTGACGGCCTCGATCGGTCCCTCCGTTCCGTCGGACCCCGGCATCGCCAACTGCACGATGCCGGCGCCCATGCGCTGGGCCGCCCGGGCCGCCAGCGAGGCCGCGCCGGTCATCCCCCGCGATCCACCGACGATGCGTACCCCGCTGCGCCACTTGTGGTCGTCGGCCGGTCGAGACCGGAGGAGCGATGCCACATCGTCGTCGACCACGGCCCGGACCGGTACGTCACCCAGCGCCAACCCGATGTCGACGACCCGCACGTCACCCGCCAGACTCCGGCCCGGCTCGAGCACGAGTCCGGGCTTGAGGGCCTGGAACGTGACGGTGCAGTCGGCCGCCAGGGGTTCCCCGAGTCGTTCACCGCGGAGTCCGTCGACTCCCGACGGGATGTCGACCGCCAGCACGGCGGCGCCGAGAGGCGATGCCGGGGCGACGAAGGGTCGGGTCAGGCCGTTGCCGAACGCCGCATCGATCACGAGATCGGCCGGCGGCAAGGTCGGCGGCGCCTCCCGCGCGTCGACGACCACGACCCGCACCCCTCGGCGCTCGAGATGCCGAGCGGCGACCCGTCCGTCGGCGCCGTTGTTGCCGGGTCCGGCGAGCACCACCACCCGGCGCCCGTAGGTACCCCCGAGCATCTCGACGGCGACGCGAGCGACAGCCCGGCCGGCGCGATCGATGAGTTGTTCGAGTTCGCCGACCGCAGCGGCGTCGATCTCCGCCATCCGGGCGGGGGTGACGATCGGGATCACGATGCCAACGCCACGACCGTCGCCTGGGCGAGATGCTCGGTGTGCGAGATGGTCAGGAGGAACCGGGTCGCGCCGGCCTCGGCCGCGGCAGCTGCGGCGGTGCCGTGGAGGCGGAGTTCGGGCCGACCGTCGTCGTGCTTGACCACCTCGATGTCGGACAGGGCCATGGCGCCGAGCCCGAGGCCGAGCGACTTCAACGTCGCCTCCTTCGCCGCGAAGCGGGCGGCGAGTCGAGCCGTCGGATCGTTGGCCTGGTCCGCGTACACCCGCTCCTCGGCCCGGAACACACGGTCGACGAACGACGGCGTGCGTCGGAGGACGGTGCGGAACCGGTCGATGTCGACCAGGTCGGTGCCGATACCGATCATGTCCGGACCCTACCGGCCCGGACGGTGGACCTCTGGCGCCGTGACCTCGGGGCGACCACTAGGCGCCGTCGCCCACCCGCCACCGATCGGCCAGCACGTTGATCGGCAGGGTCAGCAGATCGGCGACCGGCTGCGCCCCCAGCAGGTCCTCGCGGAAGACGTCCTCGGTCTCGAGCACCGCGTCGCGCAGCGCCGAGTAGCGGTTGCGATACCCCTGGAGCACGCCGCGGGCGGCAGCCGGCGAGAGTTCGTCGGCGAAGCGCACCTGGAGGAGCGTCATGCCCGTCGTGACGTTGTCCTTCAGTTCGGGGACGAACACGAGGGAACGGCCGTCGCTGCGACCCAGGGCCACGAACACGCGTCGTTCGAGGGCGACCTGGTGCTTGGTGCCCCGCAGCGTGGGCGAGCGATCCGTGCGGGACGCGATGTTGCGGCTGATGCCGCCCCGGTCGACGACGACGGCGGTGGCCTCGCCCCTCCCGTTCTCGTCGAGCCCCTCGATGCGGTAGCGGGTGTGTCCGAGCACTTCGGCCACGGCCGGGTCGAGATCGGCGAGGGCTCGCAGGGATGCATAGCTGAGGCGGTCGCGCGGGGCCCCGGCCTCGAGGGCAGCACGAGCCAACGCCACCTCGAGCAGCGTCTCGTCGGACCGCGAGATGCCGACCGTGACGGTCTTCGCCTGATGCTTGATGGCGTCGATGGGTCGGGTCAGCTCCTCGATCCCGAGCGTGAGCGCGGCGGCGAGGTCGTCGAGCACCACCGCCGGCGTGCCGACCTTGCCGTATTCGATCTGATACGACTCGAGCGGCGCCGAGCCGAGCGCGAAGCGCAGCAGCGAGCCGATCTTCACCGCCGTACCGGCTTCGAGGTGGCCGTTGTAGGCCCCGGTGCGGATGCCGTCGAAGTAGGCGGCAGCGAGACGTTCGAGCACCGGTTCGACGGCTTCGAGGGCCGCCTCACCGTTGACGTCGCTGCGAGCCGCCACCTGTTCGATGGCGCTGCGGGCTTCACGCATCGGCTTTGCCTGCGCATCGATCGCCAACGCCACTTCGTAGCCGAAGAGGTGACCGGCCATGGCCGACAGGATGAATCCCAACCGGGAGTCGACGGCCGGCACCGGCAGCACCGCGAGCGCGGCATCGAAGCGGGCCTCGCCCTCGTCGGCGATCACGATCGGCGCCGCCTTGTGGGCCCGGAAGATCGCGACCTCCTTGGCGACGTCGTCGGCGGTGGAACCCGAAAGCCCGGCCGCGCAGACCAGGATGAGCGGTTCGGACGAGAGATCGATGTGCTTCTTGTCCTCGGTGCTGTCGGCCGCGATCGACTTGTAGCAGAGCTCCGAGAGCTTGATCCGCACTTCCTGGGCGGCGATGCGGTTGGCGCCATTCCCGACCAGGGCCCAGTAGCGCCGGCTGGGAGCGAACTGGCGGGCGGCTTCGCCGATCACCTGCCGCCGGCCGATGACCGTCTCCATGGCGACCGGCATCTCCGTGATCGCCTGGAGCAGGGCCCGCCGGTCGTCGGCCCCGTCGCGGCCGAGGAGCTCGTCGGCCACGGCGATCGCGATCAGGAGTCCGGCCGCGATCTGCGAGTAAAAGGCCTTGGTGGAGGCAACCGACATCTCGACGTCGCGACCGTCGGAGGTGTAGAGCACGCCGTCGGCCCGGTCGGTCAGGTCGCTTCCCCGTCGGTTGACGATCGCGATCACCTTGGCGCCGCGATTGCGCACGATGTCGACGGTGCGGTTGGTGTCGGTGGTGGTGCCCGACTGGCTGACGGCAACGATGAGCGTGTCGCTCATGTCGGCTCGCAGGGCGAAACCGGAGAGCTCCGTGGCCAGAATCGCCTGGGCGGTGATCCGGCCGTCGGGGACCAGTACGTCGAGTGCCGCGGCCAGCGACTGGCCGGCGACGGCCGCGGTGCCCTGACCAATGACGAGGACCCGGTCGATGGATCCGTCGGCGATCGCGGCTCTGACCTCGGAGGGGATGATCTCCGGGCCCAGCGAGACCGACGGGCCGTCGTCGCCGTCGACGATCTTGCCGCGCAGGGTCTTGCGGAACGAGGTCGGCGCCTCGCCGATCTCCTTCATCAGATAGTGGGGGTGGTCGCCCCGGTCGATGTCGCGGGTCGTGATCTGGGCCACGGCGATGTCGCCCTCGTCGACGGGGAGGTCCGTACCGTCGTAGGCCTTGCGCAGGATGCCGGACAACATCCCCGCATCGTCACCGTCGAGTTCGATGATCTGGCCACGACTGGCGTTGGGGTTCTCCGGATTGCCCGGTGTCTCACCATCCATCCGGAGGTAGCGCGTGGTCTCCTCGACGACGCCGTACGGCTCGCTCGCGACGATGTAGGCGTCCTCGGCGAGACCCACGTAGAGGGCCTGACCGCTGCCCCGCAGGGCGAGCTGGAGCCGGTCGGGGGCGCTCGCCGTGGAGGCGCCGATGGCCACCGAGCCCTCGAAGGTGGCGACGGTGCGCCGGAACGCCTCCGCCGATTCGAGGCCCTCGCCGAGTCGACAGCTCATCAGGCTGGGGATCACCTTGGCGTCGGTGGTGATGGCCGGCGCGATCGTGACGCCCTCTTCGGCGATCAGATCGGCGAAGTTGTCGACATCGCCGTTGAGGGCGCCGACGACGTAGGGGCCCGACGCATCGACCAGCTCGCTGTTGAGCGGATGGGCGTTGGGCTCGCTGATGATGCCGATCGATGCCCATCGAGTGTGGCCGAGCACGAGCGTGCGAGCCGTGTCGTTGGCGAGGGCGGCGCGAAGCAGGAGGTCGTCGGCGAACGCCTTGCGCAGCACCGAGGTGTTGTCGCCGAGCTCGCCGATCTCGGCCGCCGTCTTGTGGACGACACTGAGGACGCCGTCGATCACCCGCACGCTTCCCGACCCGAAGTTCTCGTCGCCGGCCCGGGCCGCGATCGCCGCCTTCACCGCGGGATCGTCGAGGTCGAGCGCGTGGTCGTGGACGAGCAGATGCAGGCCGGCGGAGTCGCGGCCGCGCACTTCGAGCCGATCGATGGCACTCAACGCCTGGTGGACGGACAGGAAGGCCTCGAGGGCCGCGGTCGAACGGGCGTCACCGGCCAGCCGGCGCACGGCCTCGGCGGCGCGGATCCGGTCGCGGGTGATGGCCCAGACACCGTCGCGGACTCGGATCAGCTCCTGATTCCGGGGTTCGAGTTCGGCAGTGGGCAGGGCCGCGCCGGCCTCCATGGCCGCCTCGATCGCCTCCACGGCAGCCTGGATCTCACCACAGTGATGGACGAGCGACGGCGCCACCGAGGCGTCCTGGAGGAGGAGCCGTACACCGGGCACACCACGAAGGAGCGCATCGGCCGTCTCGAGCTCGTCGGCGGCCCTCCGCAGGGCCGCGGTGATGTCGGACGCGTCGTGCAGCGTTGCGGCCAACCCCGTCAGGGGTTCGACGACGTCGGCCCCGGCTGGAGTCGGTCGTGTCGAGGGTCGCCTGACGACCGCGATGATCCCGCACATGCGAATTTCTCCCAATAGACGAGGGCGTGTTCCCGTCGGCCGCCTGGAGGGGCCAGTTTAGGGCCGAATCACCACAACTCTCGGTCGGTCGTCGGCGTCCGGGGAACGTCGCGACCTCCAGGCGAACGCCTCAGGTGAAGAGCGACTCGACGGCGGCGACGAGGGAGTCGGCCTCACGCTGGGCCTCTTCGTCGGATTCCGCCTCGACCATGACCCGGATCAACGGCTCGGTGCCCGACGGCCGGATCAGCACCCGGCCGCGACCGGCCATACGAGCCATCGAAGCAGCGACATGGGGAGCGAGGGCCGCATCGACGTCCTCGGGCCGTTCGGCCACGCGCACGTTGCGCAGTACCTGCGGGAGCCGGGTCATCGAGGTGTCGGCGAGATCAGCGAGCGAGCGGCCGGTGCGGGCCACGACGTCGAGGAGTTGCACCGCACTGAGCACCCCGTCGCCGGTCGAGGCGAGATCCCGGAAGATGACATGACCCGATTGCTCCCCGCCGAGGGTGTAGCCCTCGGCGTCGAGGGCCTCGAGCACGTAGCGGTCACCGACCCTGGTGTCGACGACGCGGATACCGGCGGCCTCCATCGAGCGGCGGAACCCGAGGTTGGTCATCACGGTCACGACGACCGCGTCGCCGGAGAGGAGGCCTCGGGCGTGTCGGTCGAGGGCACAGATGGCGATGACCTGGTCGCCGTCGACGATCCGACCGGCACCATCGACCGCCACGAGCCGGTCGGCGTCGCCGTCGAACGCGACACCGAGGTCGGCCCGCCGGTCGCGAACCGCCGCTTGCAGATCCTCCGGATGGGTCGAGCCACACCCGTCGTTGATGTTGCGGCCGTCGGGCCCGTCGTGGATGACCTCGACGTCGGCACCCAGTCGGGTGAACACCCGACCGGCAACGGTCGAGGCGGCGCCGTTGGCGGCGTCGGCCACGATCCGCAGGCCGGCGAGCGAACGACCCTCGAGGCTCGACACGATCGCGTCGACGTGGCGCTCGACCGCTTCGGCGTGGCGGTCTTCCCCCTCGGCGGCGGTGGGGGTGTCGCCATCGTGCAGCAGCTCGTCGAAACGCTCCTGGATCAGTCCCTGGACGTCGTCCCCCAGCTTGCGGCCGCCGGGCGCGAAGAACTTGATGCCGTTGTCGTGCCACGGGTTGTGGCTCGCCGACACCATGGCCCCGGCGACCCCTTCCCGGGCACACCAGAGGGCCACCGCCGGAGTGGGCACCACGCCTAGGTCGACGGACCCTCCCCCCGCCGCGAGCACGCCCGCATGCAATGCGGCCGCGAGGGAGGGACCCGACGCCCTGGTGTCTCGCCCCACGGCCAAGCCGTGGGGACCCAGCACCTCCGCACCGGCGCGCCCGAGGGCGGCCACCACGGAGGTGGTCAACACATCTCGGGCGTCGGCCCGGATGCCGTCGGTGCCGAAGCGAAGGCTCACGGCGTCACCATCGGCAGCTCGGCATCAGCCGAGAGCACCGATCAGCGCTTGCTGTACTGGGGCGCCTTACGAGCCTTCTTGAGGCCGTACTTCTTCGACTCCTTCTTCCGCGGGTCGCGGGTGAGGAAGCCGGCGGCCTTGAGGGCCGGGCGATGGGCTTCGTCGAGTTCGATGACGGCGCGAGCGATGCCCAGGCGCAGGGCGCCGGCCTGGCCGGTGGTGCCGCCACCGTGAATGGTCGCATCGACGTCGTAGGACTCGCTGAGCTCGGCGACGGCGAGCGGCTGGATCGCGTTCTGGCGGTGGGTGCGCGACGGGAAGTAGTCGTCGAGCGGCTGGCCGTTGACGGTCACGACACCGGAGCCGGGACGCAGACGGACGCGGGCGACGGCGCGCTTGCGGCGGCCGGTGGTCTGGGTGAGCGGAGCAGTCATCGAATGGTTCCTGTTCAGGCCCGGGGACGCGCGGCGGCGTGGGCGATCTCGAGCGGCTGGGGGTTCTGAGCCGAGTGCGGGTGGGTGGGACCGGCGTAGACCTTGAGCTTCTTGATCTGGGCATTGCCGAGACGGGTCTTCGGCAGCATGCCCTTGATCGAGTCGTAGACGGCCTGCTCGGGCTTCCGCGCCATCTTCTCGGCGTAGGTCTCGCTCTTGAGGCCTCCGGGGTACCCGGAGTGGCGGTGGACCAGCTTCCTCTCGGCCTTGCCTGCGGTGAGGACGATCTTGTCGGCGTTGACGATGATGACGTGGTCGCCGGTGTCGAGGTTGGGGGTGTAGATCGCCTTGTGCTTGCCCCGCAAGATGTTGGCGACTTCGGTCGCGAGCCGGCCGAGGACGAGGCCTTCTGCATCGACGACGTGCCAGGAGCGCTCGATCTCGCTGGCCTTGATGGAGGTTGTGGTCACGAAAATCCCTCGTGTTGAAACGAACTGTTGAAGGCTACGGGCACCGCGGGGCAACGACAAACGTCATGGGCCGCGAAATCGATCGGATGTCGATCAGTCGTAGTGCGCGTCCCACAGCACGAGGCCCGTGGGCGGGGCCGGACTGGGAGCGATGGCCCGGTTCTTGCCGGCGAGCACCGTGGCGAAGTCGGCGACGGCCCGGCGACCGAGCCCGATCGCCACGAACATGCCGACGAGGCTCCTGACCATCTGATGGGTGAAGGCGTTGGCGGTGATGTCGAAACGGACGATGTCGTCGCGTCGAATCCATCGAGCCGAGTGCACCCGCCGCAAGAAGACCTCGTGGGGCCGCGACCTGTTCTTCTTGCTGAACGCGGTGAAGTCGTGGAGGCCGATCAGCTCCGCAGTCGCCGCGTTCATCGCCTCGAGATCGAGCGCCTCGCGAACGTGCCAGGTGACATGACGACGGAGTGGGTCGCCGATCGGTCGGTTGAGCACGTGATAGCGGTAGCTGCGGGCCGTGCAACTCAGGCGGGCGTCGAAGGTCGGCTCGACCTCCTCGATACGGTCGATCGCGATCTCCGGGCCGAGCTTGCGGTTCAGGGCCCGACCGAGGGCGTGGGCGTCGAAATGGGCGGCGTCGGCGTCGAGCGCGATCACCTGCCCGCGGGCGTGCACCCCGCGATCCGTGCGGCCGGCGCAGCTCAGCCTCACCGGGTGCCGCAGCGATTCGGCGAGTGC
This sequence comes from Acidimicrobiia bacterium, assembly GCA_030432715.1. Lineage (GTDB taxonomy): Bacteria > Actinomycetota > Acidimicrobiia > Acidimicrobiales > Aldehydirespiratoraceae > JAJRXC01. The sequence continues at coordinate 1,377 of JAUIML010000082.1, read as the reverse complement.
CTCCTCGAGCGCACCCTCGACGGTTCGCGCCTCCGGGTTCTTCATGAAGCCCGAGAAACCGCCGCCGTCGTAGGCGACCCGCATCCGGATCCGAACGAATCCCTCCGGAGGGGGCGGCGGCAATCGCTCGACCATGGGAATCAGTGTCCGGCGTGCCGAACGGCGAACGCCCCGCCGGTCTCCCTGGCGGGGCGTTCGTACAACGTTCAGTCGTGACGAGTGTCTGACACCGTTGTGACGGGTCAGACGAACTCGATGCGGGCCATCGGGGCGTTGTCGCCGCTGCGGTTGTCGAGCTTGATGATGCGCAGGTAGCCGCCCTGCCGGTCCTCGTAACGGGGACCGATCTCGTCGAACAGCTTCGAGGCCATCTCGCGATCGCCCAGGAACTTCACGACCTGGCGGTGATTGTGCACGCCACCCTTGCGGGCCTTCGTGATCATCTTCTCGGCGACCGGTCGCATCGCCTTCGCCTTGGCTTCGGTGGTGGTGATGCCCTCAGCGGCGATGAGCGAGGCGACCAGGTTGGCCATCATCAGCTTCTGGTGCTGGGAGCTGCCGCCGAAGCGGCGGCCCTTGCGTGGTGTTGCCGGCATGTCAGTCTCGGTTCCGGAGGGTGAGGCCGCGCTCGTCGAGCTTGGCGATGACCTCGTCGAGGCTCTTCTGGCCGAAGTTCGTGATGGCCAGGAGGTCGTCCTCGCTCTTGAGCAACAGCTCGCCGACGGTGTTGACCTGGGCGCGCTTGAGGCAGTTGCGAGGACGTTCGGAGAGCTCGAGGTCTTCGATGGGCAGGTCCATGTCGGGACCACCGGTCGCGACCTGGACGGCTTCGCCGAGCTCGAGGCCCTGCGGTTCGTCACTCATCTCCTCGACCAGCTGGACGAGGGCCCGCAGCGTGCCACCGGCCGAGGCCAGGGCGTCGCGGGGGGTGATGGAACCGTCGGTCTCGATCTCGAGCACGAGGCGATCGAAGTCGGTCGACTGCTCGACACGGGTCGGGAGCACCTCGAAGGAGACCCGACGGACCGGCGAGTAGATCGAGTCGACCGGGATCACACCGATGGTGGTGCTGGTGTTGTTGCGGTCGGCGGAAACGTAGCCCCGCCCCTTCTGCACCGTGATGTCGATCGCCAGCCGGCCCTTGCCGTTGATGTTGGCCAACGGCAGATCACCGTTGAGCACCTCGACGTCGGGATGGGGTTGGATGTCGGACGCGGTGACCTCGGCCGGCCCGCGCTGATCGAGGCGCAGGGTGACGGGCTCGTCGCTGTGGACGGTGAGGACGAGGTCCTTGAGGTTCAAGATGATGTCGGTGACGTCCTCGGCGACACCGGAGATGGTGTCGAACTCGTGGAGGGCGTCGTCGAAACGAACCTG
>JAUIML010000081.1 GCA_030432715.1 Acidimicrobiia bacterium | reverse complement strand
CCGCCGGCAGCCTCGTGCGCTGGACGGGAAAGGAGAGTCAGACATGGGCAAACTCACCGCCCCTGCCATCGCCGCCCGCAAGACCGGGAACGGCAGCGAGCCCCTGGTCATGGTCACGGCCTACGACGCGCCCGGTGCCCGGATCGCCAGCGAGGCCGGCGCCGACCTGATCCTCGTGGGCGACAGCCTTGCGATGGTCGTGCTCGGCTACGACGACACCCTCCAAGTGACCATCGACGACATGTGCCATCACACGGCCGCCGTGGCCCGGGCCAAGCCCGACTGCCACATCGTGGGCGACATGCCGTGGATGAGCTACCACGTCTCTCCGCACGAAACGGTCGAGAACGCGGCCAAGTTGATGCGGGCCGGTGCCCACTCGGTGAAGCTCGAGGGTGGCCGCAAGCGGTTGCCCATGATCGAACAGATCATCGATGCCGAGATCCCCGTCATGGGTCACATCGGCCTCACCCCCCAGTCGATCCACGCCATGGGCGGCTTCAAGGTGCAGGGCAAGCAGGCCGAACACGCCCGCAAGCTGGTGCAGGCGGCCAAGTCACTCGCCCATGCCGGCTGCTTCGCCATCGTGCTCGAGGGTGTCCCCGTCAGGGTGGCCGAGATGGTCACCGGTGCGATCGACATCCCCACGATCGGGATCGGGGCCGGTGCCCACTGCGACGGGCAGGTGCTCGTCTACCACGACCTCCTCGGCATCGAGGACCGGTTCGTGCCGAAGTTCGTGCGTCGCTACGCCGACATCAAGGGCCAGTCGGTCGAGGCCATGGCGGCCTTCGCCGCCGATGTGCGTTCGGGGGCGTTCCCGAACGACGCGGAGAGCTACCACATGGCCGACGAAGAGGCCGAGGAACTCCACCTCTACGGCGCCGGCTGACGGCAACGCTTCGCGTTGCTCGGAGTTCGGCTGCGCCGAACTCCCAACGGCAACACTTCGCGTTGCCGTCAGGACTACAACTCGTCGATGTTCCACCAGGGTGACATCGCGAACTCGATCGATTTCGTGAACGCGACCATGCTGCGCGGGACGGGGTCGAGGAACGGGGCCCACTGGGTGTTGTCGGTGATGGTCGCGGTGGTGGGATCGATCGAGACCATGGCTGCGTCGGCGAGTCCGGCGTCGTAGAACGTCCGGTCGCACACCCCGTTGCGCCAGTAGATGTAGTCGTTGGCGGTGACCCATTCCCGATCCGACGTCGCCGAGGGCGCGTCGGGCGGAAGGGTCACCGCGCAGCGCAGCTCGTGGTCGGCGTCGGCCCCGGCGAACAACGAGAGACGTTCGCCGTCGGCGGTGTAGCCGGCATGGCCCTTGACGGTGAACCCGTCGACCGAATCGAGGGTGCCCTTCTCGCACTCGGCGTCGACGACGATGTAGCGGGGCACCCCGTCGGCATCGCGTACGTAGGTCGACCACTCGGCCCGGATTCCCGTGGCGAGGCCCGAGACTCGGTACATGTTGAGGGTCAGGCAGTGGTACGGCTCGTCGCCCTCGATGCAACGAATCGGGGCGAGCGGCATCGGCACCGCGATGTGACGTTCGAACGCCTCGAGCTGCTCCTCGCGCACCGCGAAGTTGAGATAGATCGACGGCGGGTCGTTCTCTACCGTGAACCGCACCAACGGCTTCGCTCGACCGAACGCGACCAGGACGGCGTCCTTCATCAGGATCTGCGAGTACAGGAAGCGCTTCGCGGCCGAGAGTCGACGGCGCTTCCACTTCGTGACGGGGACGGGCTTCATGGCTGGAGGGCGTTGACGAGGGCGTCGATCTCGTCGTGGGTGTTGTAGATGTGCACCGAGGCGCGCAAGAGCGGTGGCAGATCGCGGGAGGTGGCGTCGAGGAGGGCGCTGGCGGGTCCGACGACGCTCACGTTGATGCCCTGCGCGTGGAGGGCGGACTTCACCGTGTGGGGATCGCGCCCGGCCAGCGAGAACGTGACGATGCCGCAGCGCGTGCGCCCCAGATCGTGGACCTCGGCGCCGGCGACCTCTGCGGTCAACCGCTCACGCAACGCCGCGGCGACCTCCACGATGCGGTCGCGGATGGCCGGGACGCCCCAGTCGAGGGCGTCGTCGACGGCGGCGCCGAGACCGAGGAGGCCGACCCAGCCCTTCTCCCACACCTCGAACCGGGTCGCATCGGGCTTCAGTTCGTAGGCGCTCGGGCTGGTCCAGGTCGCCGCGTCGTGGTCGATCGTGACCGGGTGGATCGTCTCGAGCACGGACTGGCGGACCCACAGGAACCCCGTGCCGCGGGGGCCGCGCAGGAACTTGCGGCCGGTGGCGGTGAGGGCGTCGCAGCCGATCTCGGCGACATCGAGCGGGATCTGCCCGGCCGACTGACACGCGTCGAGCAGATACGTGATGCCGTGGGCCCTGGCCACCCGACCGACCTCGACAACAGGGTTCACCAGCCCGCCGTTGGTGGGGACGTGGTTGAGCGAGATCAGCCTGACCCGCTCGTCGACCGTGGCCTCGAGGGCATCGACGTCGATCTCGCCGTGCTCGTTGTTGGGCACGACCTCGACGGAGATCCCCTTCGTCCGGGCGAGGTGCAGGTAGGCGACATAGTTGGCGCCGTACTCCGATTGGGTGGTGAGGAGCCGATCACCCTCGGCCCAGGGAAGTGAGTAGAGGAACAGGTCGAATCCGGCCGTGTTGCTCGCCATGAGGGCGACCTCGGTCGGGGCGCCGTTGATCAACTCCGCCACCGAGTCGTAGATCCCCTGGATGCGGTCGGCCGCCGCGTCCTGGGCCTCGTAGCCGCCGATGCGGGCCTCGAGCTCGAGATGGTCGATCTGGGTTCGCAGGGTGCGCTCGGTCGGCAGGGCGGCCCCGGCGTTGTTGAAGTGGACCAGGTCACGACAGCCGGGGGTGGCGGCCCGGGCCCGGGCGACATCGATCGAGGCCGCGGACATCGGGGTGGAGGTTGAGGACGGCATCGCTCGGAGACTAGGCGCAGTCGATGCCGACGTCGGCCTGGACCCCGGCGTGGTCAGCGGCCCAGTAGAGCCCCTCGAACGGCTCCCCGAGCGGGGTGTCGGCCCAATGGCCGGTGTGGGTGCCGTCGCCGTCGAGGTCGTCGATGTCGACCACCAGCGTGCATCCGGCCGGAGGCCGGGCCAGCACGAAGTCGATCCGACCGCGGAGCACGGTGTCGGCGACGTCGAGTCCGTCGTAGTCGGTGTCGGCGTCGCGGCCGATGCCGCTGGTGCATCCGGTACCCCCGCCGTCCGGGCATTCGGGGTTGCCGGCCGCCAGGTAGGTGTCGACGAAACCGGCCCCGGTGAGGGTCGCGAGCCGGGGTTCCTCCGGCCCGTTGTTGAGGTCGCCCACGATCAACTGGAGCGACCCGGGCGCGGCCCGCTCGGCCAGGAAGGCGAGCGTCTCCCGCGGATGGCAGTCGCCGAGTGTCGACCCGGTCGGGCAGTCGGGGTGGCAGGTCGTGGCCGGGGCATCGGTGCTGCACGGCGGATTGAAGGAGCTGCTGGCGTAGTGGGTGGCGAACACGTCGACCAGGAGACCGTCGCCGGCGTCGAGTTGGGCCCAGTGGGCCGACCACACGCCGGTGCCCGCGAGATCGACGCGCTGGTCCTCGATGACCGGGAGGGTGGTGAGGATCATCTCCTGGTCGAACAGACCCAGGTCCTCCGTGAGGAGTACGTGGGTGCCGGCGCAGAGGTCGGGCAGCCGCTGGGGGACAACCTCGAACCAGCGCACCGCGATCTCCTGCAGGGCGATGATCTCGGGACAGCCGACGTCGTCCTCGAGATACCGCCACAGGATCTCCACCCGGGCCTCGACGTTGCACTGGTCGGTGTATTCCTCACACCCCGAGATCGGGGGTGTGAGCCCGTGCAGGACGTTGATCGTCGCGATCTCCACGTTCGTCACCGGCGCCGGTCGGGCCGCCGTGGTCGGCGGGCTCGTGCTCGTCGTCGGATCGTCGTCCGGACCCGCGGTCGCGGTGGTCGTGGACGCGTCGTCGTCGGGGCCACCGCCATCGGTGGCGTCGCTGCAGGCCCCCAGGGTGAGGGCGAGCGTGAGTGCGAGCATCACGCCGCTACCAGTCACGCCGCTACCAATCACGCCGCTCCCAATCACGCCGCTACCAGTCACAATGTGGCAGCCATGGCGGCAACGGCGGTGTCGGCCATGTCCTCTATCGGGTCGCCGTGTCCGGCCAGGAGGGTGTTGAACGAGAGTTGGGCCAGGCGGCGGGCCGACGCATTGGCGACCTCGATGTCGCTGGAGAATCCGGGGTTGGGCCCCTGCACCCCGCCGTCGAGGGTGTTGATGGCATCACCGGCGACGAGCAGACCGGCGTCGTGGTCGATCACCGAGATGTGACCGGCGGTGTGTCCGGGTGTGGCGATCACCTCGAGTCCGAAGATCTCGTCGCCGTCCGCGGTGGCCGTCACAGCGTCGAAGTCGATGCCGCCGATGTCGGCCTCGCCCGCGTAGGCCGTCGCCGAAGTGGCCTGGGCCATGACCTCGCCGATCGACCCCGCGTGGTCACCGTGGAGGTGGGTCAGGAACACGTGGGCCACATCGGCATAGCCGAGACCGATCGCAGCCAACGTTGCGCCGATGTCCTCCGCACTGCCGGCGACCCCGGTGTCGACGATCGCGGCCTCGGTTCCGCGGGCCAGCACGTAGGCCGACACGAACCCCAGATCCGTGCGCGCCCACCTGAGCCCGGCTGGTTCGGACACTCCCTCGTTCGTGGTCGTCGTGGTCGCGGTCGTGGTGGTTCCGTCGGCCGAGGATCCCGTGTCGGCGTCGTCGCTGCAGGCGGTGATGAAGGCCGGGGCCAGCACCGCGAAGGCCATCGTGCCCTTGCCCAACTCACCCAGGAAGGCTCGGCGGCGCCACTGGCGCGGACCGCGGACCGCGGGCATGAAGACCGGCCGCTCGTCGAGGTGGTGATGGGGGCCGTGGTGGTGGTCGACCGTGCTGCCGTCAGGACGATGGTTGCCGCACATGGCAAGACGGTAGTGCTCGCTGCGTCCCTACTCCGGTGTCACACCCCACTCGTAGGGTGCAGTCATGCGCTCGACCGGTAGCCTTGGGTTGCTCCACTTGGGGCAGACAACCGAAACAACCCCTGCCCCGGGAAGGGGCCCCGCCCTGCGGGTCCAGAGGAGGTGAGCTCGTGGCTGTTCAGCGAGCCTACGAATTGATGATCATCATCGACGGCGACGTTCCCGAGAACGACGTGCAGAAGGTGATCGCCCGAACCGCCGGTCTGATCACCGACGAAGGCGGCACGATCGCGAAGACCGACCATTGGGGTCGCCGCCGCTTCGCCTACGAGATCAACCACAAGACCGAGGGCAACTACTGCGTCTGGGAGATCGTCACCGAAACGGCCGGTCTCCCCGTCACCGAGCGCCAGCTCCGTCTCGCGGACGACATCGTCCGCCACAAGCTGTTCCGTCTCCCCGAGAAGGAAGCCGCTCGACGCGGCCTCTTCGGTGAGCCGGCGCCGGCGCCGGCCGGCTGATCGGAAGAGGTACCGACATGGCATTCGACAACACCATCACGGTCGTGGGCAACGTCACCCGCGATCCCGAGTTGCGGTTCACGCAGGGCGGCATGGCCGTCGCGAACTTCGGCATCGCCTGGAACAAGAAGAAGGCCGACGGCGAGGAGGAGGTCTCGTTCTTCAACGTGAGCTGCTTCCGGCAGTTGGCCGAGAACGTGGCCGAGTCGATCAGCAAGGGCTCTCGTGTCGTGGTCTACGGCATGCTCCAGCAGCGCAGCTGGGACACGCCCGACGGTGACCGTCGTTCCGCGGTCGAGATCATCGCCGACGACGTGGCCCCCAGCCTCAAGTGGGCGTCCGCCGAGATCCGTCGCAACGAGTTCCGCGGCGACGGTGGCCAGGGTGGCGGCAACCAGGGCGGCGGAGGCGGCGGTCAGAGCCGCCCGGCGGCCAATCAGGCCCCGCCCGCATACGACATGGACGAGGAGCCGTTCTAGCCCCCGGCAGAACGCGCCCACAATCAGATTCGAAGAACGGAAGTACACACAATGGCCAAGGCAAAGAAGCGCGGCGGGTCCAAGAACATGAAGGACGCCGGCCGCCGCGGCGGCAAGAAGAAGGTCTCGATCCTCTCCCAGGAGAAGATCGAGTACGTCGACTGGAAGGACGCCAACCTGTTGCGTCGGTTCATGTCGGAGCGGGCCAAGATCCGCGCTCGCCGGGTCACCGGCAACGACACCCAACAGCAGAAGCTGGTGGCCGATGCGATCAAGGTGGCCCGCGAGATGGCGTTGATTCCCTACGCCAACCGGGTGACCACGCAGCGCAGCAACCGTGATCGTGGTGAGCGGGGCGGCCGGGCCGACGGTCCGGCGCCGCGGCCCAGCGGTCCGCCGCCCGGCAGCGACGAAGACGGACATGAAGGCGACGACGGACTCGACACGACCGAGATCGAAGGCGTCACCATCGACGGTGACCAGGCCACGGTTGCCGACACCATGAGCGAGGAGGCGGGCGCGTGAAGGTGATCCTGCGTCAAGATGTCGACGGACTCGGCCGCAAGGGCGACATCTGTGAGGTCGCCGACGGTCACTTCCGCAATCTGCTCAGCCCCAAGGGGTTGGCCATGAAGGCCACCAAGGGAGCAGAGACCCAGGCCGAGGCAATGCGCCGTGCTGCGAGCATGCGCAACGCCGCGAGTCGGGCCGAGGCCGAAGAAGTGGCGACCAAGCTCGTCCCGACCGTGATCACCATCTCGGCCAAGGCCGGCGAGGGTGGCCGACTGTTCGGTTCGGTCGGTGCGGCGGAGATCGTCGAGGCCGTCGAAGCCCAGACCGGCACGGTGCTCGAGCGCCGCAGCCTCAACCTCGAGCACCCGCTCAAGGACCTCGGTCAGTCGATGGTGATGTGCAAGCTCCACCCCGAGGTGGAGTTCCCCGTCACCGTCGAGATCATCGAAGAGTGAGCGCTCGGCCACCCCTCGTGTGGGGGTGGCCGAGGCCACAATCCCCAGATCTCCACAGGATCATCCACAACGCGTCGCGCCTGTGTACAAGATCTGTCCACAGGAATCGCATCCGATTTCCCCTGGAATTCACGCGATTCCCCCTGGTTCCACACAAGGCCGTGCGGCCAGCATCGTCCGTCGGTGCCGCCACGGCGACGACGAGATGGGGGTGACGAGCTGATGGTGATGAGTGAGATCGATACCCGCCGCGCCGCTCGGGTCCCACCCCACAACCTCGAGGCCGAGGAGTCGCTTCTCGGCGCGATGCTCCTGTCGCGAGACGCCATCGCCGACGCGGTCGAGGTGGCGTCGGTCGAGCACTTCTACCGCCCGGCCCACGCCCATGTCTTCGACGCGATCACCGCGCTCTACGCGAGCGGCGATCCGGTCGACCCGGTCACCGTCGCCGAAGAGCTCGATCGCGGTGGTGTGCTCGAGACCATCGGTGGCCTCGACGGGCTGATCAACCTCCAGCTCAACACCCCGGCCACCTCCAACGCCGGCAAGTACGCCAGCATCATCCAGGAGCGCTACACGTTGCGGCGCCTGATCGAGGTGGCCGGCGAGATCGCGGAGATCGGTTACGGCCGCCCCGACGACGTCACCAAGGCGGTCGACGAGGCCGAGAACATGATGTTCCAGGTCGCCCAGGGGCGGGTGGCCGACACCATGGGCGAGATCCGCGATCTGCTCGATGCCACGCTCGATCGCCTCGAGCAGCTCTACGAGGCGGGCGAGGGGATCACCGGCACTCCGACCGGTTTCGTCGACCTCGACGAGCTGTTGTCCGGGCTCCAACCCAACGCCCTCGTCATCGTCGGTGCCCGGCCCGCCATGGGCAAGACCGCCTTCGCGCTCAACATGGCCGCCCACGCCGCCGTGCGCGAGAACCGGCCGACCCTGATCTTCAGTCTCGAGATGGGCCATCTCGAGCTCACCCAGCGTCTCCTGTGTTCGGAGGCCAACGTCGATGCGAAGAACATGCGCGACGGCAACCTCAAGGAAGACGACTGGACCCGCATCTCCAACGGCATCGGCCGTCTGGCCGAATCGCCCCTGTGGATCGACGACAACCCCAACCTGACGATCATGGAGATCCGGGCGAAGGCGCGCCGGCTCAAGAGCCGCACCGGCGACCTGGGCATGATCGTGGTCGACTATCTCCAGCTGATGACCGGGCGGGCCGGGGCCGAGAGTCGTCAGGTCGAGGTCGCCGAGATCAGCCGTGGGCTCAAGATCCTCGCCCGCGAACTCCAGTGTCCGGTCGTCGGGCTCTCGCAGCTCTCCCGAAACCTCGAGATGCGCCAGGACAAGCGGCCGATGCTGGCCGATCTACGCGAGTCGGGATCGATCGAGCAGGACGCCGACGTCGTGATGTTCCTCTACCGCGACGAGGTCTACAACCCCGGCAGTGAGAACGAGGGCATGGCCGAGGTCATCGTCGCGAAGCACCGCAACGGGCCCACCGGCACGATCAATCTGGGCTTCCTGCCCCGCTTCACCGCCTTCAAGAACCTCACCCGCCGCGACGTCTGAGCGAGCCGGTAGACCCCACGGCTGCAGTACTGTCCGCCCCATGCGTCCGCTGCTCCTCATCGTGGCTGGTGTGGTCGCCGGGGTGGTGGTCGTGCTCGGAATCACTGCGCTGGTGGGCGAGGACGACACCACCGACCCCGACCTGGGACCTGTCGAGCTGTCCTTCCCGCCGGTCGACCACGACGAGCAGGCGGCCCGGGATCTCGTGGTCGCCTGGGACCGTTGGCGGACCGCGACCTTCGTGAGCTCGGGGACCTGGACCCGCACCCTCGACGGGAGCGATTCGCCCTTGACTGGCGACACCTATGTGGCCCAGGAGCCACCCCGTCGAATCGTGGTCCGGCTGGGGGCGGTGATCGAATCCATCGACGGGTCGGTGGTGACCTGTGACAATCCGGCCGAACCGGTGATCGTGCCGGAGTGTGCGGAGGTCGACGGGCTCCTGACCTACGACGAACGACTGCGTTCGGAGATGTCGCTGGTGCTCGGCTATGTGATCGGCGACACCCGGATCTACGACGTCGCCGAGGTCGACGGGTGCTTTCTGGTCGAACTCATCCCCGCCGCGCTCCGGTCGCCCTGGGGGCGGGCGGCTCGGTTCTGCTTCGACGACGAGACCGGGGCCCTGCAATCGAGTCGGGTCCGGCGCCAGAGCGCAGTCGACGAGGAAGTGGTCTTCTCCATCCGCTCCGAGGTCACCGACGAAGACTTCCTCGACTGACATCGGCCGGTCGGGGAAGAGCGGGCGGAGGCCGAACCAGTGCGCCAGCACCCTGGAAATGCGCGGGTGGCGCGGTGTGCTGGAGGCAATGCGTTGGAGGGAGTGTTCGACCCCCGCCCGTTCTTCGTGGCCGTCGGGGGCGAATCCGATGGCCAGTGTCCGTATCGGAACCGACCCCGGCGAGTTGACCGTCTCGCGATGAGACAGGCCGAATGGCCCGGTTGGCAGCCTGCGAGGCTTCGCACCAACATGGCGCGATGTTCCTGGGTGACGATCTGCTGCCGTGGTTGGTGCTGGCCATCGGCGGCGCCATGGCGGTCGGCAACTTCGCTGCCCTGGTCCGCCCACCCGACGAGACGCGAGACGACGATCTCGACCGGGCGCCGCTCGCCCGCAGCGTCGTGTTCATCGTGATCGGGAGCGTGGCCGCCATCTGGGCCCTCGGCAGCCTGATCGCCGGGTGAGAGGCGAGAGGGGGCGGAGGCCGAACGAGTGCGCCAGCACCCTGGAAAAGCGCTGGTGGCGATGCGTTGGAGGGAGTGTTCAACCTCCACCCGTCTCTCATTGCCCGGCAGGGGCGAATCCGCCGGACACCACTACCTTCGGCGCGGCGAGAGGCGTGCTTGAGAAGAATTACCAGTTGGGTGCGCGCCGCTCGTTGAGCGCGGCGGCCCCTTCGCGATAGTCGGCCTCTCCCATCATCTGTTCGAGACGCTCCTGGGCGTCGCGTACCGACTCGGCCGGGTTGTCGTGGGTGGCGTCGTAGGCGAGTTGCCGGCGGGTCGACCGTAGCGAACTGGGGCTGACCGTGGCCACGATCTCCCGGGCGTAGGCGAGGGCGGCGGGGAGCACGTCGTCGCGGTCGGGGGCCCGGATGGCCAACCCGATGGCGGCAGCCTCGCGTCCGCGCACGATCCTCGAGGTGAGGAGGATGTCGGCGGCCCGACCGTGGCCGATGAGTCGGGGAAGGATCCACGACAGGCCGTACTCCGCCGGGAGTCCGAGCCGACCGTGGGCACTCGTCAGCTTGGCCTCTTCGGCGACGAAGCGGACGTCGCACCAGCAGGCCAGGGCGAACCCGACGCCGGCCGCGGCCCCGTTGACGGCCGCGATCGTCATCGTGTCGAGTCCGAGGAAGTAGGCGAAGTCGGCGTCGTACTCCGGGCGCACGCCGTAGCCCGGGTTGGCCAGATCGTCGGGGGTGCCGGCGTCGTAGGCCCCGCGCTCGGCGTGGCCGGCGAGCGCTTTCGCATCGCCCCCCGGGCAGAAGGTGCCACCGGCGGGGTCGCCGGTGATCACGATCACGCGCACCGATGGGTCACGTTCGCCGACGTCGAGCAGGTGGCGGAGTTCGGTGTGCATGCGCCCGGTCCACGCGTTGTGCGACGCCGGTCGGGAGAGGGTGAGCGTGGCGACGCCCTCCTCCACACTCCAGGTCGTGGTCTTCAGGTCCATTTCGGGACCCTAGACACCGGTGGCGATCGGTGCGGTGAGGTGGGGCCGACGCGACCCTCGGGATCGGTACCCTGGGCGGTCGTGCCGGTCAGGGATTCACAGCGTCGAATGGGGGGACTGCTCGCCCTGGTGGTGCTCTGGGTGAGCCTGGCCGTTCCCGTCTCGGCGCAGGAGGCGCCGACGCTGACCGTGGCGACCGATGCGATCTACACGGCGGATGTCGGCGCCGGCCGAATCGAGGTCGAATTCGTCTATCGGTTCGAGAACCGGACGGCGGCGACGGCCTTCCCGGGCTTCTTCGAATCGATCCCGGTCGATGCCCTCGACCTGGCCGCTCGGGCCGGAAGCCGCGAGTTGACGGCGTTTCCGACCGGCGAGGAGGACGGGTTCACGATCTGGCTCCTGGGGTTCCCGACCCCGCTCGACCCGGGCGACACGCTCGAGGTCACCGTCGCCTGGGCCATCGAGGGTGGCACCGCCCTGCCCGGCCCGATCGTCGAGCCCGGGGCCCTGGCGTTCGACGTCTACGTGCCCGGCCCCGAGGGAGCGACCTGGAGCCAACCCCGCTTCGTGGTGCCCGACGGGTTCACCCTGCGTTCCGCGGTGGCCCCGTCGACCCCCTACGAGATCGTGCGCGCCGAGTTCCTGAATCCCTCGGGGTTCCTCTCGACGACGTCGGCCCTCACCCCCGAGGTGACGATCGCCGACTGGGAGCCAACGAGCGCCTGGGCGGCCGACGTCCTCAGCCGTACGAGCGCGGTGATCCCCGAGCTCGACAGCTGGTTCGGGCCCCGAACCGAGCCGGTGGAGGTGCGGCGGACGTTCCCGTCCGAGGAACACCCTGCCGTCGGAGACGACGTCGTGGAGCTGGCTCGCGACGACGCGGGATCGATCGATCATCAGCTCGCCCATGTCTGGCTGGCCGACGTGCCGGTCGACGAGGACTGGTTCGTCGAGGGATTGGCCGCGGCGTTCGCCGGTGGCCGCCCCGATCCGCCGGGTGCCGCCGACGTGGTCCCTGTCGTCGTCGACGAGATCGGCGCGGCCGGCGTCCGGGCGATCGTCGATGCGCTGCGGGCGGAGACGATCACCTATCCCGGGGTCGTGGCCGAACCACAGCCGTTGCCGCCCGACTGGCGCACACTGCTCGATCACTTCGAGGGCCCGGCCGGCACCGAGGGTGTCGACGAGCTGTTTCGCGCCGCGGTGATCGAACCGGCCGATGGGCCTCTGCTCGATCGCCGGGCCGCGGCGCGCATCGACTACGCCGCGCTCGACTTCCGGGCCGGCGGGTGGACGCTGCCGCCCTATCTCCGCCACGCCATGGCGAGTTGGGAGTTCGACGAGTTCTCGGCTGCCCAGGGTGCGGTGAGCGACACGCTGGCGCGTCGCGATTCACTCCTCGGGTGGGAGGAGTCGCTCGGCCTGACGCCGCGCGACGATGGCAAGGCGCTCTTCGAGGCGGCCGAGTCCGACATGGCGGAGGTCGACGCCCTCCTCGATGAGCAGGAAGCCGCACTGGCTGCGTTCGACGAGGCGGAGCGTCTCGTCAACGGCGACCGCGGACTGCTCGCCGCTGTCGGCTTGTTCGGCCGGGATCCGGACGGGGATCTCGAGTCGTTGCGGGTGGCATGGGCCGAGGGCGACTACCAACGCGTCGAGAAGGACGGGCACGAGCTGGCCGAGTTGGTCGAGGGGTCGGTCGGTGTCGGCACCATTCGGCTTCTGGTTCCCGCCCTGGGGCTGATCGCCCTCTGGCAGCTCGTTCGTGTCGGGCGCCGCCGGTTGCGGCGGTCACGCTCGCGACGCGGGTGGACTCAGGCGTCGGTGAACAGCGAGGCGTAGCGGTCGCGCAGCACGTTCTTCTGGATCTTGCCCATGGCGTTGCGGGGCAGTTCGTCGACGATCACGCGTGACTTGGGGTGTTTGAACCGGGCGAGCCTCGCTCCCAGCGCCTGCTGTATCCGGGTCTCGAGGTCGTCATCATGCGACCGGGGCTCGACGGCCAGCACCGCGACGACGGCTTCGCCGAAGTCCGGGTGGGGGACCCCGATGACGGCTGACTCCCTGACCCCGGCGACCTCGTCGAGCACCAGTTCGATCTCCTTGGGGTAGATGTTCTCGCCGCCGCTGATGATCATGTCGCCGGCCCGTCCCTGCAGCGTCAACCGACCCTCGGGGTCGAGGGAGCCGATGTCGCCGGTGACGAACCAACCTCCGGCGCGATGTGCCGCCGCGGTGTCGGATGGGCGCCGCCAGTACCCGGCGAAGAGGTGGGGGCCCCGGACCTCGACCACGCCGGTCGTGTCGACAGGCAGTTCGTTCCCCTCGTCGTCGCAGACCCGGAGTTCGACGTCGCGCAGCGCGAAGCCGACGGTTCCGGCGATGCGCTCACCGTCGTAGGGGTTCGACGTCATGATCCCGGCTTCGCTCATGCCGTAGCGCTCGCAGATCCGGTGGCCGGTGCGCGCGGTGAAGGCGTCGAAGACAGCATCGGGCAGGGGCGCGGAGCCGCAGGTGAAGAGGCGCATGTTCGCCACCCGCCGGTGGTCGAAGCGGTCGTCGTCGAGCAGGCGGGTGTAGTGGGTGGGCACTCCCATGAGCACGGTGGCCGCGGGCAGCGCTTCGATCACCTGGTCCCGGTCGAAGCGGATCAGGAAGGTGACGGGGACGGCGGAGAGCATGGCGCAGTGCAGGGCGAGGACGAGGCCGTGCACGTGGAACAGCGGCAGGGTGTGGAGCAGGTGGTCGGCGGGCGAGAACCGCCATCCGTCGTGGAGAGCCCAGGCGTTGTGGCGGAGGTTCGCGTGGGTCAGCGACGCCCCCTTGGGCCGGCCGGTGGTGCCTGAGGTGTAGAGCAGGGCGGCGAGGTCGTCGTCGTCCCGATCACGCAGGGGGGCGGGGTCGGTCATCGCCGCGGCGGCGGCGAGGTCGGCGAGGCGGGCGTCGTCGACGACGATCGCCGGTTCGGCGTCGCCGGCGAAGTAGGCGACTTCATCAGCGGTGAACGCGGGGTTGAGGGGGACGTAGACCGCTCCCGCGTGGAGACACCCGAGATAGAGCGCCACGACGTCGGTCGACTTGTCGGCGGTGGCCAGGACCCGGTCACCGGGATTCACGCCATGGTCGTGGAGCACCCCGGCGAAGCGGGCCGCACGGTCGAACATCGCGCCGTAGGTGATCTCGCCGACGTCGGGACCATCCAGGAACGTGCGATCGAGGCGCGTCGCGGCCGCGTCGATCAGGGTGGTGAGGAAGTTGCCCGGGGTGGGCACCGGATCACCCCTGGTAGAGGATCTGCGAGGTGTAGACGAGCGAGGGCTTCTCGTTGCCCTTCACGTGGGTGGCCGACTCGAAGCTGAGCAGCGTGCCGGCCCGGTGGGCTTCGGCCCCGATGAGCCGACTGCGGGCGTGCACGGTCGAACCGGCGGGCACCGGTGACAGGAAGCGGGCCCCACCGCAGCCGAAGTTGACGGCGTTCTTCACGCCGGAGAGCTCGACGGGCACCGAGATCAGCATCGGCATGAGGCTCATGGTCAGGTAGCCGTGGGCGATAGGGCCACCGAAGGGGCTCTCGCGCTTGCAGCGCTCCACATCGATGTGGATCCACTGACGGTCGCCGGTCAGCTCCGCGAAGTCGTTGATCATCTCCTGGGAGACGACGATCTCCTTGCCCCAGTCGCCGTACTCCTCGCTGGCGTGGGCGTTGATGGCGTCGATGTCGTCGAAGGGGATGCTCATGTTTTCTTCTCCTGCTCTCAAGCGATCCGGTCGATCATGTCACGGGTGATCTGGTTGCGTTGCGGTCGGCCCGCCACGAATCGTTCGACTTCGTCGCAGACCCAGTCGCTCATCCGGGCGAGCTCCGTTCCCTGCGATCCGACGATGTGGGGGGTGTAGACCGCGTTCGGGAGCGTTCGCAACGGGTGGTCGTCGGGGAGGGGTTCGACCGGGTCGGTCACGTCGATGACGGCGAAGAGACGCCCGGACTCGAGTTCGGCGGTCAGCGCGTCGAGATCGAGGCAGTGGCCCCGCGACGTGTTGATCACGGTGGCGCCGGCGGGCAGGGCGGCGAGGTGCTCGGCCCCGATCAGGTTGTGGGTGGCCGGGAGGGCCGGCGCGTGGAGAGAGAGCACGTCGGCGCGACGGCACAGGTCGGTCAGATCGTCGATCTTGGTGGCGCCCAACGCCTCGATGTCG
>JAUIML010000080.1 GCA_030432715.1 Acidimicrobiia bacterium | reverse complement strand
GTGGACCTTCTTGAGGAACATGCCCGACTCGGCGCCCTGGATGATCCGGTGGTCGTAGGTGGACGTGAGCGTGATCACCTTCGACACGCCGAGGTCGGCCAACTTGGCCGGGTCCGCCGCCTCGAACTCGGTGGGGAACGCGATCGAGCCCACGCCCACGATGAGGCCCTGGCCCGGCATGAGACGGGGCACGGACTGCAGCGTGCCGATCGTGCCCGGGTTGGTGAGGCTCACCGTCGTGCCCGCGAAGTCGTCGGGCGACAGCTTCCCGTCGCGCACCTTGGTGATCAGGGCTTCGTAGTGGTCGACGAACTCACGGAAGTCGAGCGTGTCGGCCTCGCGGATACACGGCACCATCAGCGTGCGGGACCCGTCGGACTTCTCGATGTCGACCGCGATGCCCAGCCCGACGTGGGGGTTGCGGATCAGGCGCGGCTTGCCGTCGGCGTCGGCCTCGTAGGTGTTGTTCATCGCCGGCATCTCGTCGGCGATCGCCCGCACGACGGCGTAGCCGATCAGGTGAGTGAAGCTGACCTTGCCCGTCTGCTTGCGACCGAGATGACCGTTGATGACCTTGCGGTTGATCTCGAGCAACTTCGCCGGGACCTGGCGGAAGCTCGTCGCCGTCGGTACGTCGAGCGACGCCTCCATGTTGGCGACGATGCGGGCGCCCGCGCCACGGATCGCCTCACTGTTGCTGGCGCCGGCGTTCGCCGGGACCGCGGCCGGTGTCGGTGGTGTGGTGTTGCTGGCGCCGGCATTCGCCGGGACCGCGGCCGGTGTCGGCGGCGGAGTCGCGGGCGCGGCCGGTGTCGGCGGCGGAGTCGGGGGCGCGGCCGGTGACGGGGGCGCGACGGGGGCGGTCCAGTCGTCGGTGGAGGCCACCCGCACCGGGGTCACCTCACTCGAGCCGACCTCGATCGGCGCCGCGGGGGCGGCCGCGGGCGCGGCGGGGGAGCCGTTGGCCTCGAACATGGCTCGCCACTCGGGGGTGACGGAGTCGGGGTCGGCGGCCCACAGGGCCTTCATCTCGTCGACGAGCCAGGCGTTGGGGCCGAGGTCGGGTGCGTTCTCCGTGGTTGCCACAGGGCGAGTCTACGGCCAATCGGTTGTCGTGGCGGGGGAGCGGATGCGCCGATCGTCGGGGGGATAGGGTGCCGCCGTGCGCATCGTGACCTGGAACGTCAACTCGCTCAACGCGCGGCTCGCTCGGGTCGAGCGTTGGCTCCAGACCTTCGAGCCGGATGTGCTGTGTCTCCAGGAGACGAAGCTGGCCGACGATGCGTTCCCCGCCCTCGCGTTCGAGGCGCTGGGCTACGAATCGTTCCACCACGGCGAAGGACGCTGGAATGGCGTCGCCATCCTGAGCCGCGTGGGGATCGAGGATCCGATCGCCGGCTTCGGCGATGGACTCGAACCCGACCCCGAGGCCCGGGTCGCCTGGGCCACCTGCGGGGGGGTGCGCATCGCGTCGTGCTACATCCCCAACGGACGCTCACTCGATCACGAGCACTACCAGTACAAGCTGCGCTGGCTCGACCGACTCCATGCGGACCTCGACGGCCAGTGCACGCCCGCCGACGACGTCGTCGTCTGCGGCGACTTCAACATCGCCCCCGACGACCGCGACGTCCACGACCCCTCGAAGTTCGTCGACCAGACCCACACCAGCGCGGCCGAGCGCGAGAAGCTCGCGAGGTTCCGCGAGTGGGGGCTCGTCGACGTGTTCCGCGAACACCACGACGACGCCGGACTCTTCTCCTGGTGGGACTATCGCGGCGGCAACTTCCACAAGAAGATCGGCATGCGGATCGACCTCCTCCTCGCGTCGCGAAGTGTCGCCGACCGCATGGACGTCGCCCTGGTCGACCGCAACGAGCGCAAGGGCCCCAAGGACGACCCGCCGAGCGACCACGCCCCGGTGCTGATCGACGGCATCCGCTGATCGATGCTCACGCCGCTCGACGAACACGCGCTCCTCGTCTTCTGGACCCAGCTCCTGGTGCTGGTGGGGATGGCCCGTCTCTGCGGCGCGCTCATGCGCCGGATCAACCTTCCGTCGGTGATCGGCCAGTTGGCGGCCGGCGTCATCCTCGGCCCGTCGATCTTCGGGCGGGTCTGGGAGGACGGCTTCCACTGGTTCCTCCCGGACGACGAGATCTCGTCGGGTGCCCTCTTCGCCATCAGCTGGTTGGGTGTCGCCCTGCTGCTCGTGACCGCGGGCTTCGAGACCGATCTGGCGCTCATCCGTCGACTCGGTCGCGCGGCGGCGCTGGTCACCGGCTTCAGTCTCGTGCTGCCCCTCATCGGCGGGCTCGCGGTCGGCTTCCTGTTGCCCGACTCGTTCCTGGGAGCCGAGAGCGATCGCACCGTCTTCGCCCTGTTCGTCGCTGCCGCGCTCTCGGTCTCGGCCCTGGCGGTGATCGCCAAGATCCTGTCCGAGCTGGGTCTGATGCGACGCGACTTCGGACAGATCACCGTGGCGGCCGGCATGGCCAACGACGTCGTCGGCTGGGTCATGCTCGCCGTGTTCGCCGGCTTCGCGACCTCCGGGTCCGTGTCGGTCTCCGCCGTGCTCGAGACGGTGCTCGGGCTGGTTGTCTTCCTCGTCCTCGCGATGACCGTCGGCCAACGAGCGGTCGACCTCGCGTTGCGCTGGGTTCGCCGTGACGGTCCCAACGTTTCGGGGGCCATGACCGTCGTCGTCTTCACGATGCTCCTCTACGGCGTTGCGACCCAGGCCCTCGGTATCGAAGCGGTACTCGGTGCGTTCGTGGCCGGCGTCGTGCTGCACCGGTCGCGCTTCCAACAGCCCGAGGTGCTCGAACAGGTCGAGTCGCTGACCACCACGTTCCTCGCCCCGGTGTTCTTCGCCACCGCCGGGCTGCGCGTCGATCTGGGTCTGCTCGGGGAGGGCGATGCCCTCTGGTGGGCCGGCGTCGTCGTGATCGTGGCCATCGTCGCGAAGTTCGCGGGTGCCTTCGTGGGCGCTCGCCTGGCCGGCCAGAGCAACCGTGCCGCAACGGCGCTCGGGGCCGGGCTCAACGCACGCGGGGCGCTCGAGATCGTCATCGCGTCGGTCGGGTTGTCGCTGGGGGTCTTCAACGAAACGGCGTACACCATCATCATCCTCGTCCCCCTGGTGACCTCGGTCTTCGCCGCCGTGAGCCTGCGGATCGTCGTCAGGGACTGGTTGGGCTCGCCCGACGAGCAGCGTCGACTCGAGCGAGAAGAGGCCCTGAGCCGGAATCTCGTCGTCAAGTCGTCGCGGATCCTGCTGCCGTCCCAGGGTGAGCCCGCATCGATCGCCGCCGCCCAACTGGTGCAGTTCGCGTGGCCGACGGAGGCCCCGGCGACCATCGTCTCGGTGCGAGACAACGGCGAGTGGCCCGACGTCTCCGTCCTCGAAGCCGTGCTCGACGAGCGCGAGGTCGACCATCGCCAGCTCAAGGGAACCGATGTGGCCTCGTCGGTTCTGGCCGAGTCGCGGCTCGGCTACGGCGTGATCGCCGTGGGGGTCGCGGCGCGCCACGAAGGTCAGCTCTACTCGCCGATGGTCGACGAGCTCCTGCTCAACGCGACCCTGCCCCTCGTGATCGTACGTCGGGCCCGGGGCCTCGATCGGCCGCTCCCACCGGCCTTCAGCCGGGTGATCGTGCCCGTCACCGGCACCCGGTCGAGCCGCTCCGCCCAGGAGGTCGCGTTCTCGATCTCGGCCGCGCTCGGCACCGAGGTCGTGTTGACCCATGTGCTCAACCGGGCGTCGCCGCTGCCGAGAATCTTCGGCCGGCGGGGCCGCGACGACGACCCCGGTCTCGACGTCGCCGACCAGCTCGTCGAGAGCGCCATCGCCTTGGCGGCCGAGTCGGGGGTGGAGCCGCGGACCATGGTCCGCGAGTCGGCGACGGCCGGCACCGCCCTGGTCGACGCAGCGCGCTCGGAGACCGCCGACCTCGTCGTCCTCGGCGCACAGCTCCGCAATGTCGACGGTCGTCCGTTCCTCGGTCACACGGTCGAGACGGTGCTCGAACAGTCCAACGCCACCGTCGTGGTCGTCGCCCACCCACGCACCGAACAAGGCGACGGTCCCGAGGGCTGAACGCCGCGGGACCACCCCGGGTCACTCGAGCGGCGAACTGATCTCCAGCAGCCGGGGACCGAAGCGTCGCGCTTTGGCCGGGCCGACGCCCGGGACCGCCGCCAGGTCGTCGATCGAGTCGGGGCGAGTCTCCGCGATCCGGCGGAGCGCGTCGTCGGACAAGACGGCCGTCGGTGCCACCCGGGCCGCCCGCGCCGCCGCCTCGCGCCAGGCGTCGAGCGATTCGATCACCGGCGTCACGACGTCGGTCAGGTCGATGTCGGGCCCGTGGTCGCCGATCCGGGAACGGAGTTCGTCGATGTGAGGGCTTTCCACCGGCGCGTCGGCGTCGGGATCGACGAAGGCCTCGAGCCACGGCGACGGTGGTCGGCGGAGCACGCTCTCGCCGATGGTCCTCGCGGTGCACCAGGTGGCGTGGAGCTCCCGCTCGGCTCGGGTGACCGCCACGTAGAGGAGTCGTTGCTCCTCCTCGCGCGCCGCCCGGGTGCGGGCGAAGGCGATCGGCACGAGCCCGTCCTCCAGGCCGACGAGATGCACGATCGGCCATTCGAGCCCCTTGGCGGAGTGGAACGTGGCGAGCTCGACGGCATCTCCGGCGGTGCCGATCCGGTCATCGTGGCGAAGGGCGGACACGAACTCGTCGACGGAGGCGTCGGGCTCGAGCACGAGATGGTCGCGGGCCAGGCCGAGAAACGCATCGACCATCGCCGCCCGTTCCGGATCGAGCGCCGGCGTGTCGGCGGTCTGTTCGTCCGTGAGTGCGGCCGCCAGGCTGCCGCGCGGCCAACGGGCGAGGAGGTCGCCGATCTCGGGCCGGCGCAGGAGCGCGCCCTCGCCGCGGCTACGGGTGGGGATACCCGCGGCCTCGAGCGCGTTGCGGATTGCCGGAAGCTGCGCGTTGGTGCGAGCGAGGACGGCCTGGTGCCTCCAGGGCGCGCCCGGCTTGTGGCGAGCGCGGACCGCCAGTGCCACGGTCGCCGGCTCGTCGTCGAGCTCGCACGGGGTCAGCGTGGCCGGGTCGCCCCGGAATCGCGAGGCCGGCTGCGGGTCCTTGTCGAGGACCCGGCCGGCGACCGCGAGGATCTCGGGTGTCGATCGGAAGTTCGTGCGCAGGTGCACCACGGCGATGCCGGGGAGGTGCTCGTCGATCCGGTTGATGAAGTCGGGCTCGGCCCCGTTCCAGCCATAGATCGCCTGATCAGGGTCGCCGACGACGACGAGCGTCGACTCGGGGCCGCGCATCGCCTGCAGCACGGCGAACTGCAGAGGGTTGACGTCCTGGAACTCGTCGACGAAGAGGTGCCGGTGGCGCCACCGCTGGGCCTCGGCGAACGCGGTCTCGCGTTGCAGCGTCGCGTGACAGAGGGCGAGCACGTCGTCGAAGTCGATCATGCGCCGCTCACGCTTCGCCGATTGGTACGACTCGTAGGCCTTCGCCACGAAGTCGGCGGAGCGGGGCGGCCGTCGCTTCGCGGCCGCGGCGGCCTCGCCGTAGGCCTCGGGCGTGATCAGTCGAGCCCGGGCCCACCCGATCTCGGCATCGAGGTCGGCCACGGTCGCTCGGTCGAGACGGGGGTGTGCCTTGGCCAGCATCGACAGGCGTCGTTCGACGAGCGTCGGGTGGCTGCGTCCGGTGTGGTCCCAGAACCGCCGCAGCGTCGCGAGCGCCGCGGCGTGGAAGGTGCCGGCCGCGATCTCTTCGCGTAGGCCGAGTCGGCGGGTGCGCGACCGCAACTCCGCCGCGGCTCGGCGCGTGAAGGTCAACGCCAGCACCCGGCGGGGGTCGATGTCGCCCTCGGTCGCGTGCCACGCGATGCGCCGGGTGAGCACCCGCGTCTTGCCCGACCCGGCGCCGGCGATGATGCACAGCGGGTCGGCCGCGGTGGTGACCGCGTCGCGCTGCTGGTCGGTCAGACCGTCGAGGAGCGGGGCCGATGCGGACACGAGCGAACCCTACCCACTCGATCGGTAGTGTCTCCGGGGTGGAGCCGGTCAGCGCGCGGGAGTTCGAACGCCATGTCGCCGATGCGCTCGACGCGCTTCCCGAGGAGCTCGGGCGACTCATGGAGAACGTCGCGATCGTGGCCGCCGACCGCCACCCGACCGAAGACCTCCTCGGCCTCTACGAGGGCATCCCGCTGACGGAACGCGACGACTACGGCGGCCTGGTCATGCCCGACGTGATCTCGCTCTACCGGTTGCCGCTGTGTGAGGTCGCCGCCGACACCGAAGAACTGATCGAGGAGATCGCCATCACGGTCGTGCACGAGATCGCCCACCATTTCGGAATCGACGACGAAGCCCTCCACGCCTGGGGCTGGGGCTGAGCGGGGCTACCATCGCGGCATGCCGTTCCCGCCTCACCTCCTCACCGACGACGAAGACCTCGTACTCGATCTTCGCCCTCACTGGTGGTTCCTCGCCCCGGCCGGCGCGCTCCTCGCCGTGGCCGTGCTGTTCGGACTCACCGCGCTGCTGCGCGACTGGCCCAGCTGGATCGCGGTGCCGATCGGACTGTGGGTGCTCGGGTCGCTCGGCTGGTTCGTCGTGCGCTACCTCACGTGGAACACGACGAACTTCGTGGTCACCAACGAGCGCGTGATCTCGCGGACCGGTGTGGTCGCCAAGAAGGGCATCGAGATTCCGCTCGACCGCATCAACACGGTGTTCTTCAACCAGTCGCTGTTCGAACGCATGATCGGCGCCGGCGACCTCGGCATCGAATCGGCGGGGGAGGGCGGCCGGCAGTCGTTCACCGACATCCGCAAGCCCAACCTCGTCCAGAACGAGATCTATCGCCAGGTCGAAGGTCTCGAGGCCCGCAAGTTCAAGCGCATGGGCGAAGCGGCCGGGAGTGGCAGCCCGGCGCCGGCCCCGTCGATCCCCGAACAGATCGAGAAGCTCGATCAGCTCCGTCGTCAGGGTGTGCTCACCGAGGCCGAGTTCGAGCAGAAGAAGCGAGAGCTGCTCGACCGGATGTGATCGGTGGAGCTGCTCGACCGGTCGTTCGCCGAACTCTCGACCCACGACCTCCACGAGATCGTCCGCCTGCGCGTCGACGTGTTCGTCGTCGAGCAGGCCTGCGCGTATCCCGAGCTCGACGGGCGTGACGAAGAGCCGACCGCCCGCCACGTGACGCTGGTCGACGACGGCCGGCTGCTCGCCTACCTGCGGGTGCTCGACGACGGCGATGCCCGGCGGATCGGTCGCGTCGTCACCACGGCGGCGGCTCGGGGCCGTGGGCTGGCCGCTCGACTCGTCGATCACGTGCTGGCCGAGACGGAAGGACCCTGGGTCCTCCACGCCCAGTCCCACCTCGCGGACTGGTACGGCGAGCGCGGGTTCGTCGTCGACGGGCCGGCCTTCGAGGAGGACGGCATCCCGCACCTGCCGATGCGACGCGACTGATCAGTCGTCGGCGAGCGGCGCGACCCGGTCCGGGTCGATGTGCAGGCGGACGGCGGCGCCGATGGCGAACCCCCGGTCGAGGTGGAAACGCAGGGTGCCGAGATCGCTCGCGACGGTCACGTCGTGGTGGTCGCCCCTGAACCGACAACCGGTGACCCGGACGTCGAGCTCGCCCTGCTCGTCGACGCTCGCGGCGTCGCGTCGGATGACCCGTCGACCGGCGCCGTCGTCCACGATGTTCTCGTGGCCCAGGAATCGGGCCACGGTGGCGGTGCGGGGGTCGGCGAACAGTTCGGCCGGTGGCGCGACCCGCAGCACGCGACCGCGGTGCATCACCGCCACCCGGTCCGCGATGGCGAACGCCTCGTCGTGATCGTGGGTGACGTGGACCGCCGAGGTGCCCGTCGATCGGAGGAGAGCCGGGATCTCGGCGGTGAGGCGATCGCGCAGTGTCCGGTCGAGCGCGGCCCACGGCTCGTCGAGGAGCAGGAGTCTCGGACCCGGGGCCAGTGATCGGGCCAGCGCGACCCGCTGCGCTTCGCCACCCGACAGCGTGTCGACGGCTCGGGCGGCGAAGTCGGGGAGTCCGACGAGATCGAGCATCTCGGCGACCCGATCGGCTCGGGCGGCGCGGTCCCACCCCAGCATGCGGAGACCGAAGGCGACGTTGTCGCCGACGGTGCGATGGGGGAACAGGGTGGGGTCCTGGAACATCAGCCCGATCCCGCGTGTGTGTGGCGGCTCTCGCGTCGCGTCACGGCCGTCGATCCAGACGTTGCCGCGGTCGAGGGGCTGGAGACCGGCCAACGCCCGCAGGAGGGTCGACTTGCCGCATCCGCTCGGGCCCAGGATCACGACGATCTCGCCGGGATCGACCCGGAGGTCGACTCCGTCGAGCGCCGTCGTGGAACCGAAGCGCACCGAGGCGTCGCGCAGCTCCCACATCAGAGGGGCCCCATCAGAACGTGCCTTCGTCGCTGCCCCGGACCGACTCGATCGCGAGCACCGCGATCGCGACGACGAGCATCAGGATCACGGCGAGCGCCATGGCCTGCCCCCGGACCAACTCGCCGGGTGTCGACAGCATTCGGAAGAGCGCCTGGGGTGCGGTCAGGGTGTCGGGGCGGCGGGGGATGAAGGCGGTCGCCCCGAACTCGCCCATCGACACCGCGAAGGCGAACGACGCGCCGACGAGCATGCCGCGCCCGGCGATGGGCAGGTCGATCTCGCGGCGCACTCTGCCCGGGGAAGCGCCGAGCACGGCCGCCGCCTCGCGGAGGCTCGGGTCGATGCGTCGCAGCACCGGCACCATCGTGCGCACGACGAAGGGAATGCCCACGAGGCTGTGGGCGATCGGCACGATCCACCAGGTCGTCCGCAGGTCGAGCGGCGGTTGATCGAGGGCGATGAGGATGCCGAAGCCGATCGTGACGGCGCTGGTGCCCAAGGGCAGGGTGAGGCCCAGATCGAGGACGTGGCGAAGGGCGCCGCGTCCGTGGACGACGACCAGGGCGGCGATGGTGCCGACGGCGAGGGCGATCGTCGTCGCCACGGCGGCGTAGACCAACGAGTTGCGGATCGCGGTGGTCGCCGGGGCGGGCAGCATCGTCAGTCTGGTCCCGAGCGCCCGATAGTTGGTGAGGCCGTAGCGGTCGCCCACCGTCAGCGACCGTTCGATCACGACCAGGATCGGCAGCCCCAGGAGCATGGCCACCCCCAGTCCGTTCACGGCGCCGCCGAGTCGTGAACGGCGCAGACCGGTTCGGTGGCCGGCGCGTTGGGTGAGCGGGCGGGTCCGCTCGAGTCGGTTGGCCAGCGCGACCAGCGCGACGACCGCGACCAACTGGACCACGGCGAGCGCCGCCGCCGTGGAGAAGTCGGTGCGCAGGACGGCATACCGGTAGATCTCCGTTTCGATCGTCGCCTGCCTCGGCCCACCCAGCACCAGCACGACACCGAACGAGGTGAACGAGAAGAGGAACACGATCGAGGCGGCGGCGGCGATGGCCGGCCGAAGCCGGGGAAGGGTCACCTCGCGAAACGTTCGGGCCCGCCCGGCCCCGAGCACCCGCGCCTGCTCCTCGACACGGCCGTCGAGGCCGGCCCAGAACGAACCGACCGTGCGCACCACGACGGCGTAGTTGAAGAAGACATGAGCGAGCAGGATCGCCCACACGGTGTGGCGCAGGCGGACAGGGCCGTCGTCGAGCCCGAAGCGCACGAACAGCTCCGCGAACGCGCCCGCCACGACCACCGTCGGGAGAACGAAGGGGATCGTCACGAGGGCCCGGAGTCGCCGTTGGGTCCGCGGTCTCGACCGGGCGAGTGCGGACGCCCCCGGAAGGGCCACGGCCACCGTCAGCACGGTCGACACCGCCGCCTGCCACACGGTGAACCACACGGCATCGCGTGTGCGGCCCGATCCAAGAAGGTCGGCCAGCGCGACGTCGCCTCCGAAGCCGAGGCCCCGCCACAGCACCGTCGCGACCGGATACGCGAAGAAGAGACCGAGGAAGCCGACGGGGACGACCGCCGACGCCGTGATCAGCCGAGCACGATCTCGACCCACCGGTCGGTCCACTCCTCACGATTGGCTTCGACGTCGGACGGGTCGAGCAGGTGCGGGTCGTCGGCGAGGCGAGCGTGGACCGCCCACTCGGCCGGCAGGTCGGCGTCGTCGACGACCGGGAAGACGAACATGGCCTCGGGAATGCCCTCCTGGAACGGCTTCGAGAGCAGGAACTCGATGAGGCGTCCGGCAGCCTCCGGGTGCTCGGTTCCGGCCAGCACGCCGGCGAACTCGATCTGTCGATAGCAGGAGTCGAGCAGGACCCCGGTCGGCGGTTCGTCGATCGGCTCGGCGGCGAACATCACCTCGACCGGTGGACTCGACGCGTACGACACGACCATCGAACGGTCGCCGCCACCCGAGGTGAACTCCCCGTAGTAGGCCGACTCCCAGTCGGGGGTGACGCTCACCCCGTTGGTCCGCAGATCGGCCCAGAACTGCTCCCAGTCGTCGGTACCGGCGATCGTGGCGAGGAGGAAGGCGAGCCCGGGCGACGACGACTCGGGGTTCTGGACCACGAGCTCACCGGCGTAGATCGGGTCGAGCAGATCCTCGAGTGAGGTGGGCGCCGGTCCCGGCAGGGCGTCGGTCCAGTAGTTGACGCACACGTCGCCGAAGTCGATCGGGGTCACCCGCTGCTGCGGGTCGATCTCGAACTCGTCGGGGACCCGATCGAGACCGGCCGCCTCGTAGGGAGCGAAGAGGTCGGCGTCGAGCGCACGTTGCAGGAAGGTGTTGTCGACCCCGAAGAGGACGTCACCCAGCGGGGCTCCTGCGCTGAGGATCGACTGGGACACCAGCTGGCCGGTGTCGCCAGAGCTGAGCAACTCGACGGTGATGCCGGTCTCCTGCGTGAACGCGGCGAGGAGGTCGGCTTCGACGGCGAAGGAGTCGTGGGTCAGCAGCGTGATCGTCACCGGGTCGTCGGGCGACGGCGGCGCAGCCGGTTCGGCGTCGTCGTCGCTGCACGACGCGGCGAGGCACAGCGTCGCGAGCAGCGACACGAACGCACGGGTGGATCGAGTCATGGTTCCTCCGCTGGCATTATCCAGATCAGGTTCAGGCGGGTCGCCGACGCATTGAGTCGACCTCTCAGCCCGGATGACCCGAGCTCCCCGTTTCGATTGTGTCCTCAGTGTAGGCCCGTCGGTGGGCCGTAGCCTTGCCGGAATGACTGCCGTCCTCGCGCTCGCGTCGGCCCTCGTCATCGGTGGGTCCGACTTCGGCGGGGGGTTGGCGACGCGCCACGACTCGACCTTCCGCGTGACCGCCGTGGCGCAGATCTGCGGCGGGTTGACCGCGGTCGTCCTGGCGCTGGTGGTCGGTGCCGACGAGGTCGTGCGCGCCGACGTCGTGGCCGGAGCCGTCGCCGGACTCTCCGGCACCTTCTCGTTCATCTGCTTCTACCGGGCCCTGTCGATCGGGGTGATGAGCGTGGTGGCCCCCACGACCGCAGTCGTCGGAGCCAGCCTGCCCGCCATCGTCGGAGTGATCCGCGGCGACGACGTCGCGGCGGTCACCGGGCTGGGTCTCGTGATCGCCGTGGCGGCGATCGTGCTCGTCACCCGCGAGGCCGGTGGCCGGCGGGGCGACGGAATGCTGCGGACGCCGCGCGTCGCCTTGCTGCTCGCCCTGACCGCCGGGATCGGCTTCTCGGTCTTCTTCATCGCGCTCGCGGAGACCAGCGACGAGGCCGGCATGTGGCCACTGGTGGTGGCGCGCGCCGTGTCCGTACCGGTCGTGATGGTGTTGAGTCGTCGGCTCACCGGGCGCGTGTGGCCGCTCGTGCCGGTGGCCCGGCGCCTCGCCGTCCTGACCGGCGTGACGGAGATGATGGCCAATGCGCTGCTGCTCGTCGCCCTCCGTCGCGACGAGCTCGCCATCGCCTCCGTGTTCGGCTCGCTCTATCCGATCAGCACCGTGCTTCTCGCCTGGGTGTTCCTGCGTGAGCGGGTGTCAGGTGCGCAACTGGTCGGCGTCGTCATGGCGGTGGGCGCGCTCGCCCTCGTCGCGGTCTGATCCGGCCCGGGCCGGGCGTCGGCCGTAGCGGATGCGGAGCGCAGCGATGAGCACGACCTCGGCGGCGAGCACGATCACGACGACGGAGACGAGCGGATGACCGACATCGGTGCCGACGAGCCAACCGTGGGCTGACGCCAGACCGATCAAGGGTGCGCTGAGCCAGTGCAGGCGTCGCCACACGTCGATCGGGAGCCGCACGCGACTCCACGAACTGGTCTGAACCGCGACGAGAAGCCAGAACGCCACCGCCCCCAGCGCCACGGGGAGCCGTTCGAGGTCGCTCGCCAGCGGCACGAGGATCTCCACGAGTGAGTATTCGACGAAGTCGTCGACCCAGATCGCGCTCAGGTGGACGAACGTGAGCGCGAGGGTGAGGGCGCCGAGGTGGCGATGGAGATCGAGCAGCCAGGCGGGCGACGGTCGGCGCTCGAGCAGTCGACTCGACAGGAGCAGCCCCCAGACCACCGCGACGGCGAGGAGGAGCCATGCGACCAGACCCGACGCCCGGGCCAGGTACCACGTGAACTCGTCGGTCACCCGAGCCACCCGTGATCCAGCAGGAAACGCTCCGGCTCGCCGACCCGGTGCCGCGTCCCGTCGTCGTCGATCAGCCAGGCGGTCGCCCCGGCGGCAGCAACGATGGCCTCGGCCTCCGCTCGCGGCGCGATGGCGGCCGCCGTGGCGAGCATCTCGGCGCCCGCCGCCGTCGCGCTGATGACCGCGGCGACTCGAGCCGTCGCCGCGGGTCGGCCGGTCCGAGGGTCGATCAGGTGGTGGCGGCCGTCGGCGGTCCTACGCCGGGTCGGTCCCGACACGGCGACACCGCCGTCGCGCAGGCCGACCAGTGCCGCGGGCCCGGGCACCGCGTCCGGTGCCTCCACCTCGACCAGCGCACGGCTGTCGGCGCTGATCCGCACGTCGCCGCCGAGCGTGACACCGGCATGGGTCGCACCCGAGCGTCGGAGGAGGGCCACCGCGGTGTCGGCCGCCCATCCCTTCGCGATGCCGCCGAGATCGATGGCGACACCGTTCGGCACGTGGATCAGTCCGGACTCGGGATCGAGGTCCACGTCGCCGAGACGGTCGGGGCGCGGACGCGACGGCGCCCACCCGGCGTCGTGGCTCTCGCGGTAGCCGCAGGCGGCGAGGTCTGCGCCACGGGTCGGGTCGAACCACCCGCAGGTCAGCCGGCGGCCGGCAAGGGCCACTTCGATGATGCGCGCGGTCGACGGGCGAACGATCGCCGGGCCCTCGGATCGATTCAGCCGCGACAGCTCGCTGTCGTCGCGAAACCGCGACCAGCGGGCCTCGAGCACGGCGACGACTCGGAGCGCCGCGGCGACGGCGATCTCCGAGGCGTCGCTGCTGATCGCGACCTCGGCGCCCATCGCCGGACGTGTCGTCGTCGATGTGACTCCCCGGCCGGCCGCGGGCCGCACCGCGGGGTCAGGAGACATGGGCTCGGCCGAGGCGCGGGGGAAGGGAGGGGACCGTGACCTCCGCGCCGGGGTCGGCCGCGGACATCAGCGTCGCCGCAGCCACGTCGGCCTCGTGGCGGGCGACTGCGCCGAGGTTGGCGCCGGCCTCGGTGAGCGCCTGCTCCGGCGCTTCGGACTCCGCGGCATCGGCCATCGCGGCGACCGTGCCGACGGTGACCGCCGCGCTGAGCCCGGTGGCGGCCCAACGGCTTCGCGTCGCCGGGCGTCGAGTCCGGCCGGTCGGGGTGGTCATGTCGCCATTGTGAGCACGCGGTCGTGAAGAAACTGTGATGAAGGGGCATGCTCTGTGCCATGGCCCACGCCCAGAACGCCGAGATCCACCTCGAATACGAGACGTTCGGATCGCCCTCCGATCCGACCCTCATCTGCCTGCCCGGCAACGGCAATCAGCTGCTGCTGTTCCCCGAGGAGTTCTGCGAAGCATTCGTCGGCCGGGGGTTCCACGTCATCCGGATGGACAATCGCGACGCCGGACTCTCGTCGACGACGCCGGAGTCCGCCGACTACACGCTGAGCGACATGGCGGACGACGTCGTCGCGGTGCTCGACGCCGCCGGAGTGGACGACGCCGTGGTACTGGGTGTCTCGCTCGGCGGGATGATCGCCCAGACCGCGGCGATCGACCACCCGGACCGGGTCAGGGCCCTCGTCTCGATCATGTCGACCACCGGCGAGCCCGGCATCGGCACGCCCACCCCCGAAGCGATGAACGCCCTGATCGCCGCGCCGGCCTCGACGATCGCCGCCCAGGTGGACCAGGACCTCGAGGCCCGCCGGATCTGGTCCAACCCGGACTGGTTCGACGAAGCGCAGATGCGGGCCTATTTCACCGCGTGCTACGAGCGCTCCTGGGTTCCCGGAGGGGCGGGGCGGCAGCTCCAGGCCATCGTGCGCAGCGGCGACAGGGCCGCCGGGTTGGCCACGCTGCCCATGCCCGCGCTGGTCGTGCACGGGGAGAACGACACGCTCATCCACCCGTCCGGCGGTGCGCGCACGGCGGAACTCATCCCCGACGCCGAACTGCTCGTGATCGAGGGGATGTCGCACGATTTCGTGTATCAGGCATGGCCGCCGATCATCGAGGCCGTGACCGCGCTGACGGCCCGCACGTTTGGCTAGGGTCCGAACCGATTCCACCGCATCGAGGAGTGACAAATGGGACCGCTGGCCGGAGTGAAGATCGTCGAGATCGCGGGGATCGGGCCGGGCCCGTTCTGCGCGATGATGCTCGCCGACATGGGCGCCGACGTGATCCGCGTCGATCGGGCCGTGTCGGTGCGGGGTGGCGACCCGGCCGTGCCGCCGGGCGACCTCATCAACCGCGGCCGACGCTCGATCGGCGTCGACCTCAAG
>JAUIML010000302.1 GCA_030432715.1 Acidimicrobiia bacterium | reverse complement strand
GCGGGCGACCCTCTCGACATGACCGGCCAAACGGTGATCGTCACCGGTGGCACCAAGGGTCTCGGCCGGGTGATCAGCCGGCGATTCCTCGAACAGGGCGCCGACGTCGTGATCTGCGCCCGCCGTGAACCCGAGACCCCGGTGGAAGCAGGAGGCCGAACGGCGACGTTCGTGGCCTGCGACGTCCGGGATCCCGACCAGATCGCCGCCGTGGTGACCGCGGCAGTCGATCTGACGGGGCGGGTCGACGTCCTCGTCAACAACGCCGGCGGCGCGCCACCGGCCGACAGCGCAACGGTGTCTCCCCGTTTCAACGACAAGATCGTCGCCCTCAACCTCATGGCCCCGCTCAACTTCGCGCAGGCCGTCCACGACCGGATGCAGGCCCAGGACGAGGGCGGGGTCATCATCAACATCGCGTCGGTGTCGGGCACCAGAGCCAATCCGGCCGGCGTCGCCTACGGAGCGGCCAAGGCCGGCCTGATCAACGCGACGGCCACGCTCGCGGTCGAGTGGGGGCCGAAGATCCGCGTGATCGCGCCGGTCGTGGGTCTGATCGTCACCGAGGAAGCGCACCTCTTCTACGGCGACGACGCCGGGATCGCCGCCGTCGGGGAGACCCTCGCGCTGGGCCGCATGGGCGTTCCCGAGGAGGTCGCCGACGTGGTGCTCTTCTGCGCCTCACCGCTGGCTCGTTGGGTGAGCGGATGCACGATTCCCGTGCACGGAGGCGGCGACAAGCCCAGCTATCTCGATGCGTCCACCGGCGAAGTCACGCAGGGCACATGACCCGGTTGCTCGCTCGCGTCCTGCTCACGGGGTTCCTCGCGTTCGGCCCCCTCGCCGGCCCGGCCCTCGCCCAGGACGACATCCCCGATGCGTGCCGCACCATCATCGGCTGCCCCGACGCGGGCCCCGAACCGGAGGCCCCGGGTGACCGTGGGGGCTACGCCCAACTGCTCACCCTCGCCGTACTCGCGACTGCGGTCGGGTTCATTCTGGTGAAGGTCGGTCTGGCCGTTCGCGACGGCGACCGACGTCAGACCGCCGCCCCGGACTGAGCCCGGCGGCCTGCTCACGGACCGGGGTCTTCACCGATCTCGCGGAGGGCATCCCGGATCGCGTGGCGGAGCCGCCGGGCCTGGTCGGGCACGAGATGGGTCATCAGCCCTTCGGCCGGTCGTCCCACCTCCTCCACGGTCAGCACCACCCGCGGCGCCGCATCGTCGTAGTCGTCGCTGATCTGGATCGCCCACGACACCGGCGCGAGGTCGTCCTCCCAGCCGGGCGGAATGTCGTCGGGGGTCGCCGGATGGTCGTCGATCGATCGCTTCATGACCCGTGTCTAGCGCTCCGCTCGTGCCGCACCCCGGCGCGAGAGATTGTCCGGACTAATACCTGACAAAATTGATCGGAATTTGGTGCATTGGCCGTCGGCCCACACCTAGGGTGATCTTCTAATCCCGACTGCCCCGATCAGCTTTTACAGGATTCGCTCTGATGACACTCCTCGACACGCCCGTCGGTATCCGCACCGCCGCTCGCTGGACCACGGCCGACGCAGCCGCCGCGAGCGACCGGTTCGAAGGCGCTCACCCCGGCGAGGTGATCCGCTGGGCCGTCGACGAGTTCGGTTCCCGGCTGTGCCTGAGCGCGTCGTTCGCCGACACGCTGCTCATCGACCTCGCCGTCGCCGTCGATCCCGACATCGAGGTGGTGTTCATCGACACCGGCTTCCACTTCGCCGAGACCCTCGCCACCGTCCGCCGGGCAATGGCCCGCTACGCCCTCAACCTCACGGTGCTGCGACCCGCACCGACCGCGGCCGACCTGTGGACGCACGGGACCGACACGTGCTGCGGAAGCCGCAAGGTGGCCCCGCTCGAACGCCATCTCGTCGCCAACCACGATGCCTGGATGTCGGGCTTGCGACGTGACGACAGTCCGCAGCGGGCCGGTGCCCCGATCGTCGACCTCGACATCCGCGGATTGGTCAAGGTGAACCCGTTGGCGGGCTGGTCGACCGCCGAAATCGAGCGCCACATCATCGAGCACGACGTGCTCGTCAACCCCCTGACCTTCGAGGGCTACCCGTCGATCGGCTGCTGGCCGTGCACCGACCCGGCCGACCCGACCGACCCGAGGGCCGGCCGCTGGGCCGGGTCGAACAAGACCGAATGCGGGCTGCATCAATGAGCACCCCCTACGCCGTCAACCTCGACCTGACCGACCGCCCCGTGCTCGTGGTCGGTGCCGGACCCGTCGCCGCCCGCAAGGTCAGTGGCCTGTTGCGAGCGGGCGCCCAGGTGACCGTCGTGGCGCCCGATGCCGTGCCCGAGATCGCCGACGACCCCGACGTGCGCTGGTTCCGGCGCCCCTACCAGCGTGGCGAGGTCGCGTCCTACCGATTGGCCGTCACCGCCACGAACGAGCCGGCGGTCAACGCCCAGGTGGCAGCCGACGGCGACACCGCCGGTGTGTTCGTCAATTCGGCCGACGACCCGGCGAACTGCACGTTCACCCTTCCGGCGGTCGCCCGCCACGGCGATCTCCAAGTGGCCATCTCGACCAACGGCCGCAGTCCCGGCCTGGCCGGATGGCTCCGACGTCGCTACGAACGCGAGCTCAGCGGCGGCTACGACCAACTCCTCGACCTGCTGTCGGAAGTCCGAGCCGAAGCCCGCGAAACCTTCGGCACATCGGAGGTCACCGGCTGGGACGACGCGCTCGACGCCGACCTCGTCGGGCTGGTGCGGGCCG
>JAUIML010000079.1 GCA_030432715.1 Acidimicrobiia bacterium | reverse complement strand
GACGGGGGTCCGTTCGTGATGATGTTCGTCGACCTCGACTTCT
Source organism: Acidimicrobiia bacterium (assembly GCA_030432715.1). Classification (GTDB taxonomy): domain Bacteria; phylum Actinomycetota; class Acidimicrobiia; order Acidimicrobiales; family Aldehydirespiratoraceae; genus JAJRXC01. The sequence goes on along the minus strand of JAUIML010000079.1, from coordinate 15,050 downwards.
TCAAGGACGTCAACGACCGCCTCGGCCACGAGGCCGGCGACCGTGTACTCATCGAAACCGCCCGCCGCATCGAAGACACCATGCGCCCCGGCGACATCGTGGCTCGGCTCGGTGGTGACGAGTTCTTGGTGGTGTTCGGCAACGACGGCGCCGACGTCGACCTGGTGACCGATCGTCTGCTCGCCGCCGTCGACCGGCCGATTCCGTTCGACGGCGACGAGGCCAGCATCTCGGCCTCGATCGGCGTGAAGGTGGTCGATGAGGACGAATGGTCCGCGGCGGCGCTGCTCCGCGAGGCCGACCACGCGTTGTACGAGGCAAAGCGCTCGGGGCGGGAGCGGGTGGTTCGCTTCGACGCAGACCTCGCTGACGAACTCGAACAGCGAACGACGCTGGAGGGCGAACTCCGCGGCGCGATCGCCACCGGCACCTTCGAGATCGTCGGTCAGCCGGCGGTGGAGATGGCAACCGGTCGGATCGCCAGCGTGGAGATCACGCCCCGCTGGTCCTCGCGGGCGGGAGAGCCGGTCCCCACCCCCCGCCTCCTGGCCATGGCCGAGGAGATCGGCCTGGGTGATGCCATGACCCGATCGGTCCTCGAGAAGGCAGCCCGAGCCGCGGTGCAGTGGCGCGACCATCCCGTGCTCGCATCGGCGAGCGTGACCGTCCGGCTCGCGGCCGGCAACCTGGTGCGAGGCAGTCTGGTCGGCGACATCACCGCGATCGTCGCCGTCCACGACATCCCGCCGGGGGGCCTGCAACTCATCCTGACGGATACCGTCGCAATCCGTGACCCGCTCCTGGCGGTCGAGGCCATCAACGCCCTGCGGACAGTCGGCGTCGGCATCATCCTGGGCGAGTTCGGGAGCGGCCGGTCGTCGCTTCGTGATCTGCTCGCGCTGCCGATCGACATCGTGGCTCTCGATCCCTCACTGGTGCGGGAGGCCCCGAACGACGACCGGCTGGCCAGACTGCTCGGTGCCCTCGATCATGCTGCTCGCAGCCTCGATCTGCGCCTCGCGGCCGACGGGGTGGACACCGCCGCGCAGCTCGAGGTCGTCCGCCGACTCGGGCTTGCCCAGGCCCAGGGCGAGGCCGTGGTGCCGGCCGGCGCGATGGTCGATCTCGCGGCAATCACGACGCCCCTGGCGAGCTCCTGATCCCTCCGATTGGGTACCATCCGGCGATGCCCTCCGCGCCCGCCGGCCTCGTCCTCACCCCCGGCGCCAGCGCCGACCGAGATCACTCGACCCTCATCGCGCTCGACGAATCGCTGCCGGAGATCGCCGTCGTCCGGCTGACCCTGGGTACGACATCGGTCACGCGCGCGGTCGCGAAGATCGTCGAGGCCGCGGAGGCGCTGGCCGCCGAGCTCTCCGTGCCCGGCGAGAAGATCGCGCTCGGGGGCCGAAGCTTCGGGGGTCGGTGCACGTCGGTCGCCCACGCCGAGGGCCTTGCCGTCCATTCCCTGGTGCTGCTCAGCTATCCCCTCCATCCGCCCGGAAAGCCCGCCAACCTCCGGGTCGACCACTTCGAGAAGATCACCGCCCCGTGCCTGTTCGTCTCGGGTGAACGCGACCCGTTCGGCTCGCCTGCCGAGTTCGCCGAGCACACGCCGAGGATCGCCGGGCCGGTCGACAGCCAGTGGGTGCCGGGCAACCACTCGCCGAAGGACGAATCCCTCGTGGTCGCGCACGTGCGCCACTGGTTCGGTCTGGCCTAGGCAGCCGACCGCATCGGTCGCCCCGTTGCGCGAACGCGGGGACGTTCGGCCCTCACCCCATGTGGCGGGGCGCCCTAGGTTGCGGACATGCGGCGACCAGAAGGAGACACCGAAGCATCCAGGAACCGGATGGTCGACCGCCAGATCGTCGAGCGGGGCGTGGAGGACGGCGCAGTGATCGCCGCCATGCGGGCCGTTCCGCGCGACTGCTTCGTCGGAGAGGAGATGCACGAGTTCGCGTACGACGACACGGCCCTGCCCATCGGCGAGGGCCAGACCATCTCGCAACCGTTCATCGTCGCCGCCATGGCTTCGGCCGCCGGGCTGCGACCCGACAGTCGGGTGCTCGAGGTCGGTACGGGCTCGGGCTACGGAGCCGCGGTGCTGAGCGTCGTCGCCGGTGAAGTGTGGACGATCGAACGCATCGCGGCCCTCGCCGACCAGGCCCGGGCTCGTCTCGCCGACCTCGGCTACGACAACGTTCACGTCGTGCACGGCGACGGGACCTTGGGGCTGCCCGAGGACGCCCCCTTCGATGCCATCATCGTCACTGCCGGCGGGCCCGCGGTGCCCGATGCGCTGGTGGAACAGCTCGCTGATGGCGGCACGCTCGTCATCCCGGTCGGATCGGAGACCCGAGTCCAGCGACTCGTGCGGGTTCGCCGGCACGGCGGGGATCTGGTGGAAGAAGACCTGGGGCCGGTGCGCTTCGTGCCCCTGGTCGGAGACCAGGGGTGGACTCGGCCACCGTGACCGCTGGGTGCCGTCGCCGCCCTGGAGGACCGGTGGGGCGCCGTGCTAGGGCAGCTCGCCGCGATGGGGACGGGCGGTGGTGAGGCTCAGGCCGCCGTCGGCGATCACCAACTGCCCAGTGATGAAGCGGGCGAGGTCGCTGAGGAGGAATCCGATCGTGCCGGCGATGTCTTCCGGCTCACCGGCGTATCCGAGCGGGATTGCCGCGATGCTCGCAGCCCGGCGCTCGCTGCTCACTCCGCGCGTGACCGCCGGGGTGAGGGTCATCGCCGGAGCGACCGCGTTCACGCGAATGTGACGTGGCGCGAGTTCGAGGGCGAGGGACTTCGTGAGATGGATCACGGTGGCCTTGGCTGCGCCGTACTGATAGAGCCCGGGAGAGGCGTTCGTGCCCTGCAGGGACGCGATGTTGACGACCGCCCCGGGCCCGCTCATGAGGTCAGCGGCAGCCTGGGTGGCCGCCAGCACGCTCGTGCCGTTCATGGCGAGTGTTGCCGAGAAACTCTCGAGGTCCTGTTCGGCGAGCGGCGCAGGACCCCCGATGACCGAAACGGCGTTGTTCACCAGCCCGTCGATGCCGCCCAGTTCGTCGGCCGCACGGACCACCGCAGCGCGCCACGCATCGGCGTCCGCGAGGTCGGCCTGCACCCAGGGCACGCCCACGGCCTCCGCCCCCTCGGCGTCGCGATCGATGATTGCGACAGCGGCCCCTTCGTCCTGGAGCAGGCGCACCGTTGCCAGACCGATGCCCGAGGCTCCACCGGTCACCACGACGCTGCGTCCTGCCAGTCCCTTCATGCCACGACCCTACCGAGAGCCGTCCACCGCCGGGGTCGTTGCCGCGAGGTCCGGCAGCCGGCGCCACGACGTGGTGCTGCCGACTACCGTCGCAGCCATGGTCCAGGTGCAACCTCGCCACCGCAAACTCATCGCGACGCATCTCGAGCCGGGCGAGCAGGTGATCGCCATCCTCCACACCGATCAGGGCAAAGCCGGCCCGACCACGGCCAGCGGAGCGACGGCGGGCTCGTCGACGGGCGGCGGGCGGCGCCGATACCTCGCGGAACACGGCATCGTCGAGAAGGGAGTCAACGGGGTCTTCGACCTGGCCGACACCTGGCTGGCCCTCACCGATCGGCGGCTCGCCTTCTTCAAGGGGGCGTGGTTCACCCTCCTCCCCAAGCCCAAGAAGCACATCCTCGACATGCCGGCCGACTCCTTCACCGTGAAATGGAAGCCCGAGAACGGACCTCCGGATCGCCTGTTGCTCCACTTCCTCTTCCCCGGCGACGAGAACCTGGTCGTGTTGGCCGAAGCCGAGGACGCCGAGGAGTTCCTCCGTGCCCTCGGTGATCGAGCAGGGCGCATCTGAGCAGTCGGGCGACACCGGAGGCGCCGCGCCCGTGACGCCGGCGTCGTCAGTGGCTCGCGTCACCGGTCTCGATGACGACCTTCCCGCGGGCCCGGCCCGATTCGAGGTGGCGGATCGCGTCGCCGGCGTGGGGCAGCGGGAGCCGTCGATCGATCAGCGGGGTCACGTGGCCGGTCTCCACGAGATCGGCGAGTCGTTCGAGGTGGGACGCGTCTTCGGCGGCGACGAAAGTGGTGAGGCGTTGGCGGGTGAACGCCGTGGCGAGCTTGGCTCGGAGTTGGCGGTCGACGCCGCCGAGCCAGCGGCCGCCGTTTTCGCCGCCGACGATGACCAGCGTTCCTGTGGTCGTCAGCGCGCGACGGAGGTCGCGGATCTTGCGGTTGCCCCCCGTGTCGATGATCACGTCGTAGCGAGTCGCACCGTCGAGTGGGTCGGAGTTGCGGTAGTCGATCGCGTGGTGGGCGCCGAGCGACCGAACGACATCGAGCTTGTCGCCGCTCGCGACTCCGGTGACGTCTGCTCCGAGGGCGACAGCGATCTGGACGGCGTAGCTGCCGACACCGCCGGCCGCGCCGAGCACCAGCACCATCTGGTCCGGGCCGACCCGGCCATGGTCCTCGACAGCCTGGAGGGCGGTGGAGCCCGACACCGCCAGGGCGCCCGCGGCAGGCAGGGCAAGATTGCGTGGGGCGGCGGCGAGCTTGTGCTGCGACGCTCGGGCGTACTCGGCGAAGGTGCCGTGACCGATCCCGAAGACACGGTCGCCTTCGGCGAAGCGGGTGACGCCGTCGCCGACGCGGTCGACGGTGCCGGCCAGGTCCATGCCGGGGACGGGGTTGCGGGGGCGGCGCAGCCCGAATGCGACTCGGGTCACGTACGGGAGCCCGGTCATCAGGTGCCAGACTCCCCGGTCCACGCCGGCGCCGGCGACGCGCACGATCACCTCGCCGTCGCCGGGAATCGGTTGTTCGATCCGGCGCGCCTCGAGCACGTCGGCCGACCCGTAGCGGTTCTGCACGATGGCCTGCATGGTCGGCTCCTCCTCGGGTGTGGTCGATTCGGTCCGGATGGCGGAAGCGGTGGAGGTCATGGGAAGAAGCCTTTCGTTCGGGCGGGTCGGGTCAGACGCCGACCGGCACCGGGTGGGCCGGTTCGGTGATGTTGGCGTACAAGCCTCGGGTGACGAGGCGGACGGCGAAGGCGAGCTCGACGATGAGAGGGATCGCATAGAACGGGTCGATCACCGTGCTCGCGCTCGGGGCGAGCAGGGCGGCGAATGATCCGACGAGGTAGACGACGCCGGTGGCGTACATCCCGAGCGCCAGCGGCCGGGACACGAGATGGGACGTCGCCAGGATCCGGGCCAGGGCCAGTGTGCTGAGCCCGAAGGCGATCAAGCCGGCGTCGTAGCCGAGCGCGTGGCGCTCCACGGCGTCGAGCGCGTCTCGCGCGGGGCCCGCCAGGACGGTCCCGTCGGTGCCGACGGCATCTCGGGCGAACCCGAGTGCCTGGGCCAGGTTGACGAGGTTGATCGCGATCACGGCGCCCTGCACGAGGCGCAGCACCGTGGCCGTCAGCGCGAGACGCCGGTTCACGTTGCGCAGCAGGCCGAACAGGCCGAAGGCCACCACGACGTCGAGGGTGATCATCACCGCGTCGGCACCGATGCCGACGCCGAACAGGCCCGGCGATCCTGCGATGTTGTCGGCGGTGGTGATGGCGTCGTCATCGGCGATGAGCGAGCCGCGAACGGCGAACTCGGCGAAGATGCCGGTGGCGATGATGCCGAGGTAGGCGAGGCCAGTGCGGCGGGCAAGGATCGCCTGGCGGTCGTGGGTGGGCTGGTTTCGCATGTTTCCCCTTCGAGGTGGCTGGTGTCTTCGACGGTAAGGAAGCCCGGCCCTCGGGGTCTTGGCCGACGCGGCCAAGGTGTTGACCGATCGGGCCACCCGCGGCGGGTGCCGTGGTAGACCGGGGTATGGGCTCGGTCGGAACACCCGTGGTGCGCCGCATGATCCAGGTCGCGCACGGTCGCCACGACCCCGACGAGCTGCTGGCGCGGGTCGGGCTCGCCGCCGAACCCGAAGGCCCGTCCTGGGCCGGGCAGTCCATCGACGAGGGCATCTACTACGACCTCATCGAACACATCGCCGGGCCCGACGACCACGGCTTCCCCTTTCGCTACGCCGAGGCGCTCGACGTGGACGACCTCGGCGCGCTCGGTCTCGCGGTGAAGACCGCCCCGACCGTCGAAGGTGCCCTGGAGCGGCTCGTGCGCTACGTCCTGGTCCTCAGCGACACCCTCGAGTACGAATTCGCCGACGCCCCGGCAGGCCGAGTGTTCGCGCTGACCGGGCGGCCCCACCACCGGCGGGGAGCGGCGGTCGCCAACGAATGCGCCCTCGCAGCCGTCCTGTCGAGTGTGCGACAGAGCCTCGGATCGAGGCTGACCCCGGTCGCCGTGACGTTCCGACATCCCGGCCCGGCCGACGACCGGCAACATCGAGCGTTCTTCGGCTGCCCGGTCGGCTTCGAAGCCGACATCGACGGCATCCATCTCAGCCACACCGATCTCGCCGAACCGACAGTGCTCGCCGACGACGGCCTCTCGGCCTATCTCCTTCATCGGCTCGATGACCTCAAGGCGCGCACCGCGGGGCGATCCGTCGTCGACGAGGTCCGCGCCGCGATCGCCGATGCCCTACCCGACGGTCAACCCAGCAAGTCCCGTATTGCTCGTCGGCTCGGCATGAGCGAGCGCACCCTGCACCGCCAGCTCGCCGAGCACGGCGAGACGTTCCAGGCCATCACCACCGAAGCCCGGCGCGACGCCGCCCAGTCTCTGCTCACCACGACCGGCCACGGCCTCGCCGATGTCGCGTTCCTCACCGGATTTGCCGACCAGACAGCCTTCACCCGCGCCTTCAAGCGCTGGACGGGCCAGACCCCCGCCGCCTACCGCGTCGGGCATCGGTGACAGGGCAGGGCCCGAACCGCCGACGCCCCCTGCGCATCATCCCCGGCCAGGGGGCAGTGACTAGCCTCGCCCACCATGACGGCTCCGGTCGAGATCCAGCTCCTCGGAGGCTTCACGGTGCGCCTCGACGGCCGCGAGGTCACGAGCGTCGATTTCGAACGCCGGAGCGGCGCCGAACTCGTCCAACTCCTCGCGCTCGCGCCGAACCGACGGATGCACCGGGAGCAGGTGATCGACCGGTTGTGGCCCGACCTCTCGTTCGATTCCGGGGTGAACCAGTTCCACAAGGCGTCGACGTTCGCCCGCAAGGGGCTGGGTGAGCGAACAGCGGTGGTGATACGGGACGAGATCGTCCACCTCTTCCCCGATCGAGACGTGGTGGCCGACATCGATGTGGTCGACCGGGCGAGGATCGGCGACCCGACATCGATCGACGCCGCCCGGCTCGCCTACCGCGGCGACCTCCTGCCCGACACCCCCTTCGCCCAGTGGGCGTTCGAGGAAAGGGAGCAGCGTCGCGTCGCCTACCTGCGGTTGCTCGAGTCGGTGGAAGCGTGGGAGGAGGTGGTCGCACTCGATCCCTGCCACGAGTCGGGCCATGTCGCATTGATGCAGCGGTCGCTCGAGGCCGGCGACCGAGCGGCTGTGATGCGCCGCTTCGACGAGCTCGCGGGCGCGCTCTTCGACCAGGTCGGCGTCGAGCCCGGCCCCGCCGCAGTGTCGGTTCGCGATCGGGCACTCGCCTCGGCCCCGGTCGCACCAGGCCGCACCGATCCGGCGCCGCCGGTAGCGGGTCGTGAACACGAGTGCGAGCAGGTGATGCACGTGCTGGGCACGGCCCGGATGGTCACCGTGACCGGACCCGGTGGCATCGGCAAGACCCATCTGGTCGATGCCGTCGCCGATCGGATCGCCGACCGGCTGGCGGCCGAGGTCGTTGAGGTGTCGCTCGGTCGGACCGATGACGGAGCCGGCGCTGGTCAGGAGTTCCTTCGGGAGTTGGGCGCGATGCGTCAGACCGACACCGGCGTACTCGAGTCGATCGCCCGGACGATCGGGACGCGGTCGCTGCTGGTGGTCGTCGACAACTGCGAGCACCTTCTCGAAGCCGTACGGCCGATACTCGAGCACCTGCTCGATTCGTGCCCGCAGATCCGCATCCTGGCCACCAGCCGGCGGGCGATCGAGTGCGACGCTGAGCATGTGGTGCGTCTCGGTCCGCTCCCGGCCGACGCAGCGCGCGACCTGTTCGTTGCCGAGGCTGCCCGCCACGGCGTCGTGCTCGGCGCCGAAGACCCGCTGGTGGCGCGGGTGTGCGAGCTGGTCGACCGTCTTCCCCTCGCCATCCGGCTGGCGGCTGCGCGAACGCGTTCAGTCGATCTGGGTACCCTCGCCCAACTCCTGATGGACGATCTCGCTGTGATCGACGCCCGTCTCGCCGGTCATGACCGAACGTTGCGCGAGTCGGTGGGCTGGTCGATCGAGGCGCTCTCCCCCGACAGCCGGCATGGACTCGAGTCGCTGGCGACGTTCGCGGAGGGGTTCGATCTGGACGCCGCGCTCGAGGTGCTTCCCGTCGACCGCAACTCCGGCCTGTTCGTGATCGACGACCTCGTCGCCGCCTCGCTCGTGAGCGTGGACCCGTCGACGGAGACCACCCGCTACCGGCTGCCGGAGGCGATTCGCTTCTTCGTGAGAACACGCGGCCTGCAGCGGGAGGATCGTCGCCGCCATGTGGCCCACGTGGTGTCCCGCATCGAACGGGCGCACGCGTTGCTCTCGATCGACTCGGTCGCGGCGATCGCGGCGTACCGAGCCGTGTGGAACGACGTACCGCTCGCCATCGCCCGCGCGGGTGAGCTCGACGAACCCACGATGGCCCACCGGATCATCGCCGGGTGCGCCAACTACGCCAACTCCAGTTCGGCTTTCGAGCTCCTCGACTGGTGCGATGCCGCGCTCGACGACGACGCCGATGTGGTCGAAGCGGTGCACGCCGAAGCGCTCGCCGCCTGGGCCCTGATGCTGGTGCACCGCCTCGACCTCGACGGGGCGCGAGCCGTCCTGGGGCGCATCCCGGCCGAGCACCTCGACCGGCCGGCGGTGCTCTTCTCCCGGGGCTGGCTGTGCTTCGGCAGCCACGAGATTCCCAGGGCGCACGAGGTCTTCGAGCGCCTGTTGGCCCAACCCGACCTGCCGCCGATCCTGGAGGCCGACGCGATCACGCTCCATGCCGTGGCGGTCTGGAACGAAGGAGGCGACCTCGCGCCGCTTTCCCATCGACTGGACGTGCTCGCCAGTGGTCGTGGTCCGATCTTCGAGTCGCAGGCCGAGTTCCTCACCGGTATGTCGGCGGTGTGGACCGAGCCCGAAACCGCGCTCCATCATCTGGATCGCGCCGCCGCAACGGCTGATCTCCACCGACAGTTCAATCTGGGAGGTGGTATACGGTCCTTCCGGGTGATGGCGCTGGGCATCGGCGGCAGGGCCGATGATGCGCTCGCCGCGCTGGCCGACAATCTGCGTCGTGACGGGTCGTGGACCGTGGCGATCGGTGGTGTCGCCACTGCGGCACTGCTGCTGGACGGACGGGGCCGTCCGGACCTGGCGGTCACCCTCGCCGCAGCGCAGAACTCCAGCGGGTTCGTGTCGGGGTTCAGTTCGTCGCCGATCGACGTGATGGTGGAACGGGTGGTCGGGTCGGACCCCGAGTTGTTCGACACCTGGTGGAGGTCGGGCGCCCGCCTCGACGCCAGAGGAGCCACGGCCCTGGCGATCGAGCTGATCGAACGGGTGCTCGCAGCGCCGTAGCGGCACTCCGGAACGCCGGGAAGGATCCGGGAAGGGGCATGTCCGAGAGTTCCTCACATGACGGAACACCCCAACTTCTCAGCCGACCCCGGCGTGGTCGATGCCGACGAGCTCCGAGCCGAAGTGCGGGCGAAGTACGCCGATGTCGCCATCCAGCCGACGGGCGACTTCCACTTCCACACCGGCCGATTCGTCGCCGACCGCTGTCGCTACGCGCCGGCCGAGATCGATGCCCTGCCCGCTCGGGCGGTCGAGTCCTTCGCCGGCGTGGCCAATCCCTTCGAGCTTCGTCGACCTGAGCGGGGAGAGCGGGTCGTCGACCTCGGTGCCGGCGCCGGACTCGACTCGATCCTGGCGGCCAGGGCCGTCGGATCCGAGGGATACGTGGTCGGCGTCGACATGACGCCGGCGATGTCGACCAAGGCACGGCGGGCAGCCGCCGACGCCGGTCTGACGAATGTCGAGTTCTGCGAGGGCTTCATCGAGGACCTGCCGGTGACCGATGGTTGGGCCGACGTCGTGACCGCGAACGGGGTCATCAACCTCGCCCCCGACAAGCCGGCCGTCTTCGCCGAGGCATTCCGGGTGCTGCGACCCGGCGGCGTGCTCCAGTTCGCCGACATCGCGAACGGTCGCCCCGTGCCCGCCGAGGCCCAACGCCACATCGACCTCTGGACCGCTTGAATCGCCGGAGGCCTGCCGTGCGCAGGCTGGCGAGCCCTCATCGAAGCGGCCGGCTTCGTCGATGTCCGCATCGGCGATCCGGTCGACACCTTCGGCGGGGCGGAAGGTGAGGCCAACGCCCGCACCTTCGAGGTCTTCGGCTACCCGTTCATGGCCCGCAAGCCGGGTTGAACCGCTCTCCGGAGCGGCGCTCGACACCAGATCAGAACCCCAACCCGATCCATCAGGAGGATCACCATGACCAACAACACCAGTGACGCTCGTGTGCTCATCGGCCTCAGCCACGGAGCCGAGGAACCCGAGAACGTGCTCATCGCCTACCTCATGGGCGTCGAAGCCCTCCGGGCCGGCAAGGAAGCCGCGCTCTGGCTCACGAAGAACGGCGTCGAGACCGCGGTGGACGGAGCAGTCGCCGAGATGGACCTTCCGGGTGCGCCCTCGCTCGCGGCGCTCCATGCCGAGTTCGTCGAGACGGGAGGGCGCCTCCTCGCGTGCCCTGTCTGCGTGAAGCTGCGCAGCCTGACCGACGCGACGTGGGCCGCGGGGGTCGAGGTCGCGGGCGCGCCTGCCGTCTACGACTTCACCGCCGGCGGCGCACTCGTCTTCAACTACTGAGCCGGTTTCCGACGGCCGGGCGCCAGCAGGTGGGAGCGGTGAGCGCCCCTAGCGACTTCTGGAACCTCCGCCATGGCGGGCTCGGAGGATGATGTCGTCGACATGATGGGATGCGGAGGCGGCTCCGGCCGGCCGGGGCCGCTTCTCGGCGACCTCGATCGTCCAGGCCGGGTCGGCGCGGAGGGCGGCCTCGACGTCGGCGACGCGGAGGTAGGCGTCGGGGTCGAAGACCCGGCTGGCCGTACGGGTGTCGATCGGGTTGCGCATGGGGTGGGGGTCGTGGCTGACCATGAGCAGGGTGCCGCCGGGGGCGACGGCTCCGAGCAGGTTGCGGATGGCGCGCCCGTCGCTGGTCCTGGGGATCGACGCATAGTGGGCAGTCACGAGATCGAACTCACGCCCACCGAAGGGGTCGAGTGCGTTGGCGTCGGCGTGGAGACACTCCACGCCGAGCCGCCGGCGTTCGGCTTCGGCGCTGACGACCGCGAGTGCGGTGGTGGAGATGTCGGACGCGGTGACGGCCCAGCCTCGTTCTGCCAGCCAGACCGCGTCACCACCTTCGCCGGCTCCGACGTCGAGTGCTGTCCCGGGCGCGGCGGTGTCGAGTTCGGCGACGAGTGCTCCGTTGGGGTTGCCGCTCCAGATCCTGTCCCCGGCGTAGCGATGGTCCCAGTCGGCCTGGTTCGACGACTGTCGCCGGCCGGAGCTCAGGTCGTCGTGGGCGAGGCTGACGGCGATCATGCCGCCGACCCGGCTCCCGTCGGCGGCGGCCTGGAGGACTTGCTGGCTGGGGTCGGTCACGTTCCCGGCAGCCCACACCCCGGGGACCGATGTCGCGCCCGTCTCGTCGACCTCGATGGTTTCGCCCAGTCCCGTCGGATGGGACGCCCGTCCGAGCCCGAGCGGCGTGAAGGGTGCCATCACCACGTCGAACCGAGGGCCGACCACCACGGCATCGGCCTCCAGGACCGCGCCCGACTCGAACTCGACCCCGAGGCCCGCGCCGTCGGACTGCGCGACCAGACTCGACACTCGCTCCCGCCGGACCGCCACCCCTGCCGACTCCAGTGCGTCGAGTCCATCCGGATCGACTCCCTCGTCGTCGTGCACGACAACGGTCAAGGCGTCGGTGAGTTGGCGGAAGAGCGCGGCTTGATGGAGCGCCATCGGATGGGTGACGATCTGCACGATGCGTCGGTCGCGGACCTCGTAGCCGTGGCAGAAGGGGCAGTGGATCACGCCCCGCCCCCAGTGCGCGGCCACTCCTTCGATGTCGGGCAGCACATCCACCAGCCCGGTCGCCACCAACACCCGGCGCGCCACCACCGCGTGTCCACCGACGAGTTCGGCCCGGAAGCCCTCGCCGTGGCGGGCGACCTCGACCACGCGTCCGTCGAGCACCTCGCCGCCGTAGCTGCGCACCTCTTCGCGTCCGATGTCGGTGAGCTCGGATGGTGGGGTCCCATCGCGGCCCAGAAAGCTGTGCATGACCGCAGCCGGCGCGTTCCGGGGCTCCCCGGCGTCGACCACGATCACCGATCTGCGCTGTCGTCCCAGCTGCAACGCGGCGGCCAGTCCCGCGGCGGAACCGCCGATGACGACGACGTCGCAGTGGCGCTCGATGGCCCGAGGGTGGTGATCACTCATGTCACGGACGGTACGGTCTGGTCCATGGAACGCATACCAGCTTGCAGTTTTCGCAAGATCGACGTGACGGGACTGCGGCGATGACCGCCGACCTCGCGAGTATCGAGCACCTCGTTCGGTCCAGATTGCGCAGCCTTCGTACCTCGATGGGGCTCTCACTCGACGTCCTCGCCGAACGCACCAACCTCAGCGCATCGACGATCAGCCGTGTCGAGACCGGCAAACGGACGATCAGCCTCGACGTACTCATCCCTCTGGCTGCGGCGCTCCAGATCGACCTCGACTCCCTCCTCGACCTCAGCAATGACGACGATGTCGTCATCCGGCCGCAACCGAGTCAGTCCGGCGAACGAACGACGTGGATGCTGAGCCGGCCCACCGGCTCGACCATCGCCCTCAAGCAACGGATCCGGCCGAGCTCTCGCCGACCGCAGCAGCGGGTCCACCCAGGCCACGATTGGTTCTTCGTCCTCGAGGGACGCATCCGCCTCTCGCTCGGCGACCGCGACATCGTCGTCGAACGAGGCGAAGCGGCCCAGTTCACCACGATGACCCCCCATGCCATCACCGCCATCGACGACGATGCCGAGGTCATCATGATCTTCGACCGCGACGGCCATCGCGCCCACACCCACGACGACCAACACGCCCCATCGCCACCTCGCCGGTGAACGACCGGCTGCCGGGGTCAGGCGTTGCGGTGGACGGCGGGGAGATGCTGAGCTCTACGGTCGGCAAGGTCGTCAACCGGCCCCGAGGCGGAGTTCCCTTCGAGGTGAGCCGACGCGCCGAGGGGAAGGGCTCGGCTCGAGATGGTGCCACGCGGCTGGATCAGTAGTGTGCGGTTCGTGACCCGGAACGCGGCGAACCTCGAGACGAGTCGGACGCTGCGCAGCGTTGCGGGAGCCGGCGCAGCAATGTCGACGATCGTGCTCGTGCTCGCGCTCGTGCTCGCAGGTGGCGTCGGTGGCGCGGCCGCCGAAGAAACCACGACCGCGACAGACGCCGATGCGGCGCGCCAACTGGCCGAACGTTTCGGGCCGGTGATCATGGTCAAGGAACAGCAGGACGCCTGCGATGCGGACGGCGAACCCTTCCGGCCGATGGCAGTCGACGTCTTGTTCGACAATCCCGAGATCGCGCTCCGCCAGGTGAGTCGGGACGATCCGGTCGTGATGCGGGCGCCCACGGCGGCCGACGTGTTCGGGTTGGGCGAAGGGTTCTACCTCGACTTCCCCGGCGATTCGTTGCGGCCCGGGTGCATCTACGAGCGCGACTTCCTCAAGTACACCGAAGGCGAGCCGGCGACGGTCTACGCCCACGTGGTGCAGCAGCCCGACGAACCCGATGCGGTCTATCTGCAGTACTGGTTCTATTGGTATTACAACGACTGGAACAACACCCACGAGAGCGACTGGGAAGGCATCACCCTCCGGTTCGAGGCGTCGTCGATTCGCGAAGCGCTCCAGTCCGAGCCGGTCGAGGTCGGCTATGCCCAACACGAGGGCGGCGAACGGGCTGCCTGGGACGACGGCAAGCTCTCACGGGAGGGCGATCGGCCCGTCGTGTACTCGTCGGCCCGCTCCCACGCCAGCTACTTCGGGTCGGCGTTCTACCTCGGCCGATCCGCCAGCGAGGGCTTCGGATGCGATGACACGACCGGGCCCTCGGTTCGGCTCGATCCCGAGGTGGTCCTGCTGCCGAGTCGGGTCGACGACCCCACCGACCCACTTGCCTGGCTCGCCTACGAGGGCCGCTGGGGTGAACGCCAGAGCGGGGCCTTCAACGGCCCGACCGGACCAGCGGCAAAGGAGCGCTGGCTCGAACCCGCGCCGTGGTTCGACGACCTACGTGGCTCCAGCGTGGTGATACCGGCCGGCAACAGCGCGGCAGCATCGGTCATCAGCACGTTCTGTGGAGCCGTCGAAGTCGGCTCGGGAGCGCTGGTCAGCTTCACGACCTCGCCGGTGCAGGTACTGATCGCCGTTGCGTTGCTGGTGTTGCTCATCCGGTTCCTGGTCGGGCGCACCGACTGGCAGCGAGTTCCTGTCGAGCCGATCGTGCGTCGACGCCGGGCCGGCCAGCTCGTACGTGCCGCAGCAAACGAGTACCGGCGCACTCCGCTCGTCTTCCTGCTCATCGGCACGATCTACCTTCCCGCGCTTCTCATGACCGGGGTGTTGAGTGCACTCGTCCAGCTCATCCCCGCCGTGTCGTCGATTGCGGCGCTCGCCGGCAACGCGAGCGGGACCAGCGTCGTCCTCGCGGTGTTCGTGGGCAGTTTCCCCAACGTCGCTGCGTTCGTGGCCGTCAACGGGATCGTCGCCGAGTACCTCCGCCGCCCCGATCGGGGGCCGACCGTCGCCCTCGACGCCGTCCGCACCGCGTGGGCCCGTCGGCGCCAGCTGCTCGGCGCGTTCGTCCGATCCTTCGGGATCGTCTTCGTGCTGCTGGCCAGCGTCGTCGGT
>JAUIML010000078.1 GCA_030432715.1 Acidimicrobiia bacterium | reverse complement strand
CCTCGCGCGCTTCCTCTTCGGTGACCTGGCCGTCAGGGTGTTCGACGAGGTGTTCGAGGGCACGACGCCGGAACGGCGCCAGGAACTCATGTGGATGATGTGGATGTCGGGCTACTTCGGCGGCCGGTGGCTGCGCGGTGAGATCGCCGACGCTCAGCCGGATGCGCTCCTCGTCGGGTTCTCCACGCCTCCGACCGAGGACTCGTTCGAGGCCACGATCGACCGAGCGGCCGATCGCCTGGCGGCGCTCGACGGCGACGACGCCGAGATCCTGGCGGCGGCTCGTGCGGCGCTCTTCGACCGCCCGCCGACGGAAGAGGGCGGCGATCCGATTCAAGGGTTGACCGACAACTTCGGGTACAACCGTGGCTATCTCGAGGAGATCCTGGCGTCACCGCCGGAGGGCGTGGAGGCGTCACCCCAGTTCCAGGTGAACTGCGGCGGCCTGTTCGACTGCGTCTACGCCACCCCGAAGCTCGCGGTGCTCGAAGAGCTCGGTGGGTTCCAGGCGCTGCTCAACAGCGACGATCCCCCCGACCCGGCGCTCGTGGCCGAACTGCTCCCGGTGCAGGATGCGGCCATCCCTCGGGGCGTCGGTGTCTGGAGTGGTGGTCTCTCGGTCCAGGGGTTCTCGCAGGAGAGCTACGACCAGCTCCTCGATGTCAGCTCGTCGTTCCTCGAGACGGTGCAGGCCGCCGCCCTGATCAATGTCCGAGCGGTCGCCGAGGACGATGTCGACGCTGCCCGCACCGGGCTGGTGGCGGAAGCGGTGATGATCGTCTGGCTCGACGCCTATCGGGCCGGACTCACCAACGGCGACGGCGTCATCGAGCTTCCGACCTTCTCCTGACCGAGCTCGTGCACGACCTGCGCGACCGTGTGGTCGTGATCACCGGCGCGACCCGCGGGATCGGTCTCGGCCTGGCCCGCCACCTTGGCGGGCGCGGCGCCCGCCTCGTGGTCACCGGCCGCAGGGAGGCCGGGGTCGCAGCAGCGGCCGCCGAGCTCGCCGAGCTCGGCATCGAGCATCTGGCCCGGGCGGTCGACGTGGCCGACCGTGAGGCGATGGTCGCCCTCGCGGCCGAGGCGGGCGAGCGGTGGGGCCGGATCGACGGGCTGGTGGCCAACGCCCAGAGCTTCCGTCCGGTGATGCCGCTCACGGAGGTCGACGCGGCCGACATGGACGTGCTCTTCGACACGGGCCCGAAGGGCACCCTGTGGTCGATGCAGGCGGTCGTGCCCCGGATGCGGGCCCAGGGCTGGGGTCGGATCGTGACCATGGGTACGTCGATGGGGCTCACGGGAGCTCCCGGCTACGGCCCCTATGCCGCCTCGAACGAGGCCATCCGCTCGCTCACCCGGACGGCGGCCAACGAGTGGGGTCGCGACGGCATCACCGTCAACTGTGTGCTGCCCGCCTCGGCCGCGCACCGGATGGAACCCGACTCGAGCCCCGAGCGCGCAGCCGCGTTCGCGGCGATGTACGACAACCACCCGATCGGGCGCGACGGCGACCCCGAGCGCGACATCGCGCCGGTCGTGGCCTTTCTGCTCTCGGACGGCAGCCGCTATGTCACCGGCCAGACGATCGGGGTCGACGGCGGAGGGATCCTGCGGGCCTGAGCCGGGTCCGTTCAGGCGCTCGCGCGGGGCGGGCGCCGACTGGCCGACCGGGAGTTGGACCGGAGGCAGTGGCCGGTGATGCTCGACGACTCGTCGGATGCCAGCCATACGACGATCGCCGCGACCTCCTCCGGCTCGGTGAGGCGGGCGAGGTCGAGGTCGGCCGTGTGGGCGGCGACGCCTCCTTGCTGCTGGTCGAGATGGGCGAGCAGGGGCGCGGTCGCGGTCGGCCCGGGGGTCACCGAGTTGGCCCGGATTCCCTGGTCGCCGTATTCCGTGGCGACGGTCTCCATCAACGAGATGACTCCGGCTTTCGCCGCTGCGTAGCCGCCGAGGCCGTACTGGCCACCGATGCCGGCCCCGGACGACATCGAGACGATGCTCCCGCCGCCTCCGGCCACCATGTGGGGGATGACCGCGCGGGTGGCGAAGAAGCAGGTGTCGAGCGTCAGCCGTTGCTGGAAGTGCCAGTCGTCGTCATCGAGTTCGCCGATGAGCCCGCTCCTCGACACGCCGACGTTGTTGTAGAGCACGTCGATCCGTCCGTGACTGCGGACGGCCTCGGTGACCCACGTCTCGACGAACGCGGCGTCGGACGCATCGCCCGCCATGCCGGTGCCGCCGGTCTCCTCGACCAGGTTGGCGAGGGCTTCGTCGTCGCGGTCGTTGAGCCACAGCAGCGCCCCCTCCGCCGCGAAACGCCGGGCGACGGCGGCGCCGATCCCGGCCCCGGCGCCGGTGATCAGGGCGATCTTGCCATCGAGAAGCATGAAGTCAGCGTGGCGGGCGGTCAGGGGAGGTTCGTGGATGCGGCCAGCTCGGCGGCCTTGCTCGCCATGGACAGCACGACGTCGCCGAAGCTCGCCATCTTGGGGTTGTCGGCCCCGCCCTGGACGTAGCGGGCGTAACCGCCCTCGAGCACGATCGCCATCTTGAAGCGGGCGAGGATGACGTAGTAGTCGATCTCGTCGACGTCCCGACCAGAAACCGTTGCGTAGCGCTCCAACAGGTCGGCGCGGTTCGGCATGCCCTCGTAGTCGACATACCCCGAACCCGAGCGGTCCTCGCCTTCGTCGGGCCAGCCCATGACCACCCACGCGAGGTCGAGCAGCGGATCGCCGACCGTGCCCATCTCCCAGTCGACGATGGCCGCCATGCGAGCGGGGCCGCCGTGGTGGAACATCACGTTGGCGAACTGGTAGTCGCCGTGCATGATCCCCGGTACGTAGCTGCGGGGCCGCCGGTCGCGCAGCCACGCGGCGGCCTCGTCGAGGCCGGGCAGCTCGCGGAACGAGAACGCATCGAGGTGCGCCATCCAACGATCGACCTGGCGGTCGTGGAACCCGTCGGGGCGGCCGAGCCCTTCGAGCCCACGGGCCTTCCAGTCGACCTTCGACAGCTCGGCGATCGCGTCGACGAGCTCGTAGGCGAGGCCGGGTCGGGCATCGAGATCGGAGAGGAACGGTTCGGGCCACTCCGGCTCGCTGATCGGCGACCAGCCGTCGATGAACTCCATCAGATAGAAGGTGCTGCCCAGGATCGAGGTGTCCTCACACGAGCCCCAGGCCCGGCAGTGGGGGACGGGAGTGTCGGTCAGCGCTTCGATGATGCGGTACTCGCGCAGCATGGTCTCGTTGCGGCCCTTGGGCACGACCCTCGGCGGGCGGCGCAGGGCCCAGCGATGGTCGCCGCGCCGGATCTCGAAGATCTCGTTCGACGCGCCGCCGGAGATGAATCGTGAGGAGAGGGGTTCACCTTCGCCGGGGAGCCCCTCGGCATCCATCCAGGCGCCCAGGGCCACGGGATCGATGAGCCCCTCGGTGCGGGCGGCCTCGGCTGACTCGGATTCGGGTTCGGACATCAGTGGTTTCCTCTCTCGCCGCGGTCACGGGTGGGTGGACAGTCGTTGTGGCCCGGCGTCGGTGACGGCGACGACGTCGCGCTGTTCGCCGTCGCGGACGCTGAGCACCATGCCGGCCTCGAGCGTCTCGTGGTGGCCGATCGCGCCGGACAGGACCGGCCGTTCGTAGCCCATGCCGAGTCCGCGCACGAGCCAGTCGCCCACGGCGGCGCCGGCCAGGTCGGCGTGGGTCGCGCCGGGCGCACACGCCTTCCACAGGTCGTGTCGGTCGAGGCGGGTGCCCTTGACGAAGCCGTCGCCGACGCCGCCTTCGTAGCCGTCGACCATCACGCCGATGTCGAGGTGGTGGTGGTCGGGGAGGGGCCGGATCAACGGCGCGGAGGACGGGATGGTGACTCCGGCCGCGGCGATCGCCTCGACCACTCCGGCCACGCCGATGCCGGGCTCGTCGAGGTAGGCGTCGATGCCGGCCCAGGCCACCGCACAGGCGCGGCGGATCAGCTCGATCTCCTCGGGCGACTTGTGGCGCCGGGCCCGAGCCATGACGTCGTCAGCTGCCACGACCTCGGCATCGGGGGCGATGCGAGCGGCGGCACGGGCGAATGACGGGGACACCTCGTCGACCCCGATGCGTCGGGCCTCGGCGAGCCCCGGGACCGACGACATGTGACCCGCCATGACCCGCGGGTTCCAGGTGGACGGGTAGAGGTCGTCGGGCGACATGGTCGCCGGAAGCCCCGCGTCCCAACTCGACAGCACGTGGGTCCGGCCGGTCGAGCGGACGACGATGCACCCGGCACCGAACGGTCGGGTGCCGGCCGTCCAGAGTCGGTGCATGCCGGACGCGAAGTTGGCGTCGTCCTGGCGGCCCAGGACGAGGACGTCGAGGTCGGCGTCGGCCATGGCCGACAGGACCCGATCGCGGCGAGCCTGGAGCAGGGTGGGGCTGTTCACGGGGTCGTGCCGGTCGCGGCGGGGCGCTCGTAGGGCGCGTAGCCGGGGTGGCCGGTGAGCATCCGGCACCCGTCGTCGGTGACGACGACGATCTCCTCGGCCCGGTAGCTCGCCACGCCGTCGTGCCAGATCACGGGCTCGAGGACCAGGATCATCCCTTCGGCCAGCACGAAGCCGTCGTCGAACTCCTCGCCCAGATCGGACCCGACCATCGGCATCTCGGCGCTGTCGAGGCCGACCGCATGGGCGACATAGAAGTGCGGCAGCCACGGGGGGTCGCCGCCGTTGGCCGCGATCGCGGCCCGGCCGACGTCGCCCAGGGTCGCGCCGGGCCGTACGGCCGCGACGGTTTCGTCCATGACGTGCAGCCATTCGAGGAAGGCCTGCTGCTCCGCGTCATCGGGGTCTCGTCCGACGATCCACGTGCGTCCGAAGTCGGATGCGTAGCCCTCGTAGCCGTGGCCGGCGTCGACCCACACGAGGTCGCCCTCGGCGAAGACCGGATCCTCGATGCCGGTGGGGAACGCGACGGCGCCCTTGTCGGTGGTGACGGCATCGGCGAGTCGACGCGGCATCACCTGGAAGATCGGGTCGATTTCGTTGTGGTGGGCACCCAGCCTGCGGAGTTCCGCGAGGAACGCGCCCGCCACCTCCGATCGTCGTGCGCCGGACACGCAGCGACGGCGGGCGACCTCCATCGCCCGTTCGTTGATGATCTGGGCGTGCTCGATGCACGCGATCTCGTCCTCGGTCTTGCACAGCCGGGCCGGACCGAGGATGCGGGTCGCATCGTGGAGTTCGGCCCCGGCGAAGACGTCGGCCCGTGCCATCGCGCCGGTGATGGCGTCGACGGCCACCCGGCGCCCGTCGAGGTCGCCGACGGCTGCGTGGATCGCACCGACGAGGGCGTCGACGCCTTCGTCGAGCTCGGGCCACAGGGCCGAGCCGATGATCGCGTCGAGGTCGTTGGGCTCGCCGGTGGGCTCGTGGACGTGAAGGCGGGGAGCCCCCTCGGCGGGCACGATCGCGACGGGACGGTGGTAGAGGAGTTGGCTCGCGTCCACGGCCTCGGGCACGAAACCGGTCGCGTAGGTGATGTGGGGCGGGTGGAGGAGCACGGCGACGTCGACCTCTTGTCGGCGCATCTCGGACTGGAGGCGGTCGAGCCGCGTCCGGCGGAGTCGGGCCAGGTCGGGGAGGGGTGGCGCCGTGGCGGCGGTCATCGTGCCAGCATGCATCAGAACTAACAGTGCCGTCATGTTCAGGAGGTGGCCCGTGGACGTCGTGGATGTCTCGGCTCGAGGCCGGGTCACGATCGTGACCATCACCCGCGAGGCGAAGCGCAATGCCGTGAACGCCGACGTCACCGCGGGGCTCGATGCCGCCTTCAACGATTTCGAGGACGATCCGGACCAGTGGGTGGCGGTGTTGACCGGCGGGCCCGAGCTGTTCTGCGCGGGGACCGATCTCAGGGACGGCCCGGGTCGCCCGACCGAGCGGGGTGGCGAATACGGCCTGATCCGTCGCCGGCGGACCAAGCCGCTCATCGCCGCCGTCGAGGGGCTCGCCTTCGGGGGTGGGTTCGAGTTGTGCATGGCGAGCGACATGGTGGTCGCCGCCGTCGACGCCCGTTTCGCGTTGCCGGAGGTCAAACGTGGTGTGATCGCCAACAGCGGTGCCCTGTTCCGCACCGCCCGGTTGGTGCCTCCCAACGTCGCGAAGGAGTTGTTGCTGACGGGCGCGGAGATCTCGGCGGCCCGGGCGGCCGAGATCGGATTCGTGAACCGTGTGGTGCCGAAGGGATCCGCCCTCGAAGAGGCGGTTGCGCTGGCCGAGCAGGTGGCGGCCAACGCGCCGGTCTCGGTGCAACAGACCCTGCAGGCCGTCGACGCGGTGCTGGCCGGCACCGACGACGCCGGGTGGTCGGCGACCGCCCGCGGCGTGGCCGCGGTGATGGCGTCGGACGACATGAAGGAGGGTGTCGCGGCCTTTCTGGAGAAGCGCGACCCCGAGTGGATCGGCCGTTAGGCCGGGTGTGAAAGGCCGTTAGGCCGGATGTGAAAGGCCGTTAGGCCGGGTTGGCCTTGAGCCCGGCGAGGATCAGCTTCATCTCGTCGCCCACGCCCTCGGGCACGGTGTAGCCCTCTTCGTTCATGATCTCGGCGATGTTGTCGGCCACCGTGTCGATCGACAGATTGCGGTCGAAGATGCCGGGGGTCACGCCGACGAAGGCGCGGGCGACCCGGCCCGCCGCGCAGGCGAGGATCTCACCGTTGAGGTCGCAGCTCTCGTGGCAGAGGTAGCCGACCACCGCAGTGATGTGTTCGGGCTTCGAGTCGTCGGCCAGCGTGCCGAGCAGGCCCTCGGTCATGCGGGTGTCGGCCGTCGGTGCGATGACGTTGGCGAGGATGCCCTTGCGGCCTCCCTCCTGCTTGATGGCCCGGGCGAAGCCGACGAGGCCCATCTTGGCGGAGGAGTAGTTGGTCTGGCCGAAGTTGCCGTAGAGGCCGGCCGGCGACGAGGTCATCACGATGCGGCCGTAGCCCTGTTCGCGCATGTGCTGGAAGGCGGGCAGGGTGACGTTGTATGCCCCGGTGAGGTGGACGTCGATCACGGCCTGCCAGTTCTCGAGCGTCGAGTTGTGGAAGGCCTTGTCGCGCAGGATGCCCGCGTTGTTGACCACGATGTCGAGACGACCGAATTCGTCGATCGCCTGGTCGACCATCGCCTTCGCGGCGGCGGGATCGGTGACCGAACTGGTGTTGGCGACGGCGATGCCGCCGGCGGCGACGATCTCGTCGACGACGACCTGGGCCGCGGTGCTGTCGTTGCCGGCCCCGTCGACCGCGCCGCCGAGATCGTTGACCACGACCATCGCCCCGCGCCGCGCCAGTTCGAGGGCGTGGGCCTTGCCGAGTCCGTTGCCGGCACCGGTGATGATCGCCACCCGTTCGTCGAATCGCAGTTCGCTCATGGTGTCTCTGTCTCCTCCGCAGCCGCGATCTGGGCGGCCCATCGATAGTCGGCTTTGCCGTTGGGTCCTCGAACCACTTCCGGCACGGCGATCACTGTACGGGGAAGCTTGTAGCGCGCGAGGTGCCCGTCGCAGTGCTCGATCAGTTCCTCGCGACTGACCGGACTCGACGTGGACACCACGGCGCACACCTCGTTGCCCCACCGCTCGTTGGGCCGGCCGACCACGACGGCGTCCTTCACCGCCGGGTGGGCATGGAGCACGGCTTCGACCTCCTCGACGAACACCTTCTCGCCGCCGGTGTTGATGCACACCGAGTCGCGCCCCAGCAGCTTGAGTCGTCCGTCGGCCAACCACTCCGCCCGGTCGCCCGGCACGGAGTAGCGCACACCGTCGATGACGGGGAACGTGCGATTGGTCTTGTCGGGATCGCCGAGATACCCGAGGGGGATCCTCCCGCTCCGGGCGAGCCACCCGCCGGCGCCGGGCTCCGGTTCGATCCGGTGGGTCATGTCGTCGGAGATGAGGCAGGTGCCGGGGGCGGGCTCGAACACCCCCGCCTCCACCTCGCCGTCGTCGGTACTGACGTTGCGGCCCTGCGTGCCCGACTCCGACGCGCCCATCGAGTCGATGATGCGCAGCCCCGGTCGGTGGGCGAGGAACTCCTCCTTCACGCCGGTGGTCATCGCTGCGGCCCCGGTGGCCAACACCTTCAGCGGCGAGAAGTCGTAGGGCGTGCCGGCGGCGACGGCGCGATCGAGCTCGTCGAGGATGGGCCGCCCGAAGGCGTTGCCGATGACGATCATGAACGAGCAGCGTTCCCGTTCGATCGTCGAGAGGATGTCGGCCGGGTCCAACCGGTCGACGACATGGCCGAACACCACAGGGTCGCCGCCCATCCACCCGAGCCAAGCCAGCCACTGGCCGCCGCCGTGCATCAGCGGCGCGGCGATCAGATACGGGAACACCCGCTCCTCGGCGGCCGATTCGGCCACGGCCTCGTAGCTGTCGAACTCCTCGCCGTTGCGAGGGTCGGCGCCGCCCATCGCGCCGACCCAGATGTCGGCCTGGCGCCACAGCACGCCCTTCGGCAGACCGGTCGTGCCGCCGGTGTAGACCATGTAGAGATCGTCGGGTGAGCGCTCGAGGTCGGGTCGCTCCGGCGACGACTCGGCGAGCAGCGTCTCGTAGTCGACCGCGTCCTCCAGCAGCGGCTCGCCGCTCGTGTCGGCCACCTGGATCAGGGTGGCCAGCGACGGGAGGTGCGGTCGGATCTCGGCGATCACCGGCGCGAAGCAGGCGTGGTACACGATCGCCTTCGCGTCGGCATCGGTCAGCAGGCCGATCAGTTCCTCCGCCACGTAGCGGTAGTTGACGTTGAGCGAGACCCCGCGTGCCTTCCAGGCGGCGAGCATCCCCTCGAGGTACTCGGGCCCGTTGTGGAGGTAGAGGGCGACATGGTCCTGCCCCGATTCCCACGGCTCGAGTTCCGATCGCTCGGTGTGACAGCCGATGCCCGCGTCGATGAGGGCATTGGCCAGTCGGTTCGCTCGATCGTCGACCTCGGCGAACGTGAGCCGCCGGGCGGGGGTGATCACCGCCTCCCGGTCGGGGATCCGCGCCGCGATCCGCTCGAAAACCTCGGAGATGTTTGCCTGGAACGCCACGGGGCGAATCTAGGTTTCCGAGCCGTCTGTTAACACTTCCGCTCGTTGCCGCCCCTGTACGGGAAGATGGAAGCTGTGACCGCCGACCGGGTCGAGCGCGTGTACCGCGCCGAACACGAACGCCTCTGGCGTTCGCTGCTGGCGTACACCGGCGACGCCGATCTGGCGAGTGACGCGGAGTCGGAGGCGTTCACCCAGCTCATCGGCCGCGGCGACGAGGTTCGCGATCCCGCGGCCTGGGTGTGGCGAAGCGCCTACCGGATCGCGAACGGTCTCATGGACCAGCGCACCCGGCCCGTCGCCGCGACCGAGGTCGTTGACGTCACCGACTGGTCAGTCGTCGACCTCCTGTCGATGCTCGACGGGTTGAGCCGTCAGCAGCGAGCCTGCGTCGTCCTCCGCTACGTCGGCGGGTTCGCCGGCCCGGAGATCGCGGAGCTGCTCGGCACCTCGGCCGGGACCGTGCGGGTCCAGCTCCATCGTGCCCACGAGACGTTGCGAGCTTCCCTGGAGACGCCATGACCGAGTCTGATCTGCCCGACGACGCGTTCGACGAGGCGCTCGCGAAGCGCTTCGAGGTGCTCGACTCGATCGACGCGCCCGACAACTGGCCGGGCCGTGGTTCGGGGTTCGTGCCGTCCCGCCACCGATGGTTGGCGGCCGCAGCCGCCGTCGCCGTGTTGGCGGGATCGCTCGGCTGGGCGCTGACCCGCGGCGATGACGGAGAAGTCGTCGCGGGCGACGACAAGGACTCGTCCACCACCATCGCACCGACGGTCACCACATCCCCGGCGTCCGACTGCCCGGTCACCCAACCTCCGGCCGAGCCGTTCGTCCCGCCCGAACCATGGGCCCCGGAGCCGTCGATTTCCGGCGGGGTCTGGTTCGGCGATGCCGATCTGTGGACGGTGCTCGACACCGACGGCTACGTGCCCCGCAAGAGCGTGTGGTGGAGCGCGAACTTCCGGGATGGGGGCAGCGAGCCGGTGCCTGAGATCGCGGTGGTCTACGAACGGCTCGACGCGCCCGGAATGGCCGTCGATCTCGGCCCTGAGGGCACCAACGCCAACACCGCCGCCGACGGCTGGTTCATGATCGCCGGCATCGAGCCATCCACGCCGGGCTGCTGGCGGGCGACGGCGACCTACAAGGGGGCCGCCCTCAGCTACGTGTACGAGGTTCCCGAGCCGGTCGGGTTCGCCGACTGCCCCGATCCTCAGGTGGCCGCCGCGGCGATGGCGGGCTCGAGCAACGTTGAGTACGACTATCAGGGCTCCGCGTCGCCGGCCGAGCTCGCCGCGTGGGCCGATCATGTCGTGGTCGGTCGGGTCTCAGGGGTCGGCGTCGACGAAGGCCAGGCCTGGATCGAGCTCTCCGATCTCGCGCCCGACGGTGGACTCGGCGGTGTCATCCGTGTCGGGTACGAGTTCTTCGCTTCCCCCGACCTCGACACCGACGCGATCGTCGGTGTCCGTGCGCTCGCCGTGCTCTACGACAACGACGCCGCGATCGGCGGCCTCGAAGTCGCGCTGGAAGGTCTCTGGTTCTCGTGCGACGACGACGCGGTCGCCTACCCGGCCAAGCTCGTGCCGACCCGCGACGGATGGCCCGTCGAACCGTCGATCAACCAGCTGCTCGATCTCGTCGCCGACCCTCCGGTGCTCGTCGACGGTCCGGTCGTGCGCCGCTCGGGTCAGCGGAGCTTCGTCGACGCCCAGTTCGCCGCCTACGGGGACGAAGCCGACGGAGCAGACGAGTTGTCGATCGACGGCGACTGTTCCTGGTTCGTCGGCGGTGGTCGCACGGCGATCGTGTGGCCACCGGGTGCCGAGCACGACGACGGCGTCGTGTCGTTCGGCCCCGGTCTGCCGGCGGTCGACGGTTCGGTGCTCGACTTCCGCGGGGTGGTGCTCGCTGCCTCCCTCGTCCGCTACGAGATCGGTCTCGCCGCCGGCGAGGCGATCGAGGCGTGTGTCGGCGGCGTCTCCGACGCGCCGGTGCTGGTGCTTGACACCGTCGAGCTGGTAGAGCCGAGCCAGAGTTCGGCCGACGCCGACCGCGACGGTGTGGTGGGCGAGTTGGCGACGCTCTCCAACTCCGACCGGATCGTCGCCCTGGTCGAAGCCCCGGCATCGGAGGGCACCTGGGTGCTGTCGCGGATCCCTGACGATCAGACTGCCGTTGCGCCCGGCGAGGTGCTCGGGGACCCAACCGGTGAGTATCCGTTCGACCACGTCTATCCCGTTGAGTACGGCGAGATTCTCCTGCTCGACGGCGCCGGCCGGATCGTTCAGGCCTACCCGATGCCCGGCGCGGTGCCGTCTTGGTTGTTGGTGACCGATGAAGCGATCCTCGCCGGCAGGGTCGGCGACGGAGGACTGCCCGACTCGACGTTCGTCAGAATAGATCGGGAGTCGCTTGCCGCTGACGTGCTGCTCATCCCCGCGGCATTCGACGGCGGGAGCGCCTGGCCCTCCGGATGGAAGATCGCGAGTCCGGAACAGGTGGAACTGTTCGACGCGGCGGTGGGCTTTGCTCCCGATGGCGCGCTCGGAACCGCGGCTGCGTCGTGGATCGGCGATGTCGTGGTCGACCTCGACCGCCTCGCCGCGCTCGCCGACTCGGCGTTCGGGTGAGGCCGGCGGAGTGTCATCGAACCGCGGTGATCAACCCGGCCAACCGGTCGAGCTCGGCTCGCGAGGGCGCAGGGACGCGTCGGATCGTGAGCCCGAAGCCGTCGTCGGGGTAGCGCGGGATCACGTGCAGGTGGGCGTGGAACACTTCCTGGCCGGCGGCTTCGCCATCGGCGTAGAAGAGGTTGACCCCCGCCGGCTCCAGCCCGCCGTGGCGCAGCGACGCCGTGAGCTGCTGTGCCATCCGCATCATCTCGCCCGCGTCGGCCCGATCGACGTCGGCGAGGTCGGCCGAGTGCGCCTTCGGGATCACCAGCAGATGGCCGAGCGTGACCGGGTTGATGTCCATGAAGGCGAGGACGCGATCCGACTCGTGCACGATGCTCGCCGGCGCTTCCCCGGCCACGATCGCGCAGAAGATGCAGTCGTCGGCCATCCGCCATGGTCGCGCGTCGGTACAGGTGGTCGCCGGTGTTTCAGGCGGCGTTGGGCCAGTGGGTGAGATGATCGGGCACCGGGCTTCCATCCGGGCGACGTAGGCGCCACTCCCCGCTGGGAGTGCGCCAGGCGTGGAATCCCTGTTCTTTGGTGCGGTTGTGTTTCCCGCAGCCGGGTGCCCCGTTTCCGGGGTTGGTTCTCCCGTCTCGACGCCAGGGCGTCAGGTGGTCGATCTGGCATTTCGAGGCCGGAATCCAGCATCCGGTCCAGTAGCAGCGCACTTCGGTGAGCAGGGCCGCATCGCGGGCGTTGCCGGTGAAGAGCCGCGAGCGGCGTCCGAGGTCGATGACGACACCTGCCGCGTCGACGACGACGCGACGCACGTGGTCGACCAATGACCGCGCCACGATCTCGGCGGGGTTGACGTAGCGGCCGTCGATGGTGCGGGAGAACCGGTTGCGATCGGTCGGGTCGATCGGGGCTGGTTCGGCGCCGACCAGGCGGGCGGCGTGGTGCTCGTAGGTCCGTTCGTCGATCACGAGATCGGTGCAGGTGTCGAGAGGCTGGCCGTCGGGGCCGACGGCGGCGCCGCGGCGGACGAGTTCCATGAACGCGTCGTAGCGGAGCTGGGGAGTGGTGCGCGGCAAGTGTTGGCGCCAGGTGTCGCCGTGTTCGGCGTGTGCGGTTTCGATGTCGGCGAGACGCAACGCGTCGACCAGGCGGTCGAGGGTCTCGGTGAACTGGGTGCCGTCGACGCTCATCATGCGGCCCCGGAGGTCCCAGAAGCCGTTGAAGTCCTGGACCGATTCGATGGAACGGCGCTGCCAGCGCCGGTTGGCCTTGGCTTCGGCGCCGTCCTGGTCGACCCGGTTGGTCCACTCGACACAGAACGCGTCGAACTCGACGAACTCCATCTCCCGGGCGGCGAGCAGGAACTCGTCTTCACATACCGCCACATAGTCACGCACCCGCGGGTTGGCCCACACGGCGGCGATCCGACGCACCTGGTCGGTGCCGACCAGCCCCTCGCCGTAACACTCGGCCACCGCCGGCAGTTCCCGCAGACACTTCATCACCCGATCGCGCTGTGACGCCTCAGGGCCCGACAGCTGGGCATGCAGGCGCATCATCAGTCGAGCCGAGAAATGGGCGTCGGTCAGGAACACCCCGGACC
The DNA here is from genome assembly GCA_030432715.1 of Acidimicrobiia bacterium. Classification (GTDB taxonomy): domain Bacteria; phylum Actinomycetota; class Acidimicrobiia; order Acidimicrobiales; family Aldehydirespiratoraceae; genus JAJRXC01. Next base: position 1,790 of record JAUIML010000078.1, on the reverse strand, counting down.
GGTCGATGCGGTCCAACAAGGCGATCCGCTGCGCATCCAACCGCCGCGCCTCCCGCTCGAGCCGCGCGATCTCAGCGGCTGCCGCATCCGCATCGAAACCCACCTCACTGCCGAACATGCGTTCGATACTACGCCACCCCTGTGACAGTCAGATCAAGCTGAATAGTCGAGCTCGACGCAGACGTCGTCACCGCGACACAGACGGGCCCGGCCCTCCGGCGCGGTCAGCGGCAGCCGGAACCGTTCCGGCCCGACGCCGATCATGTCCATGAGCGGACACACGATCGTGATCACCGACTGATCGACAGCCAGGTCCCATGTTGCGCCTCCCCAGCGAGCCCCGGGTGCCTCGCCGTAAGCCGATCCGAGCCAATGCGTCGTCACCCAGCGTCCGTCGACGGCTTCCTGGAGGGTTGCACACGGAGGATGGCCATCGGCCGCCGCCCCGGCATACGTCAACTCGATGATCGTCCCGGGTGAGACGCGGAGCGCTGCATCATCGAGTCCGCGCACGGTCGCGACGACTGCTCCCGCCGGCAGCGGCTCGGCGAGGGTGATCGACGGCGCCGACTCGTAGCCAGCCTCGTCGCTCAGCACGAACAGCACAGTGCCGAGGACGGCGGCGACCGCGATCGCCACGAGCGCAACGAGACCCTTCACTCCATCCCATCGGCGGGTTTCCGGTGGGCCTGAGATGGGGCACCGCCAGCAGTGGGTCGTCGCCCGTGGGACAATCGAGTCGTGATCCCGACGATGATCCTGTTCGGCGCGGTCGTCGCCGTCCTCACACGATGGTGGATAGTGGTCGCTGCCGGTGCCGTGGTGTGGTCGCTCCTGCTGGTCGGCCACGCGGACATCTCGCTGGTCGAGCGACCGCTCGTCGCGCTGCTCGGGGCGGCAAACGCGGCAGTCGGAGGACTCTGTGGTGCAGCGATCAGCCGCCTGGCCTATCGAGTGACCCCGGCCTGAGCTCGATCAGCCGACTCAGCCTGTGGCGGCCCGGTCGGCGGCGACGGCGTCGTAGGCCTCGTAGTCCTCGGCGGTCGAGTCGGCGAACTCGTACTCCATCAGACCGGCCTCGCCCCACTGGCGGCGCAGCAAGCCGTCGTTGGCGTCGAGCAGGCCGAGGCGTCGGGTGTTGGGCACCAGCTTGGCGAAGAAGCCGTGCTGGAAGGTCGTGAACATCGACGAGTCCAGCGTCTGAGCCGCCTCCAACAGGAAGGGTCGGGCCACGTCGGCCGACACGCCCATGCGTTCCCAGACCTCGGGGGTGGTCGACCGCGTGCGGTTGCGGATCGTGTTCTCGGCCATGAACTCCTGGCGGTCCCTGAGCTCGGCCTCGGTCAGGTTCTCGTAGTACTCGCCCAGCGACAGGATGCCGAAGGCGACGTGGCGGGCCTCGTCGCTCAGCACGTAGCGGAGGAGCTTGCGCAGCAGGGGCTCCTCGGTCACCCGCAGCATCTGCCCGAAGGCGGCGAGGGCCAGCGACTCGATGATGATCTGCATGCCGAGGTACGCGATGTCCCACCGGCTGTCCTCCACGAGCACCTGGATCTGCTCTTCGAGGTAGGGGCTCATCGGGTAGGCGTCGCCGAGCTTCGTGTGGAGGTACTTGGCGAACACCTCGGTGTGGCGGGCCTCGTCCATCGTCTGGGTGGCCGCGTAGTACTTGGCGTCGATCCACGGCACGGTCTCGACGATCTTGGCCGCGACCATCATCGCCCCCTGCTCGCCGTGCATGAACTGGCTGAGCGTCGCCTTGAGCGACTCGATGGCGAGCTGGTCGAACT
>JAUIML010000077.1 GCA_030432715.1 Acidimicrobiia bacterium | reverse complement strand
TCGATGTAGCCGACGACGCCGCCGTACGGCCCGCGCTTGACGGGCTCGAGCTCGTCGATGATCTCCATGGCCCGCACCTTGGGGGCGCCGGACAGCGTGCCGGCAGGAAGGGTGGCCCGGAGCACGTCGATCGGGGTCTTGCCGTCCTTCAGGGCGCCCGACACCTGCGAGGTCATGTGCATCACGTGGCTGTACTTCTCGAGGGTCATCATCTCGTCGATCTGCAACGTGCCGAACTCGACCACCCGGCCCACGTCGTTGCGGGCCAGGTCGACCAGCATCACGTGTTCGGCGACCTCCTTCGGATGCTCGATCAACTCGGCGGCGAGGCGCTTGTCGTGTTCCTCGGTGGCCCCCCGCTTCCGGGTGCCGGCGATCGGGCGGGAGATCACCCGGCCGTCGAGCAGCTGCACCATCGGCTCGGGTGACCCGCCGACGATCTCGAGCTCGCCGTGGCGGAGAAAGTACATGTAGGGGCTCGGGTTGACCTGGCGCAGCACCCGGTACAGGTCGAAGGCCTCGGCGTCGAGCTCGAGATCGAATCGCTGGGCGAGCACGACCTGGAAGATGTCGCCCGCGAAGATGTATTCCCGAGCCGCTTCGACGGCGGCGCAATAGACGTCCTCACCCATGGTCGAGGTGACCTCGGGGAGCTCCTCGTCGGGGGCCGCCGGCTCCACGAGCGGCTCGTCGACCGGTCGCGCACCATCGGCGGCCAAGGAGTCGAGCCGGGCGAGCGCGTCGGCATAGGCGGCGTCGATCATGGCCGGGTCGGCGCCGTCGGGGATCAGAGCATTCGCGATGAGGACCACGCGCTGCTTCCAGTGGTCGTAGGCGGCGAGCTCGCCGATCATCGAGACGGCGGCATCGGGATACCCGAGGTCGTCGTCCGGCACATCGGGAAGATGCTCGACTTCGCGCACGACGTCGTAGCCGAGATAGCCGATCAGGCCGCCGTGCAGCGGCGGAAGTCCGTCGATCTCGGGCGCCCGATAGTGATCGAGAAGCAGCTCGAGCGCGACGAGTATCCCCTGGTCAGTGGGTATGTCGATCCCGAAATCGCCCTCGACGCGCAACCCACCGTCCCTCGACACGAGGGTGCCGTGGGGCCGCCGCCCGATGAAGGACCAACGACTCCAACGGTCGCCGCCCTCCACCGACTCGAGGAGGAATCCGTCACCGTCGCCCACCACGCGGGCGAACGCCGCCACCGGTGTGGTCAGGTCGGCGAGCACCTCGCGCCACACCGGCACGACTCGGTGGTCGGCGGCGAGACGACGGAACTCGTCGAGCTCGGGGAGGACGGGCACCGGGTCAGCCGAACTCGAGGGAGTCTGCGTCGGTCACGGTGCGGTAGTAGCAGGTCTGACGGGTGCTGCCGCTCTCGTCCTTGGTGTGGCACACGCCCGTACCGGCCTTGCGCACCCGATAGAGCAGGCTGTTCTGCTCACAGTTGACGTGCACGTCGACGAGCTCGAGCGTGTCGCCGCTGGTCGCTCCCTTGTGCCAGATCTGCTCCCGGGAAGTCGAGTAGAGCACGGCCGACTGCCGCTCGAGGGTGAGCCGGTAGGCCTCCTCGTTGGCGTAACCGACGAAGAGCACGTCGCCGGACTCGGCGTCCTGGAGTACCACGGGCACGACCTGGTGACCGGCCCGGCCGATCTTGGCGACCTTGTCGAAGTCGAGCTGCTGGACAAGGCCCTCTTCGAGAGCTGCGTGATCAGTGGACGATGTCATGGCGTCCGATTCTACGGACACCTGACGCGGTCGCCGTGCCGTTTCGCCAATGCGACGCGGTGGAGTCGTTCACTCCTCGACGATGCGCTGCGCGATCTCCTCGAGCGCCGTCGATCCGGTGCCGTTCCCCCTGGCCAACGAATCGGCCAGGTCGGCGACGGCATCCGAGCGTGTCGCCGGGTGTCGGCTCAAGGAGACCCCGAGTCGCAGCGCCCACCCGTGTGCACCGCGAGCCTCGACCAGGGCGCGTCCCGAGCGGTACACCTGTCGGGCGGCATCGAGGTCGTCGAGGTCGAGCAGTATCTCCACCTCGGCGGCAAAGAGCTCCTCCTCACAGAAGGCCCCGCCGTTGTCCGCTGCGTTCCGACGCAGGTCTCGCAGCAGCTCGACGGCCCGCTCGTGCTCGCCTGCTCGAGCGCGAGACCGGGCCAGCTCGGCGTTGCCGAGATAGCGCACGGTGGGTCCGGATCGCGGGTTGTACTCCTCGACCGCCGCCTCCAGTTCCTGGCCGGGCCCTGGGGACCGGTCGCATCGCACACGGGCGATCGCGGCGAACACCCGAGCGCTCCACTGCAGCCACGCCACTCCCTGTTCGTGACCGAGCCGCAACGCCGCGTCGGCGTCCTCGCGCGCCTCGTCGAGGTTCTCGGCGAGAAGATGCAGCCACGCTCGGTACAACAGGCTGACTCCGACCCCCTGTGGATCGGCGACACCGTCGCCGAACCGAAAGGCCGCGCCGCGGTCGGCGACGGCGATGGCCCGGTCCGGCTCGCCGACGGCCCAAAGGGCCAACCCCTGCGCTGCGGTGCACAGGTACGCCGGATTGGTCACGGCTGCGGGGAAGGGATGGTCGACCTTCTCCAGGGCCAGCAACCCGTGCTCGGCCGCCTCGATCGTCGCTCGATAGCCGGCGGCCATGGCGCAGCAACCGCTCTGAACACTGCGCGCCGAGAGTTCGAGATACGGGATCCCGAGCTTCTCCGCTCGTTCGACCATCGCCTGGGACGACGAGATCGACCGCGTCGATTCACCGAGCGACATGTAGCGAGAGGCGATGTAGATCTGTGCGATCACACCACCGAGCGGATCGCCGACCCGATCGGCGACCTCCAGATAGCGATCCTGCACCGGCACCGCCGAGGGGTCGGCGTACCCCGACTCCGTGTGAATCGCGTTGAGCTGGATTGCGAGAAGTTCCATCTCTCGCCGGTCGCGTGCCGCGCCGGCCGGGAGATCCTGCAACAGATCGAGCGCCCGACGAGCGAGCGAACCGGCCTCGGTTTGTGCATAGCGCTCCGCGTGTTGCTGCGCGGCGGCGAGGAACAGCCCCACCGCCTCGTCCACGTCGCCCGCCCGCTCGTGGTGATGGGCGAACACTGCGGGTTCGCGGCTGCGAAGGTCGGGGAACTCGGCAGCGATCGACGCCATTGCCCGCCGGTGCAGCTCCTTGCGGCGCGACCGAAGCATCGACTCGTAGGCCGCCCGTTCCATCAACGAGTGGGTGAACCGGAAACGAAGCCCGTAGGGGGAGTCGGACCGCTGCAGCACGCCCGCCGTCACGAGCGCGTCGAGTTGCTGTCGGAGCGCTGGGATCTCGGGAGCCATGCGCTCGATCACCCCCACGACGAATTCGCGTCCGAGCACCGACGCCGTTTGGGCAACGTCTCGCGCGTCTCCCAGACGGTCGAGACGCGCCATCAACGAGTCCTGGAGCGTGATGGGTATGGCAGCGAACCCGGATGCGGTACGCGCTTCGGCCACCCCTCTGCCGAACTGCTCGATGTAGAGCGGAATGCCCTCGCTCGCCCTGACGATTGCGAGGAGCTCCTCTCTGTTCAGCGCGTCATCGCCGACCGCCGACGCGAGCAACTCACTTGCGGTTGCTTCATCGAGCCGCGACAACAGCACCGAAGTCGCCCGCAACGGCCGGATCGACACCGGGAGCGCGGACTGACGGCTGGAGAGCAGGAACAACGCCCCGGTCGACCGCTCCTCCTCCTGCGAGCGGATTCGTTCGAGGACCTCGCAGGTCGACGAGTCGGCCCAGTGCAGATCGTCGACGAGGACGAGAAGTGGGCGCCGCTCGATCGCTGAGGTCAACCAGGTGGCGACGATCTCGATGAGCCTGGTCCGCCGACCCTCGGCACTGATCTCGGGAAGGCTGAACGCATCGTCGGCCCCAAGGCCGAACATCGTCGCGAGAAACGGGACGACCTCTGTGGGGTCGAGGCCGCGTTCGCCACACTCGGCTGCCAGGGTTCGTCGCACCGCATCGTCGGGTTCGTCGATCGACAACTCGAGCTCCTGGCGGACCAGCCGGGTGATCGGTCCGAACGCCGTGTGCTGCTGGCTCTCCTCGCATTGGAGTTCGATCCGCGCTCGATCATCGACCTCGAGCCGTTGGGCGGCCGCTTGGATGAGCCGCGACTTCCCGACACCGGCCTCGCCCGAGACCACCACGACCTCGGCAGCGCCGCCGTTCACGGCCGCCCACTGCTCAGCGATCACGGCGAGCTCCACATCGCGGCCGATGAGCGGGAGCGTGTAGCGGCCAGACGCCTTCGGCCGGTCCGCCCGGAACACTTCGACGGGCTGGCTGATGCCCTTCAACTCGTGCGAGCCCAGGCTCGTCGACTCGAACTCGTCGGCGACGATCGAGCGGACCCCGGCGCTCATCACGACCTCGCCCGGTCGGGCCAACGACTGCAGCCGGGCGGCGATGTTGGGAGTGTCGCCGACGACGTCTGCTTCCTCCATCCGTTCGCCGTGGCCCATCTCGCCGACGAAGACCGTGCCTGCGTGGATCCCCACTCGGGCTGACAACGAGTCCGGGACTGCGCCGTCGGCGTCGACCTTGTCGGCGACGAGCTCGCTCACGCCGGCGGTGATCTCGAGGCTTGCCCGCACCGCCTGGGCGGCCGAGTCCTCCTCGGCTCGCGGGTAGCCGAAGTAGATCAACACGCCGTCGCCCATGTAGCGGGCCACGTGTCCACCTCGCGCGGCGACGACCTCCCCGCAGTGCTGCTGGAACATCCGAAGGACGTCGCGCATGTCCTCGGGATCGAGACGATCGGCCATCCTCGTCGAATCGACGAGGTCTGCGAACATGACGGTGAGATGGCGACGTTCTCCGCCGCGGACGCCCGACTTCTCGACTGGCGCGTCCGGCGAGTCATATCCGCTCGGCCTGGCCGCAAGGCCACACTCGGGACAGAACTTCGCCGCGGGAGGTAGGAGTGTCGCGCATTGCGCGCATGCTGCCTCGAACGGAGCGCCGCACTCCATGCAGAAACGAGCACCTTCCGGCGACGCCGCACCACACGCGGCGCACCCACCCGAGACGGGCGAATCCCGAGTCATCGCTCAGCTCGATTCGCCGAAGAGCATCCGAGTGAAGTCGTTGAGGAAGATGCCATTGGGGTCGCACTGACGTCGGATCTCGTTGAACTGCTCCAGACGGTCCCCGTACCAGTGCTGCCAGGCTTTCGGGTCGGTGAGCGGATTCCCCCACATCTTTCCCCAATGAGGGCGTCCGCCGAGCTGGCGGAGCTTCAGGCCGAGCGCTTCGAAGAACGGCGCGTAGTGCTTGTTCGCTGCGCCCGTCGTCACCTCGAAATAGCAGGTGTGCTCATTGGTGTCGGGGGCCGTGGACAGGTAGGCCGACGACCCACCGAGAAAGCGACAGTTGAGCATCAAGCTCTGAGGGAACGTCGCATCGGACGGATAGTCGAGCGGATCGATGCTGTTGCAGTTGCCGTCCTTCGGCTTCGCGCTGTCGCACACCAGCGTGCGCGCGTAGCGCCACGCCTCTTGCACCGCGGAGAAGTCGCCGTCGGTGATCGGCAACGCGTAGCAGAGGTCCCAGACCTTCGGATAGTCCATCTGCCAATGGAAGACCTCGGCCGACGGCGCGATGGTCTCGTTGCCGTTGGTGGTGACGGTGTCCATGATCAGTCGGAGAAACGCAGGCGTCCAGCGCGGGAACTCGGCGACGAAGTCGAGCCCGGCACTCCCGAAGTCCTTCTGGGCCACGTCGTAGGGAATGCCGTGCACCGTTCCCTTGTTCGGCGTGTCCCAGGGAACCCTGTTCCACACCTTCAACCACGCCTTCGGGTTGAACGGGAACCACGACATCTCGACGTACGGGTTCGCTGCATCCGTGACGATGGACGGCATCTGATCGATCAGATCGTCGGTCTCCAGGATCGTGTCGACGGACCTGAGTTTGAAGCGGTCTTCGGCCCGGAAGGTTGCGTTGGTGACGATGCCGAGCGAGCCGAGGTGCACACTCGCCGCGTTCCACCCCGCGGGAGACACGTCACGATCGTAGGTCCTGACGTGGCCGGTCCCCGTCACGATCTCGATCGACTGGAGCTGATCGCTCAGGGTGCCGAGGTTCCACCCCTGACCGTTCGCGCCGACCGCCGTGGCCCCGCCGACGGAGATCCACGGAATCAGGGTGGTGGTCGCGAGGCTGAGACCCTGCTCGTTGGCCTGGTTCGACAGTTGCCACGTCGTCGCTCCCGGTCCGGCGTCGATGAGGTTCGTGCCGGGACGCCTCGTCACATCGGCCATGGCGGCGGTCTGCACGATGTGTTGGTCGTTGTTCGTCACGATCGGGCTGTAGGAGAACGAGCCGCTCTCGAGTGCACCCGGGTGCGAGCCGCCGTTCGCGGCGCGTATCGTGCCACCCTTGGCCGTGATCTGCGCCACGAGATCGACCACCTCCTCCGTGGACGCCACATCGTGGATCGTTGCCTGGCACCGCTCGTTGCCCGCCCAGTTCTGCCAGTTCCCCATGTGCAACCCCCTGCGATGAGCGGAGACCAAGCTCCCGAGACGCGCGGCACGCCGTCGAGAGCCTCTCAGACGGGACCACGCGCGTCGAGCGCGCCCGTGTCCTTGATCGGGATCACAGCAGCAACGCAGCGCGACGCTCGAGACCCGTGGTTCCCGAGCCGCAGACGAGGTCCAGCGATGCCGCAACCGTCGGCTTGGCATCGTCGGCGAGCTCCGGGAACTCCGCGGCGGCCACCGCCAGCCGGAGCGACCACGCCGGCGCCGAACGCGCCCCCGCGAGCTCCTGGCCCTCTCGGTGAAGCGCCGATGCCTTCTCGAAAGCACCCTCAGAGGCATGGATGATGAGCTGCGATCGAATCAACTCCTCTTCGCAGAACGCCCCGCCGAGTCGCGCCGCATCGGCGCGAAGGAGTTCGAGCTGGGCAAGCGCTGCCCCAACCTCGCCGCGCCGATACATGCCCAGCGCCAGTTCGGCATACCCGTGGTACCGGACCGATGGTCCGCTCGTCTCGTTGTACTGACCAACCACGTCGGCGAGTCGAGCATCTGCTTCGGCTGACGGCTCCAGCGCGCAGACGGCGATTGCGCCGTAGACCTCGGCGCTCCACACCAACCACGCAATGCTCTGCTCCCGACCGATCCGGAGCGCAGCCTCGGCATCTCGTCGAGCGAGGGCATGGTCGTCATTGAGCAGGTGTACCCAGGCTCGGTAGACGAGCCCGACACCGAGGCCCTGGGGATCCGGCGCACTCGCGCCGAATCGAGCATCGACGCCCTCATCTGCCGTGCGAATCGCCTCGTCGATCTCGCCCATCGCCCAATGGGCGAGCGACATCGAAGACCAACACAGACGAGCCGGGTTGACCACCCCCGAGGGAAAGGGATGATCGACCAACGAGAGCGCCTCGAGGCCCCGAACTCCCGCTTCGATCGCGGCCGGGTAGTCAGCCGTCATCGCCAGGCACCCGGCCTGCACGCTGCGAGCCGCAAGACGGAAGTACGGGATTCCGAGGTCGTCCGCGCCCGCGATCATCGCGGCACAGGTCTGCCGCGACGGCTCGGCCTCACCCGTCGCCACGTACCGAGACGCGATGTAGATCAGGGCCACCGTTTCCGACAACTGGTCGCCGAGCCGGCGAGCAACGGCAAGGTACTGATCCTGCGCCGCGACGCCTTCGGGGTTGGCGTAGCCGTGTACGGCGTTCACGGCTGCGACCTGTAGCGAGAGCAGGTTCAGCTCGGTCCGATCGCGCTCGTCGCCTGCCTCGAGCATCGGCAGGAGGTCCAACGCGCGACCGACAAGGGCGGCGGACTCCCCCATCGCGTGGCGGCTCGCTGCCCGGCGGGCTGCCTTTTCGTACATCGCGATCGCCGCTTCGTGGTCGCCGGCCTGCTCATGATGGCGGGCGACGACTTCCGGCTCCTGTTCCACCAGATCCGGTCTCAGGGCTTCGAGCGCCGCCACTGCCCGTCGGTGCAACCGAACCCGGGCGTCGCGGAGTTGCGACTCGTATGCGGCCTGCTCCATGAGCGAATGAGAGAACCGGAACCGGGTTCCCGACGGGGTGTCGAGCCGCTCCAACAGTCCGGCGGTGACGAGACTGTCGAGCCCGACGTCGACTGCTCGGAGTTCGGGCGCCATGTGCCGAAGCACCTCGGGGTCGAACTCGCGGCCGAGGGCCGACGCAGCTTGCGCGACCGATCGCGCCTCACCGAGTCGATCGAGTCGGGCAAGCAACGAGTCCTGCAACGTGATCGGGATTGCCGCTCGGCCGGTGGCCGATCGAGTGTCGGCGACGCCACGGGCGAACTGTTCGATGAACAGAGGAATTCCCTCGCTCGCCCGAACGATCGCAGCGATCTCCTCGCCGTTCAGCTGGTCGACTCCAGGCAGGCCGAGAAGCAACTCGGTCGAAACTCCACGATCGAGGCGCGAGAGCGGCACTGTCGTCAACCGCGGTGGCTGCATCGACACGGGCAACGAGGATTCACGAGTGGTCAGCAAGAGCAGTGCCCCGCGCGGGGCCAGCACCACCCGAAGCCGATCGAGCACCTCAGCCGTCGACGTGTCGCACCAGTGGAGATCATCGACCACGACTGCGATCGGTGTCTTGTCGCGCATCTCGTCCTGACCGGGACCACTCGTCGCCAGCCAGTTCGCGGCGGCCTCGATCATCCGTACCCGCCGCGCTTCGAGACTGACATCGGGCACGGGATACCGATCGGGAGAGACGCCGGCCATCAAACAGAGCCACGGGGCCGTGTCGTCGGCCGAGAGACCACGAGCGACACAGCTCGCCGCGATCTCCGCCTCGGCCTGACCGTCCGGCGCGTCGGACGCAATCCCGAGCTCTTCTCTCAGCACGCGCACGATCGGCGCGAAGGCGGTGTGCTCGCGATTCTCCTCACCGCGCAGGTGCACGACCTCGGCGTGAGGTCGGCTGCCCTGGAGCGCGGCGCGGATGAGGCCCGACTTGCCGACACCGGGCTCGCCGGCAACGAGGACCACATCCACCTCACCGGCAACCGCGGCGGTCCACGCGTGATCGATCACCTGCAGCTCTGCCTCGCGACCGACGAGGCGCGTGGCTGGGGGCGCCTCGTCCACTGCCCGAACAACTCGAAGGACCGAGACCGGTTCGGCGATGCCCTTGAGCTCGAACTCACCCAGACTCTCGGCTTCGAAGCCCGCACCGACAATGCTCTTCACGGTGCTGCTCACCATCAACTCACCCGGTCGCGCCAACGCTTGGAGCCGGGCGGCGATGTTCGGAGTGTCGCCGACGACGTCGTCGATCTCACGCCGTTCACCGTGACCCATCTCGCCGATGAACACGGTGCCGGCATGCACTCCGGCGCGGACCCGGAGCTCCGCCATGACAACGCTCGGGCGCGACCCGACCCCCGGCGATGGGTCGACGATCTCCAGACCGGCTGCCAGGGCCCGGGCTGCGCTGTCGGGATGTGCGTGAGGGAAGCCGAAGTAGATCAGCACGCTGTCACCCATGTAACGAGCGATGTGCCCACCACGCCGCGCGACGGCTTCGGTGCAGCGTTGCTGGAACGCTCGCACCACATCGCGCATGTCTTCAGGGTCGAGTCGATCGGCCAGCATCGCGGCATCGGCGAGCTCGGCGAACATCACGGTGAGATGGCGGCGCTCTCCCGTCGGCGCCGGCGCCGGCGCGGTAGACGCCGTCGTCCCCTGGCCGCACTGAGGACAGAATTTGGCAGCCCCCGGCAGGTCGGCACCGCAACCTTCACAGCGTGGAGCCACCGGTCGACCGCATTCGACGCAGAATTTCGCCATCGCGACGAGACCCGCACCACAGTCGCATCGTGTGGGTTCGGCCGGTGTCGCTCCGCCGCTCACAGAACCCCGGCCATCCGTGCACATCCCCCACGCCGCGACTGACGGGCCAGACTAGCTCCACACCACTCTGGTCGCATTCCGCATGGCTTCCGGCGTCATATAGGTTCGCGGGATGAGCGAACTCGCCCGCCACGACGCCGTCGGCCTCGCGGAGCTGATCCGCACCGGCGAGCTGTCGCCCGTCGAGTTGATCGACGACACCATCGACCGCATCGAGACACTGAATCCCCAGCTCAACGCGGTCATCCATCCCGCCTTCGAGAAGGCTCGGGCGGCGGCGGCCGGCGATCTGCCCGACGGTCCGTTCCGCGGGGTGCCGATGCTCATGAAGGACCTGTGGCCGGCCGAGAAGGGCGAGCCCTTCCACCAGGGAGTGCAGGGACTGAAGAACGCCGGCCACATCGCCGACGTCGACGCCAACCTCGTGACCGCCTACAAGCGGGCCGGATTCGTCATGACCGGCCGAACCAACACCCCCGAGATGGGGCTGGCGGCCACCACGGAGCCGGTCGCCTACGGGCCGACCCGCAACCCGTGGGATCTCGAGCGAGGCTCCGGCGGCTCGTCCGGCGGGGCGGCCGCCGCCGTCGCCGGCGGCATGCTGCCCGCCGCCAATGCCAGCGACGGTGGGGGTTCGATCCGCATCCCGGCCGCCATGTGCGGTCTCGTCGGCCTCAAGCCCAGCCGCGGTCGGATCTCGATGGGCCCGCAACGCGACGAGTGGGGCAACTCGGTGCAACACGTCGTCAGCCACACCGTGCGCGACACCGCGGCGATCCTCGATGCCACGGCATCGCCGTTTCCCGGCGACGGGGTCATCGCCCCGTTTCCGGAGAAGCCCTTCGCCGACTACATCGTCGACGATCCCCGACCGCTTCGAATCGGCGTGCTCGACCGCTCGATCCGCGACGGCATCCCCATCGACCCCGAGGTGGCTGCCGCGGTCCGCGACATCGCCGACCGGCTCCAGGACCTCGGTCACGAGGTGATCGAAAGCTCTCCGCCGGCGCTCGACGATCAGGATCTGATCGCGTCGTACGGCGCCCAGTGGACCGCGGCCGTGGCCACCTCGCTCGACCTCTTCGGCGAATGGATCGGTCGTGAGCTGACCAAGGACGATGTCGAGCCGATGACCTGGGCGCTCGCCCAGCGAGGTCGGCAGCTCGGCGCGGTCGAGGCTGCAAAAGCCGCCGACCAGGCCATGATCTTCCGTCACCGGATGGCCGAATGGTGGGCCGACACGGCCGACCTGCTCCTCGCCCCGACCTGCCTACGCCCGGCGCCGCTCCTCGGCGAGTCGTCGGGCACCGAGGAGAACCCGTTCGCCAACGTCCACGTGACCCTCGCCTATTCGACGCTGACCGCACCGTTCAACAGCACCGGCCAGCCGGCCATCTCGCTCCCGTTGGCCCGATCGTCGGCCGGCCTGCCGATCGGCATCCAGTTCGTGGGCGCCTACGGGCGAGAAGACACGCTGCTGGCGTTGGCCGGCCAGCTCGAACGATCGATGCCCTGGGCCCACGACCGAGCACCGCTGCATCCCTGACTCAGAGATAGAGCCCGGTACTGCCCTCGTCGAGGCGTTCGGCGGCGACGGCATGGATGTCGCGCTCGCGCAAGATGATGTAGTCCTTGCCCCGCACTTCGACCTCGTAGCGATCCTCGGGGTTGAACAGCACCTGATCGCCCGGCTCCATGCTGCGCACGTTGGGGCCGACGGCCACGACCTCGGCCCAGGTGAGACGCTTGCCCATCTGCGCGGTCGCCGGGATCAGGATGCCGCCCGAGGAACGCCGTTCTCCCTCGGCATCGCCGAGGTGGACCAGGATCCGGTCGTTGAGCATCTTGACGGGCAGGCCGTCGTCGGCACTGAGTGTGTCTGTCTTCGCCACGGCGGCTCACGCTAGCGGTAGCGTCGGCACATGGAACCCGTCGACGTCAGCCTCGTGCATTTCGACAGCGCCGATGGCACCCGACTCGAGGGCGATCTCCTCTCCCCCGTCGACGCGACCGGCACGGCCGTGGTCTGCCACCCCCATCCCCTCTATGGCGGATCCCGCCAGGATGCGGTCGTCGCTGCCATCACCAGGGCGTTCGTCGGCGCCGGTCGCCGAGTGCTCCGATTCGACTTCCGCGGCGCCGGCGGGTCGCAGGGCTCGCACGACGGCGGGGCCGCGGAGCGCGACGACCTCCGGGCCGCGATCGACGCCGTGGAACCCGGCGAGGGCGGACTCGTGATCGCCGGCTACAGCTTCGGTGCCGACATCGCCTTGGCCACTGACCATCCCGCCGCGCAACGCTGGGTCGTCGTCGCTCCCCCGCTCGCCGTCTTCGGCCCCGACGACCTCGTGGCCCTGTCCGACCCTCGGCCCGTCTCCGTGATCGCCGCGGCCCACGACCAGTTCACCAGCCCCGCTCAACTCGAACCGAAGGTGGCCGGCTGGGTCAACGCGACCCTGCACGTCGTCGAATCCGCCGACCACTTCTTCGCCGGGGCCCACCGCCAGATCGCCGACCTCGCGACCGCAGCCCTCGACTCGTAGTGGCTCAGTCCGGCGGGCGCACCACCACGCCGGCCTCGAGCATCACGTGCTTGGCCTCGGCCACGGTGTGCTCGCCGAAGTGGAAGATGCTGGCGGCGAGCACCGCGTCGGCGCCGCCTTCGGTCACGCCTTCGACGAGATGATCGAGCGTGCCGACCCCACCTGACGCGATCACCGGAATGTCGACGGCGGCCGTGATGGCCGAGGTGAGTGGGATGTCGAACCCGTCCTTGGTGCCGTCGCGGTTCATCGAGGTCAGCAGGATCTCGCCGGCTCCGAGTCGCTGGCACTCGACGGCCCACACGACGGCATCGATCCCCGTCCGGGTACGCCCCCCGTGGGTGTAGACCTCGAACCCACTCTCGGTGTCGTCACTGCTGCGGGCATCGATGGCGACCACACAACACTGGGCCCCGAACTCGCGGCTGATCTCCGAGACGAGTTCCGGACGCTTCACGGCCGCGGTGTTGATGCTGACCTTGTCGGCCCCGGCCCGCAGCAACCGGCGGGCGTCGTCGACGGTGCGGATGCCTCCACCGATGGTGAACGGGATGAACACCTGCTCGGCCACGGCGCGGGCCATCTCGGCCGTGGTGTCGCGCTGGTCCGACGAGGCCGTGATGTCGAGAAACACCAGCTCATCGGCACCCTGGGCGTCGTAGAGGGCCGCGAGTTCGACCGGGTCGCCGGCGTCGCGGATGTCGACGAAGTTCACGCCCTTCACCACCCGGCCGGCGTCGACGTCGAGGCACGGGATCACCCGGATCGATCGGGTCATCGACCCGACCCCAGCAGCTCGACGGCGGCGGCGACGTCGACATGGCCCTCGTAGATGGCCTTGCCCGCGATCACCCCGGAGAGGCGGCGTCCGCCGACCTCGACCGCGTCGAGGGCGGCGAGATCGTCCATGGTCCCCACGCCCCCCGACGCGATCACGTCGACCGGCGTCGCACCGAGCACCTCGGTGAGACCGACGAGGTCGGGGCCCTCCAGCGTGCCGTCGCGGGCGATGTCGGTGATGACGAAGGCGTCGACGCCGGCATCGGCGAACGACCGGGCGACGTCGAGCACCGTGCGTCCGCTGCCGACGAGCCAGCCGTCGGTGGCGACCTCACCCGACTTCGCGTCGAGCCCGACGGCCACACGATGGTCGATGGCCAGGGCCCGGACCATGTCGGGATCCTGAAGCGCCGCCGTGCCGATGACCACCCGCTCGACCCCGGCCGAGAGCAGCGCATGGGCGGCTTCGATCGAGCGCACGCCCCCGCCGCTCTGCACCGGCACGTCGACGGCGCGGGCGATGGCCGCGACGACGTCGCGGTTCTCGGGCACCCCCGTACGGGCGGCGTCGAGATCGACCACATGGATCCAGCCGGCGCCGGCATCGGCGAAGGCACGGGCCTGGGCGACCGGATCGTCGCCGTAGACCGTCTCCTGGGCGTAGTCGCCCTGGTGCAGGCGCACACAGCGGCCGTCTCGTAGGTCGATCGCGGGATAGAGATCCATCTAGTCGGCTCCTGCCTCGGCCGCCGCGGTCACGAAGTTGTGGAGGATGCGGATGCCGTTGGCGCCCGACTTCTCCGGGTGGAACTGGGCCGCCCACACGTTGTCGCGGGCGACGGCGGCCACCACGTCGGTGCCGTAGTGGCAGGTCGCCACGACGTCGTCGCCGTCGGCGCCGGCGAAGGAATGCACGAAGTACACCCACGTCTCGTCGGGAAGGCCGTCGAACATGTGGTGCTCGACCCGCCGGTCCAGCACGTTCCACTGCATCTGGGGCCGCTTCACCGTCGGGGGCAGCGCCACGACCGGTCGATCGAAGATCCCTAGACCGGTGACACCGGGGGCTTCCTCCGACCCGGCGAACATGAGCTGCATGCCGATGCAGATACCGAAGAACGGCACGCCCGCCTCGACCCGCTCGAGGGCGACCTCGTCGAGTCCGCTCGAGCGCAGCGCCTGCATGCACGGCCCGTATGCCCCCACGCCGGGCAAGACGACACCGTCGGCGGCCGCGATCAGCCCGCGATCGGCGGTGAGGCGGGTGTCGGCCCCCGCGTGCTCGAAGCCCTTGTGGGCCGAGTGCAGGTTGCCGATGCCGTCGTCGCGCACGGCGATGAGCGGACGGCGCCCGCCGGAGGCCTCCCCCACGGTCAGAGGGTGCCCTTGGTCGATGGGACGGCATCGCCTTCGACCCGCACCGCATCGCGCAGCGAGCGAGCGGTGCCCTTGAACGCGGCCTCGATGATGTGGTGGGTGTTGCGGCCGCGGCGACCGACGATGTGGAGCGTGATCCCCGATGCCATCACGAACGCCCGCCAGAACTCCTCGACCAGCTCGGGGTCGAACGGCGGATCGCCCAGGATCTTCTCGCCCGGGAAGTCGACCTCGTAGTGCAGATAGGGGCGGCCGGAGAGGTCGAGGACCACCTCGACGGCGGCCTCGTCGAGCGGCACGACGATCGACGCGAACCGGCGCACGCCGCGCTTGTCGCCCCAGGCCGAGCGGAAGGTCTCCCCCAGGGCGATCCCGACGTCTTCCACCGTGTGGTGGGCGTCGATCTCGAGGTCACCCTCGGCCTTGACCGTGAGGTCGAATGAGCCGTGACGGCCGAGCTGGTCGAGCATGTGATCGAAGAAGGGCAGCCCGGTGGCGATCTCGGTGGCCCC
>JAUIML010000076.1 GCA_030432715.1 Acidimicrobiia bacterium | reverse complement strand
GCTGATGTCTCGCTCGACCCTCTTTCGCCTCCAGGCGCTGGGCGAGGACGACGTCGCCGAGCTGATCCGCCGGGGGCTCGAGATCGAGGGCGCGAGCGCCGACGACGAGGCCGTGGGCCATCTCGCCGCCCGCAGCGGGGGCGACGGCCGCCACGCCCTCACCGGCACGGAGGTGGCGGTGGCCCTCGCGTCCGAACGCGGTCGCCCGCTCCACGTCACCTTGGCCGATGCCGAGGGTGCGGTCGATGCGAAGGCCGTGCGCTACGGACGGGACGGGCACTACGACGTGATCTCGGCGTTCATCAAGAGCATCCGGAGCAGCGATGCGGATGCCGGGCTGTATTGGCTCGCCCGCATGCTCGAGGCCGGGGAGGACGCCCGCTTCATCGCCCGCCGGCTGGTGATCCTGGCGTCGGAGGACGTGGGCATGGCCGATCCGCAGGCGCTGTTGGTGGCCAACGCGGCAGCCCAGGCCGTCGAGTTCGTCGGCCTTCCCGAAGCACAGCTCAACCTCGCCCAGGCGGTGGTCCATCTCGCCACGGCACCCAAGTCGAACCGCGTCACGAAGGGGATCTTCGCTGCGCGTGAGGCCGCCCGGGCCGCCGGCACCGGTGAGGTGCCCGCGCATCTGCGCGACGCCCACTACCAGGGCGCGGCCAGTCTCGGCCACGGCAAGGGCTATCGACTCCCGCACAACGAACCCGACGGATGGGCCGATCAGCAGTACCTGCCCGACGAACTCGTCGGCTCGGTCTTCTACGAGCCGTCGCCCCACGGCCGCGAGGGCGATCTCGATGCGCAGTGGCCGGGCCGGCGCTGAGCATCCCCCCGCCGTTCACGCTCGCCGGGTTCACTGGTGCCATGACCGCCGCCGACCTCGCCGCTGTGATCGTCTCGGTCGTGTGCCTCGCCGTCGTCGTGGTGATGGTGCTCGCCGTACAGGCCCTGGTCCGGACCCTGCGCGAGCTGCGGGCCACCGTCGACGACCTGCGGGGTGCGACGCTGCCGATGGTCCACGATCTCCACTCGACGGTCGCCAAGGCCGGCGACGAACTCGAACGGGTCGATGCCGTCCTCGACAAGGCCGAGCGCGTCTCGACGACTGCCGACGTCGCGTCTCGGCTCGCCTATCGGGCGGTGGCCCCGCCGCTGATCAAGACCGCATCGATCGTGGCCGGTGCCGGCCGGGCGACCTGGCGGCTCCGCGGCGGCCGCACGGGTCGTCGGGCGATCGAAGTCGGGGGACGAGCGAGATGAAACGAATCTTCTGGTCGAGCGTCGGGTACGCCGCGGGCATCAGCACTTCGGTCTATGTGCAGCGGCGGGTCCGGCGGGCCATCGAGTACTACACACCCGAGCAGGTTCGTCAGGACGTCTCGATCAGGGGGCGTCGGGTGGCCGACAAGGCCCGCGACGTCGCCCTCGACCTGCGTGAGGCGGCGGTCGAGGGCGTCGACACCATGCGTGCCCGCGAGGCCGAGCTCCGTCGGGAGTTCGCGCCCGACGGGCCGAACCGAGCGAACCCCCACCAGCATCGTCCGACCCGCCTTCGCCACTGACGGGCCCGTTCCGGGCGGGCGTTTCTCGTCTGAGAAGCCGGGGCGGCGACGGTAGAGTGCTCAACTCATGAAGGCCAACGAAGTCCGCAAAGCATTCACCGACTTCTTCGTGGCGCGCGGCCACGCCCTCCAGCCCTCCGCCAGCCTCATTCCCCACGACCCCACGCTGCTGTTCACCGTTGCGGGAATGGTGCCCTTCAAGACCTATTTCACCGGCGAGGAGAAGGCCCCGGCGGATCGGGTCGTCTCGATCCAGAAATGCGTGCGGGCCGGTGGCAAGCACAACGATCTCGACGAGATCGGCCGCACCAAGCGTCATCTGACCTTCTTCGAGATGATGGGCAACTTCAGCTTCGGCGACTACTTCAAGTCCGATGCCTGCAAGTGGGCCTGGGAGTTCGTGACCGACACGCTCGGGCTCGATCCCGAACGGCTCTGGGTCACCGTGCACCTCTCCGACGACGAGGCGGCGGCGATCTGGGAGCACGAGGTCGGCGTGCCCGCCGAGCGCATCCAGCGGCTCGACGAGGACAACTACTGGAAGATGGGCGACACCGGCCCGTGCGGCCCGTGCTCCGAGATCTTCTGGGACAAGGGCCCCGAGTTCGGCGACGGCGGCGGCCCCGAGCACGGCGACGAGGACCGGTTCATCGAGATCTGGAACCTCGTGTTCATGCAGTTCGACCAGGCCGAGGACGGCACCAAGACTCCGTTGCCGAAGCCGTCGATCGACACGGGCATGGGCCTGGAGCGCACCGTGTCGGTGCTCCAGGGCGTCGATTCCGTGTGGGACACCGACGAGCTGCGGGCCCTGCAGGGAGCGGCCGCCGAGCTGACCGGGGTGAACCCCGACACCGCGCCGACCGAGCAGGTCGTGTCGCTGCGGATCCTCGCTGACCACGCCCGCAGCACGTCGATGCTCGTCAGCGATGGCGTGTTCCCGTCCAACGAGGCCCGGGGCTACGTGCTTCGGCGCATCCTGCGTCGCGCCGTGCGCCACGCGTACCTGCTCGGTGTCGAGACCCCGGTGATGGGCGGCATGGTCGACGCCTTCGTCGAGATCATGGGCGCGGACTATCCCGACCTCGTCGAGAACCACTCGTTCATCCGCGACGTGATCGACCGGGAGGAGGTGCGGTTCCGCGAGACCCTGCGTACCGGCCAGGCGATCCTCGACGAGAAGCTCGATGCATTGGCCGAGGGGGAGTCCCTGCCCGGCGACACGGCTTTCGTGCTGCACGACACCTACGGATTCCCGTTGGAGGTCACCCAGGAGATCGCGGCCGAGCGGGGTGTGGCCGTCGATGTCGACGGGTTCCAGAGCGCCATGGCCGACCAGCAGAAGCGGGCCAAGGATGCCCGCAAGGTCGCGGCGGTGGGCGACACCGGGAGCCTCGCCGCGATCGCCGAGACCAACGGCGAGACCGTCTTCACCGGCCGAGACGAGGTCACCAGCGAGGCGACGGTTCTCCTCCACGACGGCAACGTCATCGTGCTCGACCGCACCCCCTTCTACGCCGAGTCGGGTGGACAGATCGGCGACACCGGCACGATCCGCACCGAGACCGGCGAGGTCACCGTCGTCGACACCCGCTACGGCGTGCCCGGTGTGGTCGTGCACGAGATCGGCGAGAGCCGCGGCGAGATCCTCGTCGGCCAGACGGCTACGGCCGAGATCGACAACGAGCGGCGGGCGGCGATCCGTCGCAACCACACGGCCACCCACCTCCTCCACTGGGCGCTGCGCGAAGTCGTGGGCGACCATGTGAAGCAGCAGGGTTCGTGGGTCGGCCCCGATCGCCTGCGATTCGACTTCTCGCACTACGAGGCCGTCACGCCCGAGCAGATCGCCCAGGTCGAGGACCTCGTCAACGCCGAGGTGATCAGCAACCCCTCGTGTCGACACTTCGAGACCACCATGGACGAGGCCCAGAAGCTGGGTGCCATCGCCTTCTTCGGCGACAAGTACGGCGATGTCGTGCGGGTGCTCGAAGCCGGTCCGCACTCGGTCGAGCTGTGCGGCGGCACCCACGTGCGGGCCCTCGGCGACATCGGCGCCCTGCGGGTGGTGTCCGAGGGTTCGATCGGGAGCAACATCCGCCGGATCGAGGCGGTCACGGGCATGGCCACCATCGAGCTGATGCGCAGCATCGACGCCACGGCCGGCGCGGCGGCCCGCAGTCTCAGCGTGCAACCCGACGAGCTGACGGAGGGCATCGAGCGCCTCCAGGCCGAGGCCAAGGCGCTGCGCAGCGAGGTCGCCACGCTCAAGCAGCAGCTGGCGGTCGGCCAGGCTCCCAACCTCGCCGGCCAGGCGATCGACGGCGTGGTCGTGGCCCGAGTCGACGGTGTCGACCGCAACGGGCTGCGCGACCTGGCGGTGTCGGTGCGCGACCAGGACGGAGTCGAGGCGGTGGTGCTGGGCGCGGCGCTCGATGGTGGTGGCGTGGCGCTCGCCGCCGCGGTGACACCCGAGAGCGCGCACAACGCCGGTGCGCTGATCGAGGAAGCGAAGAAGACCATCGGTGGCGGCGGCAAGCCGGCCGACGACATCTCCGTCGCCGGCGGCAAGAACGCCGGCGCGCTCGACGACGCGCTCGATCAGGCCCGCGCCGCGGCCGGTATCGGCTGACGTGCGGGCCCTGGGGCTCGATCTGGGGAGCAAGCGCATCGGCGTCGCCGTGAGCGACAGCGACGGCACGCTGGCCATGCCGATCGAGGTGCTGAAGCGTTCGGGTGATCGCGCCCGCGAACACCGCGAGATCGCCGACCTCGTCGCCGAATGGGAGGCCGAGATCGTGGTGGTCGGGCTGCCCTACAACATGGACGGGTCGGTCGGTCCGCAGGCCAAGAGGTATCTCGCGGAAACAAAGGTGCTGGGCGACACCCTTGACGTGCCCGTTGTTCCCTACGATGAACGGCTGACCACCGTCACCGCGGAGCGATCCCTCATGGAACAGCAGATGAAGGCCGATGCCCGCCGACGTGTCGTCGACAAGGTCGCGGCCGCGGTCATGCTCCAGAGCTGGCTCGACGGGGGGATGCCCCGTGGCTGAGCCCCGCAAGCCCCGTCGGAGCATCGCGGCCTTCCTCACCGGTCAGACCGACGAGGAGATCCCCGAAGCCGCCAAGGCGCCGCCGGTACCGCCGAGCGCCACGAACCTCCCGCTGATCCCGGCCGACGAGCCGCGTCGACCGGCGACTCGGGTGGTGCGGCCCGTCCAGGCCGCGCCCCGCACGCCGCCGCCCGTTGCGGTCGGCCCCGACGGCGAAGAGGTGCCCATCGTCGCGCTGCCGGACTACGCCGCGCCCCCGGGTGTCGTGGTCTCGGCCGGCTTCGACGCCAACGGCATCGAATACGTCTTCGAGGACGATCCCGGCGCCACCCCGCTGGTCGATCCCCGCTACGACGCCGACGATCGCAACTGGGTCCGCTACCGCACCAGCTGGGGTGGGTTCCTGCGCATCATCGGTCTCGTCGTGGTCGTGCTCTTCCTCGTCGTCACCGCCCGGAGTCGCGTCTACAGCTGGATCGACGACCAGATCGATTCGGGCGGCGACCTCGGTGAGGAAGTCGCCTTCACCATCCCGACCGGTGCGGCCGTCAACGATGTCGCAACCGACCTCGCCGAGGCCGGCATCATCAACAACGCGACGGTCTTTCGCTACTGGCTGCGCTGCGACGTTCCCAACGGCGGCGAGATCACGATCACCGGGTTCCTGGGCTGCGACACCGAGGTGCAGTTCCAGGCCGGCGACTACACGCTGTTCGAGAACATGACCTACCAGCAGGTCATCGACGTGTTCGCGGAGGGCCCCTACGTTCCCGAGATCTTCACCATCAGGATCCCGGAGGGCCTCACCTTCACCCAATTGTTCGATCGCCTGCTCGAGGAGAACGACCTCTTCGACGAGGAGGAGCTGCGGGCCGCGTTCGCGAACCCCGATCTCTTCTCGAAGTACCTGCGGCCGTCGAACGCGCCGTTCTTCCCCCACGAAGGACTCGACTTCCCGGCCTTCTACGACGTCCCCGAGCAGGACATCGCCGACGAGGCGAAGCTCGTCGGCCGGCTCACCACCGAGATGGACACCCGCATCGATCGGTTGGTCGACGAGTTCGGACTGCCGCCCGAGGCGGAGGAGCTCGGACTCGACATCTACGACATCGTGATCATCGCGTCCCTGATCGAGGAGGAGGCGAAGATCCCCGAGGATCGTCCCAAGATCAGCCGCGTGATCTGGAACCGCCTGCTGGCCGGCGAACGCCTCGGCGTCGATGCGTCGGTCTGTTTCGGGGCCCGGGTGTCGTGTCAGGACCTCACCCGGTCGCAACTCGACGACACGAGCAATCCGTGGAACACGCGGGCCAACCCGGGGCTGCCGCTCACCCCGATCGCGTCGCCCGGCGAAGCCAGCCTCGAGGCGGCCATCAATCCCGAGCCCGGCGACTGGTTCTTCTACGTGCTCACCGACGAGGACGGCACCCATTCCTTCGCGGTCACCAGCGCCGAGCACGAGGCCAACGTCGCGATCTGTGTCGAGAAGGACCTCGGCTGCGGATGATCAGCGGCCACACCAACGTTGCCGCCGTCATCGGTGATCCGGTCCGTCACTCGCTCTCCCCGGCGCTGCACAACGCGGCGTTCGCGGCCGCCGGTCTCGACTGGGTCTATGTCGCCTTCCCCGTGGCGGCCGGCGATGCCGCCAGCGCCGTCGCCGCGCTGCGAACGCTGCGCCTCGGGGGTCTGTCGGTGACCATGCCCCACAAGGCCGCGGTCGTCGCTGGGGTCGACGAACGTTCGACGGCGGTCGAGGCGCTGGGCGCGGCGAACTGTCTCGTGCCGCTTCCCGACGGTCGGGTCCGAGCCGAGAACACCGACGGCGAGGGTTTCCTCTCCGGCCTACGGGCCGATGCCGGCCTCGACGTGGGGGGCCGCCATGTCGCCGTCCTCGGTGCCGGCGGCGCAGCCCGGGCCGTGGTGCAGGCCTGCGCGGCGGCCGGTGCAGCCGGCGTCACCGTGGTGAACCGCACCGCCGATCGAGCCGTCGCGGCCGCCGGTCTGGCGGGCGCGGTCGGCCGGGTCGGCGAGCCATCCGACGTGGCCACCGCCGACCTCGTTGTCAACGCGACGTCGGTCGGTATGGGGGCCGACCGATCGATGCCGTGTGACCCGGCGCTGCTCCACGGCGGTCAGGTCGTCGTCGACCTGATCTACGAACCCCGCGAGACGCCGTGGCTCGCGGCCGCCCGCGCCGCCGGCATCGAAGCGCACAACGGCTTGTCGATGTTGATCGGGCAGGCGGCCGTCGCGTTCCGGCTCTGGACCGGCGTCGAGGCTCCCATCGAGGCGATGCGAGAAGCCGCCGAGAACAAATCCGCATAGTCCTCACTTCCCACGGGGGACGTGCCGATGGTCAGGTGTTCGCACGACTTCGGAGGTCACCGTGGCGCTCTCGGGCACACTCGACACCTTTGCCCTACCCGACGTACTTCGACTCCTCGCGTCCACCGCGAAGAGCGGCCGGCTCCGTATCACGGGCGACCGTGGGTCCGGCAGTGTCTGGGTCGACGGGGGAGAGGTCGTGGCGACGGAGCTCGCGTCCGCCGTCACCCAGGAACCCAGCAACGAGGAGGTCGTGTTCGGTCTCCTGCGTTTCACCGCCGGGTCGTTCACGTTCGAAGCCGACGCCCAGGCTCCCCACGCCGGCCCGCCGGCCGCGATGGAGCCGGTGCTCGGTGCGGCAGAGAACATGCTCGTCGAGTGGCGGGCCATCGAAGAGGTCATTCCCTCCCTCGATGTGTGGGTCGGCTTGCGTCCCGCGCTCGAAGGACCCGACGTGATGGTCGACCAGCACCGCTGGAGCGGCATCGCGGCGATCGGTTCCGGCGCGCAGGTCGGTGCGGTCGCCGAAGCGCTGCAGCTCAACGAGATCGATTCGTGCCGCCTGGTCAAGGAACTCCTCGAGCTCGGTCTCGTCGATTTCCTCGACGAGCCGGTCGGCGCTCCGCAGCCGACGAGCTTCGAGCCCGAGCCCATCGAGGAGCCGATCGACGACCTCGTGCCGGTCGCCGACGGGGAATCCCCGGTCTTCGAGGATGCCACCCCCGGTGAGCCCGAAGCCCTGCTGCACGAGCTCGACGCCCTCGACGACGCCCCGAGCTTCGGTGACGACGTTCCGGTGCTGGCCGACGAGGTCGATGCCGACGACGTCGATGTCGATGACGAGCCCCGGCACGAGGTCGAGCCGAGCCTCGCCGCCCTGTCGTCCACCCAGGACTCGGTCGACCCGCTGCTTCCCGGCGGCGACCCGCTCGACGATCTCCGTGACTCGTTCGAGGACGACGCCGCGTCGGAGGACATCTTCGCCGGTGCTCCGGCCCCGGTCGACGGCGACGACGAGCTCGACCCGGCCGAGATGGCCCGCCAACTCGCCAACCTGAGCCCGAAGGCCGCCAAGGCCGTCGCCGCGGCCGCCAAGGCCACGACCGACGCCGAGCGCGACGCCGCCCTCGCCGCCGTCGAGGCCGAGGACGACAGCGTCAACCGTGGACTTCTGCTGAAGTTCCTGGGTTCCGTCGACAGCTGAGTCCCGGACCCTAGGGTCCTCTCTCCATGGACCTCCTGGTCATCCTCCTCGCCATCCCCCTCGGGCTGGTGGTCGGTGGCTTCGCGACGATGCTCGTCGACCGGATCCCCGACAAGACGCCGATCACGGTCTCGTCGCGGTGCCCGTTCTGCGAGCACCCCCTGGGGCCGGCCGACACGATCCCGGTCCTCTCGTGGCTGCGGTTGCGGGGCCGCTGTCGGCACTGTGGTGATCGGATCACGCCGGCGTATCCCGTCGTCGAGTTGCTCACGATGGGTCTGTGGGTCGGCGCCGCCGCGAACTGGGGATGGGACTGGCGCCTCCTGCCCCCACTGGTGCTCATCACGGCGGCCGTCGCGCTGTCGACGATCGACATGTACGTCTACCGCCTGCCCGATCGGCTCGTCTTCCCGTCGCTCGGGTTGTCGCTGGTGGTGATGGTGGCGGCCGGTTTCGGGATCGACCATCCGTCTTCGATCGTGAAGGCCCTCGGCGGCATGGCGCTCTACGGCGGCTTCCTCTTCGTCATGCACCTGATCTCGCCCCGGGGGATGGGCTTCGGTGACGTGAAGCTCGCCCTGCTCCTCGGGCTCCACCTCGGATGGACGGCCGGGTCGGTCTGGATCGAATGGGCGGCGGTGTTCCAGCTCGTCTTCTACGCCCTGCTCCTGTCGTGCCTGCTGGGCGGCGTGGGCGGCATCCTCGTCGCGGTCCTTCGCCGGAGGCTCTCCCGAGACCTCCTGCCCGACCCGGAGGCCGAGGACGGGCAGCCGACACGCCTGCTCTCGCAGTCGATGCCCTTCGGTCCGGCCCTGGCCGCCGGCACCGTCGTCGTGGTCTTCTTCGCCGACTCGATCCTCTGAACGCTCAGATCTCGAGGTCGAACAGGTCCTTGAAGCGCTCGGCGAACTCGTCGTCCGAGGCCACCCGACCGAGGTCGACGTATTCCTCGTCGGAGATCGCGGCCCGGCCCGCGAAGAGCTTGTGGGCGTCGGGGCCGACTGGGTACCGCAGCACGGGTTCGGTCGTGCTGATCGACTCCGAGATCGTGTCGGCCACCAGTTCGGGCGGTGACGGGTCGGCCAACAGGCTCGTGAACATGCGGCTGGCGCGTTCGTAGGCAGCGGCATAGGGGCTCTCGGCCCTGCCGCTGTCGTCGCCCTTGAAGAAGATCGGGGTCAGGATGACCCCCGGTTCGATGATGACGACGCGGATGCCGAACGGGGCGACCTCCTGGGCCAACGCCTCGCTGGCCCCCTCCAGTGCGTGTTTCGACGCAGCGTAGAGAGCCTGGGGCGCGATCGGGAGGCGGCCCGCCACCGACGTCACGTTGACGATCGTGCCGGCCCCCCGCTCCCGCATGCCCGGCAGCACGAGGCGGCACAACCGCATCGGTGCGATCACGTTGGTGGACAGCATCTCGAGCCACTCGTCGTCGGAGGCGTCCTCGACCGCGGTCAGGCCGCCGATGCCCGCGTTGTTGACGAGCACGTCGATCGGTCCGCTGTCGGCCACGACTCGTTCACACGCCTCGGCGTCGTTGACGTCGAGGGCCACCACGTCGAGCGAAAGCCCCTCCGCGTCGCGGGCCTCGACGAGCGGTGCGCCGGCATCGGGGTTGCGCATCGTCGCTACCACCCGGTGTCCGTCGCGGGCGAGGCGCAGCGCCGTGGCCTGGCCGATACCCGTGCTGGTTCCCGTGACGAACGCGATCGACATCTGTTGCCCCCTGTGCTGACGATGAGGTGAGCCTCGCCCGGGGGGACCGCCGGCGCAAGGCCTCGCCGGAATCCATCCCGACGGGGGAGCGGCGCGCCGGTAGCCTGCTCGGCATGTCCTCGCGCTCCGTCGTGCTCGTCGGCCCCATGGGGTCGGGCAAGTCCACGGTCGGGCGCGCCCTCGCCGCGCGCCTGGGCCTGGACCATGTCGACACCGACGATCTCGTCGTCGCGGCCGCAGGTCGCCCGATCTCGGAGATCTTCGAGAGCGACGGCGAACGGCGCTTCCGTGAGCTCGAGGCCGAGGCGTTGGTCGCGGCGCTGACCACCCCGTCGGTGGTGTCCACCGGTGGCGGCATCGTGGTCGACGACGTGAACCGGGCGCATCTCCGATCGGCCGACGCCTTCGTCGTGTGGCTCGACGGTTCGCTCGACGTGCTCGCGGCCCGGGTCGGGTCGGGTCGGGGGCGGCCGCTCCTGGAGGGCGACGTGCGCGGGGCGCTCGAGGAGAGGATCGCCGAGCGCGGTCCCGGCTATCTCGAGGTGGCCGACGTGCGGGTCGACACGACCCACATGCGCCATGTCGACTGCGTCGACGCCATCGTCGCCGCGATGGAGGGGGTGACCGCGTGAGCATCGTCGTGCCGGTCGAACTCGCCGAGCGGAGCTATCCGGTTCATGTCGGCGCCGGGGTGCGTGAGCTGCTGCCCGAGGTGATCCCGGAGGGAGCCAAGCGGGTGGCGCTGATCACCCAGGCCGGCATTCCCTGGGAACTCGACCCGGGCGTCGACCACGAGGTGATCGTCGTCCCCGACGGCGAGGAAGCCAAGTCGCTCACGGTCGTCGAACAAATCTGTCGCCGAATGGCCACGGCCGGGCTCACCCGGGCCGACGCGATCGTCGGCGTCGGTGGGGGTGTCGTCACCGACCTCGCCGGGTTCGCCGCCGCCGTGTACCACCGCGGCATCCGCTTCGTCAGCGTGTCCACGACCCTGCTCGGTCAGGTCGACGCCGCCATCGGCGGCAAGACCGGTGTGAACCTTCCCGAGGGAAAGAACCTGGTCGGGGCCTTCTGGCAGCCTTCGGCGGTGTTGTGCGACACCGACATGTTGGCCACCCTGCCGCCTCGGGAGTTCCGCAGTGGGATGGGGGAGGTCGCGAAGTACCACTTCCTCGGAGGCGGCCGCCTCGACGCGCTCGGCCTCGACGAACGGGTGGCCGCGTGCGTACGCATCAAGGCCGAGGTGGTGGCCGCCGACGAGCGGGAAGGGGGTCGCCGAGCGATCCTCAACTACGGACACACGCTGGCCCATGCCATTGAAACCGCCGGGGGCTACGACCTCCGCCACGGTGAAGCCGTCGCCGTCGGCATCGCCTATGCCGGTGAGGTGGCGCTGCGCCTCGGTCGGATCGGCGAGGACCGGATGGCCGAGCACCGCCGGGTGCTGTCGGCCTACGACCTGCCCCACTCGCTGCCCCCCGGGCTCGACCCCGAGCAGCTGCTCGATCTGTTCCAACGCGACAAGAAGGCGATCGACGGCATCACCTTCGTGCTCGACGGCGACCACGGGGTGGAGACCGTCGTCGGGGTCGATCGCACCGTGCTCGCCGACGCCATGGAGGCCATCCGATGAGTCGCCCGACCGTCCTGCTCCTGCACGGACCCAACCTGAACCTGCTCGGTTCCCGCGAGCCCGACGTCTACGGCACCGCGACGCTCGACGACCACGTGGCGACCGCCACTGCGGCGGCCGACGCCCACGGCTTCGACCTCGTCGCCCTGCAGTCCAACCACGAGGGCGTGCTCATCGACGCGATCCACGAGGCGCGTCGCGACCATTCGGGGATCATCGTCAACCCCGGCGCGTTCACCCACTCGTCGTGGGCCATCCACGATGCGCTGGCCGCGTTCGACGGACCGGTCGTCGAACTGCACCTGTCCAACCCCGACGCCCGCGAGCCGTGGCGGCGCACGTCGGTCGTGAGCCCGGTCGCAACCGGGTCGATCGCCGGATTCGGCGGCCACGGTTACCGCCTCGCGGTCGACGCGATGGCCGCCCTGCTGGCGTGAGTTCGCTTCCCCCACTGCACGTCACCGGTCGGGTCGACCGCGTCCGGGAGGCAATGGTCGAAATCGGTGCCGACGCGTTGGCGGTCACCAACCTCACCAACGTCCGATGGTGTACCGGGTTCACCGGTTCGTTCGGCGCCCTGGTGATCGCACCCGACTCGGCCACGTTGATCACCGACAGCCGTTACGCGACACAGGCGCCACAGCAGATCGAAGCGAGCAGCGCGCCCGTCGACGTCGTCGTGAGTGCCGATCTGATCGCGCGGGGCCGTCAGGCGCTCGGGAGCGTGGGCCGGGTCGCCCTCGAAGCCGACGACATCAGTTGGGCCGACCAGCAGCGCTGGGCCGATGCCGTCGATGCCGAACTGCTCGCGACGCACGCGCTGATCACCGAACTGCGCAGTGTGAAGGACGACGCCGAACTCGCCCGGATGGAGCGGGCGGCCGCCATCGTCGACGAGGTGCTGGCCGAGGCCCAGGCCCTGCTGGTGTCCGGCACCACCGAACGACAGTTGGCCCGGTTCCTGGACGACGGGATGCGGGACCGGGGTGCCTCTGGGCCGGCGTACGAGACGATCGTGGCCGGCGGTCCCAACGCTGCGCTGCCCCACGCCCGCCCCGGCGACCGTGCCTTCGTCGAGGGCGACCTGGTGGTGATCGACGCCGGGTCGGTGGTCGACGCCTACCGCAGCGACATGACGCGGACGTTCGTGATCGGCGCCGCCGACGACACCGCCCGGACGATCCACGATCTCGTCACCCGGGCGCAGGCCGAGGGTGTGGCCACGGTCCGCGCCGGTGTCGAAGTGGGTGCCGTCGACAAGGCCTGCCGTGACCTGATCACCGAGGAGGGCTTCGGTCCCGAGTTCGGGCACGGCACCGGCCACGGTGTCGGCCTCGACATCCACGAGCTTCCCTCGGTGCGTCGGGGCAACACCGCTATCCTCCAGCCCGGCCAGGTCATCACCGTCGAGCCCGGGATCTATCTCCCCGGTGTCGGCGGCGTCCGGGTCGAAGACATGGTGGTCGTCACCGACGAAGGCTGTCGCCCCCTCACCCGTTCCCCCAAGATTCCGCTGACCGCGACCTGAACACGACTGCCAGGAGTTCCCGTGCCAACCATCACCACCAACGACCTGAAGAACGGCATGACGCTCGAACTCGACGACGGCCTGTTCCAGATCGTCGACTTCCAGCACGTGAAGCCGGGCAAGGGTCACGCCTTCGTGCGCACCAGCCTCCGCAACGTGCGGGCCGGCGGCACCGTGGAGCGTACGTTCCGGGCCGGGGAGAAGGTCGAGCGGGCCACGATCGACAAGCGCGAGATGAACTTCCTCTACAAGGACGGCGAGGATTTCGTCTTCATGGACAACGAGACGTACGAGCAGATCAACGTCTCGCCCGAGGCGCTCGGCGACACCGGCAACTACATCGTCGACGGGTCGACCGCGGTCCTGCTGATGTTCGGCTCGGAGATCGTCGGTACCGACATGGCGGCGGCGGTCGAGCTCACCATCGCGCACACCGAGCCCGGCCTGCAGGGTGACCGCTCGTCGGGTGGCACGAAGCCGGCCACCCTCGAGACCGGCCTGGTCATCCAGGTGCCGCTCTTCATCGAGACCGGGGAGCGGGTCAAGATCGACACGCGCACCGGGGAATACCTCAGTCGGGCGTGAACGCCTTCGGCGGCCGTCGCGAAGCGAGGGAAGAGGCGCTCTCGTTCCTCTACGAGACCGAGCTCACGGGCGACCCCATCGACGAATCGCTGGCGGCTCGCACTGTCCCCCTGGAGGACTACGCAGTCGAGTTGATCCGCGGGATCGACACCGACCGAGGCGATCTCGACGAGATCATCGGGCGCAATCTGAAGGGCTGGACGCTCCGTCGCATGGCGATCGTCGACCGGGTCATCGCCCGAATGGCGACCTGGGAGCTCCGGTCCAAGCCGGATGTGCCCACCGGCGCGGTGCTCAGCGAAGCCGTGGAACTGGCGACCCAGTACTGCGGAGAGGAGTCGCCCCGGTTCCTCAACGGCGTGCTCCGAGCCGTGGCCGACGAACTGCGACCCGAGGAGGCGTGAGCGCCGCGCCGGTCGTCCTCGAGGTCCCCGACCTTCGTGGCGACGGGTTCATCCTCCGACCGTGGCGAGCCGACGATGCGCCATCGCTCTCGCGCGCGTGGCACGACCCGGCGATCATCGCCGGATCGCAACCCCCTCCCGATCGAAGCGAGGCAGCGGCGGCTCGTTGGATCGAGGGCTGGGAGGAGCGTCGTCTGCGGGGGTTGGCCCTCGACCTCGTGGTGGCCGATTTCGCCGGCGACGGTGTTCTCGGCGAGGTCGGCCTCTGGTCCTTCAGCGCGACGCCCGATCCGGTTGCCTCGATCGGCTGGTGGATTCACCAGGAGCACCGTGGCAGAGGTCTCGCCACGGCCGCCGTCCGAGCGGTCGCGACGTGGGTTGTCGCCGAGACGGTGCTCGCGAGGGTGCAGGCAGAGATCCAGGCGGACAACGCCGCGTCGCTGGCCGTTGCGCAGCGAGCGGGCTTTCACCTCGTCACCGACGGCAACCCGCAGGTCTGGTTGTGGGATCGGCGGCCGTAGGGGCCACCCCCTCTCTGATCGCCGAGCACGTCTCTTCGTGTCGAAGTCTGCGGCCACGTAATGCGACGTGCGACACGACGACGCGCACCGCGTTGTCGCTTGTCGCACTACGTGGCCGGGGATGGAGCTCGGACCTGGCACGGATCAGGAGCCGTCCCGAGCTCCGCGCGAAATCCACAGGAATCCGCGCGGGGGTCCGTCCCGCGCGTCTGTTACGTTGCGGCCTCGACCGTGAAATGAGTCCGGAGAGGCTCATACGGACGAGAGAAGGACAACGTGGCAGAGCGAGAACGTCGCCTGGCTGCGCCGCCGAGCGGCGGTGAGTTCCAGGCCCGGACCCGGGTGATGACATCGGATGATGTGGCCCGAGCGGTTCGCCGGATGGCCCACGAGATCCTCGAGCGCAACCATGGGGCGACGGATCTGATGGTGATCGGCATGCAGACCGGCGGGGTCGCCCTCGCCCAGCGGCTGGTCGACGACATTCGCGAGATCGAGGGCAGCGCCGTGCCCGTCGGCAGCCTCGACGCCACGATGCACCGCGACGACTTCGGGCTGAGGCCGGTGATGCCCGAGGCCGCGACCGAGA
>JAUIML010000301.1 GCA_030432715.1 Acidimicrobiia bacterium | reverse complement strand
ATGCGGGCGTATCGGGTCAGGGTCACACGCCGTTCCTCACCGCAAAAGCGTACCGCTCCACCTGCATCGCAACGATCGTCGTTGCATACTTCTGCCCTGATGTCGTCGTCCCCGCTGCGTGTCCAGCGAGCCCTGCTCCGCCACGCCACCCCCCAGGGGCGGCGCTGGGTCGCCTTCGCCGATCCCATCGAGCAGTTCATCGCCGAGCACCCCGACGAGGTGCGCCGTGTCCTCGACGCGGCGGAGGCTGCTGCCCTCGCCGGCCACTGGGTCGTGGGCTTCGTCAGCTACGACGCCGGCCCGGCCTTCGACACCGCCATCCGGGCGCACCGTGACGCGGCGACCCCGCTCGTCGCGATGGCGTCGTTCGCCGAAGCCCGACCCTCACGCGGGCCGGCCGGACGACCCTTCACCGCCGGCGAGTGGCAGCCGTCCGACACCCAGGAGCGGTTCGAGTCCGCCGTTCGTCGCATCCGAGACCAGATCGCCGCCGGTGAGACCTACCAGGTCAACTACACGATGCGCCTCGGCGCCGATTTCGACGGAGATCCCGAAGGACTCTTCTCGGCACTCTGCCGAGCCCAGCGCGCCGATCACCTCGTCTTCGTCGATCTGGGTGAGGCCGCCGTCTGCTCGGCGTCGCCCGAACTCTTCGTGCGCCGGGTCGGTCGACAGGTCGAGACCCGACCGATGAAGGGCACCCGGCCGCGACATCCGGACCCCGTCGTCGACCGCGACCTCGCCGATGAACTCCTGGCGAGCGAGAAGGACCGGGCCGAGAACACGATGATCGTCGACATGGCCCGCAACGATCTCGGCCGGATCGCCGAGATCGGCACGGTACGCACCACCGCCCTGCACACCGTTGAGAGCTACCCGACGGTCCATCAGCTCACGTCGACGGTCGTCGCCGACACCGACGCCTCGCTCGGGGAACTCTTCGCCGCGACCTTTCCCGGCGCCTCGATCACGGGCGCGCCCAAGGTCGCCACCTCACGGATCATCACCGAACTCGAGGACCGACCACGCGGCGTCTACACGGGCGCGGTCGGCCTGATCGAACCCGGCGGCGACGCGGAGTTCAACATCGCGATCCGCACGGCGTGGGTCGATCGCCGGACGGGGCGGGCGACCTACGGCGTCGGCGGTGGAATCGTCTGGGACAGCGACCCGACCGAGGAGTGGATCGAGGCGCACGACAAGGCCCGGGTCCTCCATCGGGCCACGCGACCCTTCCGCCTGCTCGAAACGCTCGGCTGGGACCCCGGCGCGGGACCGATCCTGCTCGACCGCCACCTTCACCGGTTGGCCGAGTCCGCCGCCCACTTCGGGTTCGACTGCGACATCGACGAGGTCAAGCGGCGCCTCGGCGCCATCAGGGCCGACACCCCGCGCCGCTTGCGGGTGCTGCTCGGGGCGGACGGCGCGCTCGAGGTGCAGGAGCTCGAGCCGCCCCCCACGACGGCCGACCCGTGGTCACTGGCGCTCGACACACTGCCCGTCTCGAGCGACGACGAGTTCCTTCGCCACAAGACGACGCGACGAGACCGCTACGACGAAGCCCGGGCCCGGTTCCCCGAGGCGAACGACGTGGTGCTCTGGAACGAGCGCGGAGAGGTCACCGAGACGACGGTGGCCAACCTCGTGCTCGAGGTCGATGGCGAAGCGATCACGCCGGCGGCGACCAGCGGCCTGTTGCCCGGGACCCTGCGGGCCGAGCTGCTCGCCAACCGCCGGATCCGCGAGGCGGTGGTGTCGCTCGACGACCTGTTCACCGCCGAGCGGGTGTGGCTCATCAACTCGCTGCGAGGCTGGACCCCGGCCGTGCTGAGCCATGCCGTGACGAGTGTCTGACACCAGCAATGCGTTGCATTGCCGGTGACGGGTCAGGAGTGGCGGTGGAAGGGGGCGGGCTCGGGGGGTAGCGGTTCGTTGCCGAGGATGAGGTCGGCGGCCTTCTCGGCCAGCATCATCACCGGGGCGTAGATGTTGCCGTTGGTGACGTAGGGCATGGCCGACGCATCGACGACCCGGAGTCCCTCGACACCGTGGACCCCCATGGAGGTCGGGTCGAGGACGGCATCGGCGCCGACGCCCATCTTGGCGGTGCACGACGGATGCAGGGCCGTCTCGGCGTCGTTGCGGACCCACTCGAGGATCTCCTCGTCGGTCTCGACGCCGGGACCGGGCGACACCTCCCCGCCGTTGAACGGATCCATGGCCGGTTGCCCCAGGATGCGCCGGGCGTGGCGCACGGCCTCGACCCACTCGCGCTTGTCGTTCTCGGTCGAGAGATAGTTGAACCGCAGGGCCGGTTTCTCCCGCGGGTCGCGGCTCTTGATCTCGACCGTGCCACGAGTGTCGGCGTACATCGGCCCCACGTGCACCTGGTAACCGTGACCGCCTGCGGGGGTCGAACCGTCGTAGCGGATCGCGATGGGCAGGAAGTGGAACATCAGGTTGGGGTAGTCCACGTCGTCGTTGCTGCGGATGAACCCCCCGGCCTCGAAGTGGTTCGAGGCACCGGGCCCCCGGCGGAACAGCCACTGGAGACCGATCCACGGTCGTTTCCAGAAGGCGAGGTTGGGCTGCAACGACACCGGCTGTGTGCAGGCGTACTGCACGTAGACCTCGAGATGATCCTGCAGGTTGCGGCCGACGCCGGGCAGATCGGCCACGACGGGGATCTCGTGGCGCTCGAGCAGCTCACGTGGGCCGACGCCGGACAGCTGCAGGAGCTGGGGGGTGTTGATGGCCCCACCGCAGAGGATCACTTCGCCGGCCTCG
>JAUIML010000075.1 GCA_030432715.1 Acidimicrobiia bacterium | reverse complement strand
CGAGCTGTTCGAGACCAACGTCGAGGTCCCTCGCAACGCCCTTGCCGCGCTGGGCCCGATCATGACGGAATCCGCATCGACCGTGATCGCCGTGAGCTCCACCCAGGCCTCGGCGACGAGCTCCGAGAGCGGGGCCTACTCCGCATCGATGCACGCAGCGCGCGCGATGTTCGAGGCATTCCGACTCGAGACCCGGGCCGACGGCGTCCGCCTGATGCGCATCGAGCTCGGCCGAACGGCGACGCCGATGGCCGAACAGGTCTCCCGGGCCCGCAAGGAGACCCACGCCCCCGAGACACTCATCCAGCCCGACGATGTCGCCGATGTGGTGCTCTCACTCGCCGCACTGCCGCGGTCGGCGACCGTGACCGAACTGACACTGCTCCCGGCCTGAGCGGCGCCTATGCGGCGACGACCGGCACGGCGGGGGCCGCGACGGGCGCCGTTGCCCGCCGCTGCCCGCTCAGCGCCGCGATCGCGTCCATCACTTCGTCGGTGATCTCCCGCTTGACCCTTCCGGTCGGACGTTCGCCCGACCAGCGGCCCAGGTCGATGGGCGCTCCGAAGCGCACGCTGATCGGGGTCCGACGAGGGATGAGCGAACCGGGCGGCATCGCCGTCTCGGTGCCCACGATGCCGACCGGCACGATCGGGGCCCCGCTCTTGAGGGCGAGATGGGCCACGCCGACATGACCCTCCCTGAGCATCCCGTCGCGTGATCGGGTGCCCTCCGGGAAGATGCCGACGATCTCTCCCGACCGCAGTCGGTCGATCGCGAGCCCGAGGCTACGACCCACACCTCGCCCGCTGCGGTCGACCGGGATCATCCCGGCGGCCGGGAAGAGGCGTCGCGTTGCCGGCATCGTCAGGTACTCGGCCTTGCCGAGGAAGGTCACCTGACGCCGACCCGAATACATGAGAAGCACCGAGTCGATGAACGACAGATGGTTCGCCGCGAAGACCACGCCACCCTGCTCGGGCACGTTCTCGAGTCCTTCCCGCTCGACGTCGAGCCACCAGCGATGCAGCGGCGCACTCAGACGACGGACGCTCCAGTACCGGCGCCCGATCTCCTCGGGGTCGAGGGTCGTCGTGGTCGGGGGGGAAACCGTTCTCGGCGCCATGCGGGACACTGTGGACAACCCGTGTGGCGTCGGCATCGCCGCCGCGTGAACAACAGATTTCCACAGGCTTTCGACTGATCAGTCGTCGAGGATCTTGCCTCGCATGCGCGGGACCACCATCGGGGCGTGCAACGAGCAGAACTCCTGCTCGTTGTAGACACTCAACCGGGTTCGGCACCCCGCCTCACCGCACACCCGGCCGTCGGCCGACCGGGGCAGATTGCGTTCGATACTCGTGAACCGTTCACCTTGAACTCGCATACCCAGGTGAACGTCGGCGGGGCCGAGAAGGTTCCGAACGACGCCGCGAATGTCGGCGATCGGGCGATCTAGCGCTCGAGCTCGGCCTGCAGCGCCGCAGCGATCCGGGCGCGGAGCGCGTCGGGCACCTTTTCCTGGCAGCGCATCGACACGACCTGGCGCAGCTCCGTCTCGAAGGTGTAGCGGTCGCCGCACGGAGAACAGAGGTCGAGGTGGGTACGGATGACCGTGCGCTTCTGCACCGTGAGCTCACCGTCGAGGAACGAGTAGAGCTCGGCGAGCGCTTGCTGACAGTCGGGGTTTCCCTCGCAGGGATCCGGCTCGGAAGTGTTGCCCATCATCAGGTCTCGTCGTGTGTCTCGGCACCGACCACAGCCGGTTCCGGGTCGTCGGGAAGCAGCCGTCGTCGTTCGGCAAAATCGTACAACCGCTTCTGGAGCAGCTTTCTTCCACGATGCAGTCGGCTCATGACCGTGCCGATCGGGACATCGAGGATCTCGGCGATCTCCTTGTAGGCGAACCCCTCGACATCGGCGAGCAGGATGGGCAGCCGGTAGTGCTCGGGGAGCGCCTCGACCGCCTCCTTCACCTCGGCTTCTCCGAAGAGATCCATCAACTCGTCTTCGGCACTCCGACCCAGCGCCGCGCCTTCGAGGCCGCCGATGCGCCGGTAGAGATACAGGTCCTCGACGTCCTCCAGGTCTTGTTCGTCGGGGCGTCGTTGCTTCTTGCGGTAGGCGTTGATGTAGGTGTTGGTGAGGATGCGGTACATCCACGCCTTCAGGTTGGTGCCCGCCTCGAATCGGTCGTACGCGCGATACGCCTTCAGATAGGTCTCCTGCACGAGATCCTCGGCATCGGCGGGATTGCGGGTCATCCGCAAGGCCGCGCTGTAGAGCGAGGACATGAGATCCATCGCATCGTCGGCGAACGTGGCCGGATCAGCCAAGACACTCTCCCTGGGAGACTGGAGCCCGAGACGAGAATTGAACTCGTGACCTACGCTTTACGAGAGCGTCGCTCTACCAACTGAGCTACTCGGGCAGGACTCAGAAGGTACCAAAAGCCGCTCGCCGATCCTCTCAGGACAGGGGCGGGAGTCGCACGAACAGGGCCTGGAGGAGCAACGCCTCGTTGGGGTTGCGGATCAGCGCCTCGGACGCGTCCCGGATGCGCCCGACGGCCTCGACCGGACCCTGCCGGGGATCCCCGGCGGCGATCGCCTGGTGATAGCGGCGAGCCAGGGTGGCGAGACCGAACCGGAGCTCGTCGGTGCGGTACTGACGCAGCTCGCGCCTGTGGCGGGTCTCCATCTCCCGGCGGCCCGAACCGCGGGTGCCCAGCTGCTCCTCACGCTCCTCGAGGGCCGCGAGTTCCTCGTCGTGGCGGGCGACTCGGGCGGCGGAGGCATCGTCGATCATCGTGCGCAACTCCTCGACGAGCGCGCCGGCCGCGGCACCCGTG
The DNA here is from genome assembly GCA_030432715.1 of Acidimicrobiia bacterium. GTDB lineage: Bacteria > Actinomycetota > Acidimicrobiia > Acidimicrobiales > Aldehydirespiratoraceae > JAJRXC01. The sequence continues at coordinate 12,378 of JAUIML010000075.1, read as the reverse complement.
CCGTCGAGGCGATCCGGCACCGACCACCACGCGTCGCGGCGGGCGGCGAGGCGCTCGTCGAGTACCAGCACACGAGCGCGAGCGAGATCACCGTTGGCCGCGGCGGCGACCACGGCCGCCCGCTCGGGATCGGCGAGTTCTTCGGCAACGAGCACGGAGGCGATGTCGTCGGCCGCCAGAGCCGCGAAATCGACTCGGGTGCACCGTGACTCGATGGTGATCTGATGGGGCGGCACGTCGGTGGCCAACAGCACGAAGATCGTGCTCTCGGGCGGCTCCTCGACGAGTTTGAGGAGCGCTGACGACGCGCCGGCCTCGGCCGTCTGGAACTGATCGACCACCACGATCTTGCGCGAACCCTCGGTCGGCGAACGACTCGCTTCCTTGATGATCGCGGGGATCTCACCCGGGTCGGTGGGCGACCCCAGCCGCAGCGCGTTGCCACTCGGCTCGAACACGACCACGTCGGGATGGATGAGCCCGGCGGCGAGGCGCCGATGCCGTTCGGCACCGGCCGGATCGGCCGCAGCCAGGATCTCACCGCCGAACACACCGGCGGCCTGCCGCTTGCCCGCGCCGGTCGGCCCGACGAAGAGGTACGCATGGACCGGGCCGGTCGCCGCCGCCGCCAGCCGGCGGACGGCCTCGGGCTGGCCGACCACCGATGCCCAGGGATCCACGGTCGCCGTGCTCATGCCGTGCCGAGCCACGGGTCGACGAGGGCCTCTATCCGCGCCGCGACCTCGTCGACCGTGCCGTCGGCATCGATCACCACCCATCGGGCCGGATCGGCTGCCGCCAGCTCCAGATACCCGTTGCGGACCCGTTGGTGGAAGTCGGCGCCCGCCCCCTCGATCCGGTCCATGCGGTCGCCGAGCCGGGCACGGGCCACGTCGAGATCGACATCGAGCAGCACCGTGAGGTCGGGTTCGACCCCGTGGGTGGCGAAGTCCATCGTGTCGCGCAGGATGTCGAGGTCGAGGCCCCGCCCGTAGCCCTGGTACGCAAGGGTCGACGCGGTGAAGCGATCCGAGATGATCGTCTCTCCGGCGGCCATCGCCGGTCCCACGATCTCGGCAACGTGCTGGGCCTTGTCCGCGATGATGAGCAGTGCCTCGGCGCGATCGTCGAGGGTGCGGTTCAACGGGTCGAGCACGATCGAGCGGATGGCCCCTCCGACATCGGTGGCGCCGTGCTGGAACGTGACGGTGAGGTCGTGACGGGCGCCGAGGCGTCGAGCCTGGGTCGACTTGCCCGAGGCATCGGCCCCCTCGAAGGCGATCAGGCGTCCGGTCACGGGCGGTCCTCCGAGAGCGCAGCCGCCTCGGATGCTCGGTCCTGAATCGGGGCCGAATCGCGGCCCAGATACGCGCCGCTGCCGGCCCGCAGACTCCACGAAGCAAGCAGACCTGCGCCGATGATCGTCAACGACGAGAGCCAGAGAGTGAGACGAACGCCGGGCGCGAGCACGGTGAGCCCGAAGATGTGGATGTCGCCCTCCCACCAGCGATTCGACAGGGTGTCGAGTCCTTCGGAGACGAGCGGCGCCACTGCGAGCGCGAAGAGCATGCAGAAGCGGACGAGCACCAGCAGGGCGGAGAAGATCCGACCCCGCAGCTCGTCGTCGACGTTCTCGTGGAGGAGCGTGAACCCGAGCACGTAGATGGGGCCGGCCGCGAAACCGACGACGCCGATGACCGGTACCACGACGGAGAGGAACGGAGAGGAGGAGGCGACGAGCAGGGCCCCGCCGGCCAGGACGAGGACGGCCGGGAACACCGCCGACCGGTTGATGCGGTTCTGCAGGAGCGACGCGGTGACGACGCCGACCGCCATCCCCAGTCCGAGCGAGAAGAGCACGAGGTTGAAGTCGGCGTCGTCGCCGACGATCAGCTCGTCGACGTACAACGCGCCGAGGGGGACGAGCATCCCGCCACCGATCACGCCCACGCCGAGACCGACGTTCACCGCCCGCACGATCGGGTTGACCGCGATGAAACGCCATCCCTCGCGCAATTCGCGCCAGGCACCGCCCAGGTCCCAGCCGCTCTTCTCGCCGCGCCGCTCTTCGCGTGTGCGCGCCGGGAAGGCGATGGTCCAGATGATCAGCGCGGTGAGCAGGAAGGAGATGCCGTCGACATAGAACGCCAGGCCTTCCTCGTTGAGCCGCCACGTGTCGACCCACCCCTCGTCGGCCAGCGATTCGGCCATCTTGGCCAGCAGGGCCGCGAGGCCGGCCGCCACCGGGAACATGCCGTAGGCCGCAGCCACGTTGAGCGAGTTGGCGGTGGTCAGCTTCTCCGTGGGGACGATGTTGGGGACGATCGCCTCCTTCGCCGGCGACCACATCATCGTGAAGATCTCGAGCAGGAACGACGCGATGATCAGGCCCAGCAGGCTGTCGACGAAGGGGAGCGAGAACATCACGAGCGCCCGCCCGATGTCGCACATGAGCAACAGACGCTTGCGGTTGAAGCGGTCGACGATCACGCCGGCCGCAGTGGCCAGGAAGAACCCGGGCGCGATGCGAGTTGCCAGGACCAGGGCGATCGCGGTGCCCTCGGTTCCCTCGCTCAGCCGTCCGGCCAGCGAGATCGTGGCGATGAGACCGAGCCAGTCGCCCGTTGCCGAGATGAGCTGGGCGATCCACAACCGGAAGAACTGCTGGGAGCCGAACCACGACTCGATGCGGCCGCTCGGACGCGCCCGCGACATGGCTTCGCCCATTCGGGACGCGCTGCTCGAATGCCGTTCTTCCACCGGCGTCACACTAGGCGGAACCGGCAGGGCCGACCCGACGACGGATCAGTCGACGTCGTCAACCGGGGCGGTCGCCTTCTTCGTGGCCTTCTTCTTCGTGGCCTTCTTCTTGGTGGCCTTCTTCGCCTTCTTCTTGGACGCCTTCTTCTTGGCCTTCTTGGCCGGCCCCTTGGCTCGACGGTCGGCCAGGAGCTCGGCAGCTCGCTCGACGGTCAGCTCCTCGACCGTGTCGCCCTTGCGCAACGACGCGTTGTATTCGCCGTCGGTCACGTAGGGCCCGAAACGGCCGTCCTTGACGATCATCTCCTTGCCCGATTCCGGATCGGGCCCCATCTCGCGCAGCGGCGGTTTCGCGGTCTGGCCCCGGCCCCGCTTGGGCTGGGCGAGGATCGCGAGGCACTCCTCGAGCGTGATGGTGAGCAGCTGTTCTTCGGTCTGGAGGCTGCGGCTGTCCTTGCCCTTCTTGAGGTACGGCCCGTACCGGCCGTTCTGCACGGTGATGACCTCACCGTCGGTCGGATCGGCGCCCACCGTACGGGGCAGCGACAGCAGCTCCAGCGCCTCTTCGAGGGTCACGCGCTCGAGCGTCATCGTCTGGAACAACGACGCCGTCTTCGGCTTCTCGTCGGTTCCGTCGAAGTCCTCGAAGGAGCCGACCTGCACGTAGGGGCCGAACCGGCCCGCCTTGGCGTAGATGTCGAGGCCGGTCTCGGGATCCTGGCCCAGGATGCGTCCTTCCTTGGGTTGCGACAGGTACTCCATCGCCTTGTCGAGCGTGAGCTCGTCGGGCGGGATGTCGTCGGGGATCGAGGCCGTCTCGTTCTCGTTCTTGTCCTCGCTGTCGCCCTTCTGGACGTAGGGGCCGAACTTGCCGACGCGGGCGACGACCGGCTGGCCGTCATCGGTCATACCCAGTGGGATGGTGTTGACCAGGCGGGCGTCGATGTCGGGGAGCCGCGTCGAGACCTTCTCCTTCAGACCCGGCTCGCCGTCCTCGCCACCCTCACCGAAGTAGAACCGGGTCAACCACGGCTCGGCTTCCTCGGCACCGTTGGCGATCTTGTCGAGGTCGTCCTCCATCTTGGCGGTGAAGGCGTAGTCGACGAGGTTGGGGAAGTGTCCCTCCATCACGTTGACCACCGAGAAGGCGGTGAACGACGGGACCAGCGCCGACCCCTTCTTCCAGACGTATCCGCGGTCCTGGATCGTGCCGATGATGGACGCGTAGGTGGATGGGCGACCCACCCCCAACTCCTCGAGTCGCTTCACCAGCGAGGCCTCGGTGAACCGCGACGGCGGCTGGGTTTCGTGGCCGTCGAACTCGAGGGGGCCGGCGGCGCGGGCCTGGTCGCCCTGCTCCAGCGGGGGCAACCGCCGCTCGTCGTCGGCCGGGTCCGTCGCGCCGTCGCCGCGTCGATCCTGGTCGGCCGTCTCCTCGTAGACCTCGCGGAAGCCGCGGTGCTGGATGACGGTACCGGTCGCGCTGAACTCGACGTCCTTGCCGCCACGGCTCGTGGCCGCGAGCCGGAGCTGCACGGTCTCGCCGGTGCAGTCGGTCATCTGGGATGCAACCGTGCGTTTCCAGATGAGTTCGTAGACACGGGCCTCGGAGATCGGCACCTCCTTGGCGACCTCGTCGGGCAGGCGGAAGGTGTCGCCGGCGGGACGGATCGCTTCGTGGGCCTCCTGGGCGTTCTTGGCCTTCTTCGTGTAGAGCCGCGGCGCCTCGGGCAGGAACTCGCTGCCGTAGCGCTCGGAGATCATTCGTCGGGCGGCCTGCAGTGCGGTGTCGGACAGCGTGGTGCTGTCGGTTCGCATGTAGGTGATGTAGCCCTTCTCGTAGAGGCCCTGCGCGGCCCGCATGGCCATCTGAGACGACAGGCCGAGCTTGTTGCCGGCCTCCTGCTGGAAGGTCGAGGTGATGAACGGTGCGGCCGGGCGGCGCCGGTAGGGCTTCGACTCACGGGAACGCACCTCGTAGGGCACACCCTCGAGGTCGGCCACCAGTTCCGCGGCGCCCGTCTGGTCGAGCACGACGACGTCGTCGCGGGCCAGCCGCCCGTCGTCACCGAAATCGCGCCCGCCGGCGAGGCGCACACCGTCGATCTGGGCCAGGGCGGCCGAGAACTCCCGGGTGTCACCCTCCGCCGCGGCGAACCGGCCCTTGACGTCCCAATAGCTGGCCGACACGAAGGCCATCCGTTCGCGTTCGCGTTCGACGACGAGTCGGGTGCCCACGCTCTGGACACGGCCGGCCGAGAGACTCGGCATCACCTTCTTCCAGAGCACCGGCGACACCTCGTAGCCGTAGAGACGGTCGAGGATGCGTCGGGCCTCCTGGGCGTCGACCATCTTGCGGTCGAGTTCGCGCGGCGACTCGATCGCGCTCTGGATCGCGTTCTTGGTGATCTCGTGGAACACCATGCGCTTCACCGGCACCTGCGGGTTGAGAACCTCGATCAGATGCCAGGCGATGGCCTCGCCTTCGCGATCCTCATCCGTTGCGAGATAGAGCTCGTCGGCGTCCTTCAACAACGACTTCAACAGCCGGATGTGGTCGCGCTTGTCGGCGTTCTCGACATAGAGCGGCTTGAACCCGTTGTCGACATCGATGCCGGTTCGGGCCCACTTCTCTCCCTTGTACGCCTTGGGGACATCGGCCGCGTTGCGCGGGAGGTCGCGGACATGACCGATGGACGACTCCACGGTGTATCCGTCGCCGAGGTACTCGGCGATCTTCTTGGCTTTCGCCGGAGACTCGACGATGACGAGTGCATTGGCCACGGAGGGGAACCAAACCGATCTGTTCGGGGCTTGTCAACTACTGGCGACGAGAAAAGGGTCACGCGCCGGTCGGAACCGGGTCGTCGACCTCGACCTCGAGCACGACCTTCGAACGACGAAGGATCAGGGTGCCGAGGACGGCCGCGATGGTCGACGCTGCGAGGATACCGATCCGCGCTTCATCGGCGACCGCCGGGTCGTCGAAGGCGAGACCGGTGATGAACAACGACACCGTGAAGCCGATGCCGGCCATCGCGGCCAACCCGACCACGTCGATCCACGATGCAGCCCGGGGCAGGGGCGCGATGCCGGACTTGACGGCGATGAACGTCGCAGCGGAGATGCCGACCAGCTTCCCCACCACGAGCCCCACCAACACGCCGAGCGTGACCGGACTGGTGACCGCGTCGGCGATCGTGTCGCTCGACAGCATCACGCCGGCGTTCGCCAGGGCGAAGATGGGGATGATCATGTAGCTCGAGAAGGGATGGAGCACATCCTCGAGTCGTTCGACCACCGACACCTTCTCCTTCAGCTCGAAGTTGGCCCGTCGCACGACCGGCGCGCTCGCGTCACCCCGGACGCAACGACGGATCAGGTCGTCGATGTCGTGCTCTTCGGCTTCGGACTTGAGGGGTTTCGCCGGAGTGAGCAGGCCCAACACCACGCCCGCGATGGTCGCGTGGATGCCCGACTCGAAGACGGCGAGCCACACGACCACGCCCACCAGGACGTAGGCGGGGATCCACCAGATCCGAACCAGCCGCATGACCAGCACCAGGGCGAGTGCGGCGATGGCCGTCAGGAACCAGCCCGACGAGAAGTCGTCGGTGTAGAAGATGGCGATGACGGCAATGGCACCGATGTCGTCGACGATGGCGAGGGTGAGAAGGAAGACCTTCATCGCGCTCGGCACCCGGTCGCCCAGCAACGACACCACACCGACCGCGAACGCGATGTCGGTGGCCATCGGGATCCCCCAACCGTCGAACTCGGCCCCGCCGGCGTTGAACAGGATGTAGATGCCCGCGGGAACGACCATGCCGCCGATCGCGGCGATGGCGGGAAGCGCCGCGGCACGGGGATTGCGCAGCTCACCCACGACCAGTTCGCGCTTGATCTCCAGGCCGACCACGAAGAAGAACACCGCCATCAACCCGTCGTTGATCCAGTGCAGGACCGACTCGTCGAGATGGATCAGGTCACCGACCTCGATGCTGATGTGGGTCTCGAGGATGTCGTGGTAGACGTCGCTCCAGGGGGAGTTGGCCCACACGAGCGCCACCACGGTGGCCAGCAGCAACAGGATGCCGCCCGCAGCCTCGATGCGCAGGAAGTTGCGCACCGGACGTCCGACCCGGCGCGCGAGCGTGCGTTCGCCGCCGAGCCACGTGAGTGGAGAGAAGGGAACGTCTTCGCTGGCCATGGACGGGGGGAAACGCTACCGCTCGGAACCGCGTCGGCGACGCTTCGACGAGTAGACGACCAGCCTCACGTCGGTGCCGTCGTCGGTTGCGGAGATCTCGGACTCGTCGGCCAGCATCTGCATCAGGTGCACCCCGAGGCCCGATTCGTGGAGCAGCCGCTCGGGCGCGTCGGGCTCGGGCAGCTCGGGGACCTCGTCGGGCTCGAACCCCATGCCCATGTCGTGGACGACCACCGCGATCTCGTCGTCGGCGAGGTTGCACTGGATCCGGATCCGGTCGGTCACGCCGTGGAGATCGTGGGCTTCGATGGCGTTCGTGGTGGCTTCGCTGACCACCACCCGCAGATCTTCGATGCGCTCCACCGCCATGTCGGGTTCGATCTCGGCCGCCGCGGCGATCATGACGCGCACGAGCGACACGTACTCGGTGCGGGCCGGGATCTCGAGCACGATCTCGCCGGGGCGGAAATCGGCGATCGCCATCTCGTCGCCCGAGGGGCCATCGAGGTTCACGACGCCGTCGCCCCGGCCACAGCCTGCGCGACATCGGCGTGGAAGTCGAAGACGCGATCGAGGTCGCAGACCTCGAACACCCGTCGCACCCGAGGCTCCGACACGACGAGGCGAAGATCGCCGTCGAGCAGACGCGTGCGCTTGAGCGCCCCGATGACCACACCCAGCCCGAACGAGTCGATGAAATCGACCCCGGTGAGGTCCAGCACGAGTCGGGTGTGCCCGTCGCGGACCTCCGCCATCACGGCATTGCGCAGGTCGGGGCCACCGACGACGTCGAGCTCCCCGGCGACGGTGATGACCGTCCAGGGCCCGGCTCGATGCGAGTGCGTGACGATCTGCACATCCCGAACGCTAACCCGGCGCGGCCGGGTGGCCGCGCCGCGGCTCCAAACCTCATCCTTGTGATTTGGTCACACCCCTCTCGTAGTCTGACCCCATGGCCCTCGCCCCCGAGCCGACTCCGTTTCCCGCGGACGCTGCTGCGGATGACGACGCGCCGGCGCTTCGGGTGGCCGCGCCACCACTCCCCCGCACGCCCGCGTTCGAAGACCTCCTGACCGAGCTGGCCGCCGACGGGCGGCTCGTCCATGTCGAACACCTCCGCGAACGAGCGGAACGGTTCGCCGCGCTCGAGCGGCCGCTCCCCGCTCCAGTCCTGCGAGCGATCGGCGACGAACCGTTCTGGAGCCACCAGGCCGAAGCGATCGACCGGGTCCGCCGTGGCGAACACGTCGTCGTCGCCACCGGGACGGCGTCCGGCAAGTCGCGCTGTTTCCAGCTCCCCATCGCCGAGGCGGTGGCCGACCCGATCAGGCCCGGTACCGCGCTCCTGCTCTACCCGACCAAGGCCCTGGCCCACGACCAGCTCCGCGCCCTCACGGCGATCGGGTTCGCCGGTCTCGTCGCGGGCGCCTACGACGGCGACGCCACACCAGAGGAGAAGGCCTGGATCCGCGACAACGCCAACGTGGTGCTCACGAACCCCGAGATGCTCCACGGCGGCTTGCTCCCCCGGCACGCCAAGTGGGACGCGCTGCTCATGCGGCTCCGCTATGTGGTGATCGACGAACTCCACGTGCTCAGGGGGATCTTCGGCACCCACGTGGCCCACATCCTCCGGCGTCTCCGCCGGATCTGCCACCACTACGGAAGCGACCCCACCTTCATCTTCTGCTCCGCCACGATCGGCGATCCGGCCCGGCTCGCATCGTCGCTGTGCGCCGCCCCGGTCACGGCGATCACCGACGACGGCTCACCCGCGGGGCCCCGGCGTTTCGCCCTCCTCGACCCGCCCGTGGTCGACGAGTCGACCGGCGCACGTTCGTCGGCCAACTCCGAATGCGCGTCGATCACCGCCGCCCTCGTCGAGAGCGGTCACCGCACGATCACCTTCTGTCGATCGAGGAAGGGCACCGAGTTGGTGGCGGCCGACGTGGCCCGCCGCCTTCCCGAGGCGCTCGGCGACGCGGTGGTGCCCTACCGGGCCGGCTATCTCGCCGACGAACGACGAGCGATCGAACACGAGCTCTTCGGCGGCAACCTCCGCGGCGTGGTGTCCACCTCCGCGCTCGAACTCGGCGTCGACATCGGGGGCCTCGACGCCTGTGTGATGAACGGCTTCCCCGGCACCATCGCATCGATGTGGCAACAGGCCGGACGGGCGGGGCGCCGCAATGCGCCCTCGGTCACCGTCCTGGTCGGTGGCGAGGACCAGCTCGACCGCTACCTGATGCGTCACCCCACGGAGGTCTTCCGGCGCCCGCCCGAACCCTCCGTGGTCAACACCGCCAATCCCTACATACTCGTCCCCCATCTCGCGTGCGCGGCCTACGAGCTCCCGATCAGCTACGACGACCGTCGTTGGTGGTCCGACGAGGAGCTCCACAACGGCGTACGGGATCTGGTGCGTGACGACCGACTACGGCTGCGGCGCCGTTGGCGCAACGGCACGGAGGAGCCCTTCGCCCACTGGTGCGACACCGGCTACCCGTCGAGGGGGATCAGCCTCCGCTCTGGCTCGTCGGGCGAGATCCGCATCGTCGACGACCACACCGACCGCCTCATCGGCACGGTCGACGAGAGTCGCGCCCACGGTTCGGTCCACACCGGCGCGATCTACCTCCACCGGGGCAACGCCTTCGAGGTGGTCGAACTCGATCTCGACCGCCGTGAGGCGCGGGTCGTGGAGGCCGACGGCGGCGAGTACACCCAGGCCCGCAGTTCCACCGACATCCGGGTGCTTGCCGTCGATGAGACACGGCCCGTCGGCGCGGCGACCCTCCATCTCGGCGCCGTCGAGGTCATCAGTCAGGTCACCGGTTACCAACTGCGCGAGTCGCGGTCGCGGAAGATCCTCGCCAACGAGACGCTCGACCTGCCCGAACAGCGGCTCGTCACCCGCGCCTTCTGGTACACGGTCGATTCCTCCCTCGTCGCCGAGGCGAGCAGCGACATCGCGGGCACCCTGCACGCCGCCGAACATGCGGCGATCGGCCTCCTTCCCCTGTTCACGATCTGCGACCGTTGGGACGTCGGCGGGGTCTCCACCGCCATGCATGCCGACACCGGCGCACCCACGGTGTTCATCTACGACGGCTACCCGGGCGGCGCGGGAATCGCGGAGTTGGGTTGGGAGGCCGGGGCCGGCCACCTCGACGCAACGGCGGAAGTGATCGACGCGTGTCCCTGCACCGACGGCTGCCCCTCGTGTGTGCAGTCGCCGAAGTGCGGCAACGGCAACGAACCTCTCGACAAGCAGGGTGCCTCACGGCTGCTTCGTTCGATTCTGAGTACCGCAGAAGCCGAATAGCGCACCGATTGGGCTGTTCGGCCCATGGCCCCGGGTCCCACGGACCTCACAACCGGTGACCTTTGCACCGACGGGAACCACGTGAAGCGCACGACCGGGGCCAACGACCTCGAAACCCAGGACCGCGAGTGGCGCGCCCGACCCCTGCTCGCGCTCCTCGCCCGGCTCACGATCCTCGCGGTGCCCTTCATCGCCGTCACCGCGAGCGCCTGGAAGCTCAACGGTTTGCTCGGCGAACCCGCCACGCTCGTGGAGGCGGTTGCCCGGTGGGCCGCCCTCTCCGTGGTCTCCACACTCGCCCTGGTCTCGATCGACCGGGCCGCTCGTCAGTACCTGCCGCTCTCGACCCTGCTCCAGCTCTCCGTCGTGTTCCCCGACCAGGCGCCGTCCCGCTTCAAGATGGCGTTGCGCAGGGGAACGGCGAAGAACCTGGCTCGCGAGGTCGCCGAGCTCGAGCACGCCTCGGCCCAGGAAGCCGCGGAGTACCTGCTCCAGGTGGTTGGACGGCTGACCGCCCACGACCGCCTGACCCGTGGCCACACCGAACGGGTTCGGGCCTACGCCGACCTGGTCGCCGTCGAGATGGGCTTCACCGCGGAGGAACGGATGAAGCTGCAGTGGGCCGGCCTCCTCCACGACATCGGCAAGCTGACGGTGCCGACCGAGATCCTCAACAAGTCGACCCGGTTGAGCGATCGGGAATGGTCGCGCCTGCAGACCCACCCGGCCGAGGGCTGGAAGATGGTCCAACCCATGCGGTCGTGGTTGGGCGAATGGGCCCGCGGCACCCGCGATCACCACGAACGGTGGGACGGCGGGGGCTACCCGCGCGGGATCAAGGGCCACGAGATCTCTCGGGCGGGGCGGATCATCGCCGTCGTCGACGCGTTCGACGTGATGACCACGGTTCGGGCCTACAAGACGGCGATGTCCCACGATGCGGCCCGGTCCGAACTGGCGTCGTGTTCCGGCGCACAGTTCGACCCCGAGGTGGTGCGGGCGTTCCTCTCCGCCTCGCTCGTTCCCAAGCAGCGGGGCAAGGTGGGAACCTGGCTGGCCAACTCGCCGGTGGCGCTCCAGTTCAGCGGTGCCGCCAATGTCCCTGCCGCGGTCACGTCGGCCGTCGCCGCCGTGCTCGCCGCCGCGACGGTGGTGGTGCCGATCATCGACGGCGGCCCCGACGAGTACGCCGCCGAGCGCATCGTGGAGGACGCGCCAGACCTCCCGGCGGTCACCGCGCCCATCACGGTCACGCCTCCTCCATCGAGCACGACGACCACCACGACCACCACGCTCCCGGTCCCGCCGACGACGGCGACAGCGACGACGACGACCGTCGCCCCTCCACCGATCCGACCACCGGCCACCACCACGACCCCCCCGAGCACCATCCCCCCGACCACCACCGAGGCATCGGTGCTCGAGATCCCGACGACCACGACGACGACCACCACGCTCCCTCCGTCGACCTTCGATGGTGGCTATCTCGGCCCTGGCAGCGGCGGCTCGACCTTCGGGCTCGTGAACACCGTCGGCGGCTCGGGCGCGACCAACTGGGACAGCGGTGCCAACGCCGACCCCGGCTTCACGCTCACCTCCGGCCCCAGCGGCCTCATCGAACTGGACGCCGCGAACGTGACGACCTGGGTACTTCCCGTCACCACCGAGACCCGTGTCTCCGGCAACGCCTCGCTGCGGATGTATGTGGCGACACCCGATTTCAGCACCGACTCGCTGGCCGGCGTCACCGCCGGCATCTCGAGTTGTCCGTCGTTGTTCGCCGACTGCACGACGATCGGTTCGGGGCAGACGGTGTTCTCCCAGGAGCCGTTCGGGACCGACTTCGGCGTGGTCACCATCGAGTTCGGTGCCGTCGACCACACCCTCGCCGCGGGCGAGCACCTGGTCGTGAGCATGACCGTGCCCCAGTCGATGCCGACCGACACCTGGATCGCCTTCGGCACGGCCGACTACCCGTCTCGATTCCGCCTGACCTGAGCGGTCACTCACGACGCATGACGGCGACGCCGACCAACTCGACATCACCGATCATCGAACCGACCAGGGCGACATCGGTGGGGTC
>JAUIML010000074.1 GCA_030432715.1 Acidimicrobiia bacterium | reverse complement strand
CGACATGAGGAACACCCCGATCGTGCCCGCCGGCATCTGGTCGACCTGCGGGATAGGGATCCCGTAGGTACCGACGTCCCACCGACCCGAAGACAGCAGGTGGAACCGCACCATCGAGTGCATCAGCCGCACCTTGGCCGCGGCCTGGAACCCCTTGCCGTGGCGGTCGAGTGCGCCCGGCAAGGTGGTGGCGGTGAAGAAGCTCGCCGTCTCGAACACCCGCTTCGCCGCCGCCTCGTCGGACAGCGTGCCGGTCATCGTCATGGGCAGCGCCGCGTACTTGTTCAGGAAAGTGGCGAGGAAGGCACCGCGGATCGCGAAGGGCGTGCCGGTCGCCATCGGGATCCGTTCGGCCCGCGCCCCCTTCTCGACGAGCGTCATGTCGACCCATTCCGGGGTGGCCTCCATGGCCTCGATGAAGGCTGCGAGTTCCGGTGGTGCCGAGCCGAACCTCTCGGCCACCGCGTCGAGCCCCAGTTCACACGCGAGATCGAGCATGTCGACGAGCGTCCGGAAGCCGTGCTCGGGGATGAGCGATGCATAGGCGTCGGCCACGCGGTCGCCGGTCATCGTGTAGTTGCGCACCATCTCGACCAGCGACGGATTGTCGAACACGCGGGCGACGGCGTCGCGGGACTTGGCGAACCGGGCATCGTCGACCGCCGCATCCACGTCCAGCCGCTCCGGGACGACGGAGAAGTCGACGTCGCCGTAGATCCCCGGCAGGTCGAGGCCTTGCCGTATCACCGACTCGGAATACACCTGTGTCTGCACCATGACTGCGCCCCCTGGTCTGCTGGCCCAACCCTAGAGACACGGCGCGCGGCGGGCGAACCCCTCACGACGGTCGAGCGGGATACCCGCGGACTATCGATGTGATCGGCGAAACGCCTTCAACGATGGAACTCGACCACGAAACAGGCGTCGCGGTCAGGCTCGACATGATGACGGACCCCGGGCCCGATGACCTGCACGTCGCCGGCGTCGACCGTGCGTCGCAGCCCGGTGTCCTCGACGACATAGACGACGGTGCCGGCCCGTACCCGGAGTCGACCCCACACACCCTCGGCCACCTGATGGGCGGCCAACAGTCCGGCCGGCACCGACGACGCGGTGAACTCCGGCGTGGTGCGCGCCAGCTCGACACCGACCGGCAAACGGACCGATTCGAGCGAGTCGCTGGCGTCCACTTGCGGCACCGTAGCGGCGAGGGCTCATCCGAGCAGGTCGGTCGCGACGTCGACGAACAGATCGGTGCTCAATCGGAGCGACTCGACGTCGATGCGTTCGTCGTTGCCGTGGAAGCGTCGGCCGAACGACCCGACGTCGAGCTCCGGGCTGAACAGCCCGGCGCCGTACGCCACGGCGCCCATCTCGCGATAGATCCGGGAATCGGTGAAACCCACGATGAACTGTGGCGCCAGGCGAGCCCCGGGAAACGGCTTCGCCACGGCCCGCTGCAGGCTGTCCCACAACGGCGTGTCGGCCGAACTGGTGCTGGCCGGGTCGTTCATGAGCGACTCGATCTCGATGTCGATCCTGTCCCCGAGCCCGCCCAGGGCGGCGTCGAGGTGCGCCTGCACCTCCTCGGCGGTGTCGCCGGGCATCGTGCGGATGTCGACGTCGATGTCGATCGCGTCGGGGATCACGTTGGTCTTCATGCGGGTCTCGCCCGCTTCGAGCAGGTTCGGGGAGAACGTGGTGTGGGTGCACGAGTAGAAGTGGGCGGCCCGGCCGGCGTCGGGCAGCTCGGCCAGCAGGTCGTCGAGCCGGTCGGGGTCGAGCATCGCCGCCTTCGTCTCGTCGTCGACGGGCATGTTCGCCACCTGTTGGGGCCACAACTCGTGGAACCGGGGCGGCGGGCGATACTCGGCGAGGCGAGCGACCACGGCGGCCGCCTTCACGAGGGCGTTGTCCGCCCGGAAGGGGCGGGACCCGTGGCCCGGTGTCCCCTTGACCCGCAAACGGCGCCAGGCGACGCCCTTCTCGGCGACGTTGATCCCGATGCGAGGGGCATCGGCCGGGCCGGAATGCAGGCCTCCGTTCTCCGTCAACACGTAGTCGGCCCAGATGGCGTCGCGCTCGTTGTCCGCCATCCAGCGCGCCCCGTGGGCGCTGCCGGACTCCTCGTCGGCGACAGCGAAGAAGATCAGGTCGCCCCGGGGCCGGAAGTCCCGGCGGGCGAGTTCACGAAACGCCACCGCCATCGACGCCGTGAGGTTGAGCATGTCGACCGCACCCCGCCCCCAGACCTCGTCGACACCCTCCGGAGACACGATCCGTTCACCGCCGAACGGATCACGGGACCACCCGTCGCGGTTGACCGGCACGACGTCGGTGTGGCCCATCAGACACAGACTCGGGGCCGACGGGTCCGAACCTTCGATCCGCGACACCAGCGAGACCCGGCCGGGACTGGGTTCGTAGCGCTGGAAGTCGAGGCCGGACCCCTCGAGCCAGTGCTGCAGCACGTCGGCGTTGCGCACCTCGTGGCCCGACTCGGCGGTGCCGTCGTTCACACACTCGTTGCGGATCAGCTGCTGGAGCAGATCGATGGTCTGGTTCATGCGCAGGTCCGACACACAGCCAGTCTTCCCGAGATCGGGTGGTCGGGGTCAGACACCCGCGCCCCGATCTCGGGAAGACTGGCCCCGTGAACGATCGCGACATGAGTGAACTGCTCGAAGAACTGAAGTCCGCCATCGCCGAGGCCGACGGACTCGCCGGCGACGACCGGGCCCATCTCGACGACCTGGTCCGGCGGATCGAAGTCGAGGCCGACGAGGACGAGGACGACGACCCGAACATCATCGACCACATCGAGGACGCGATCGGTCGCTTCGAGACCGAACACGCCGGCGTGGTGCAGACGATCAATCGGATCGCCAACGCCCTCTCCGCCGGCGGCATCTGACCAGACGCTCGCCGTGACGAGTGTCTGACACCGGTGTGACGGGTCAGGTGGGGGTGGCGACGAAGACCGGGATGACCCGGCCGTGCTCGGCGGCCGACACGGCGTAGTCGGCGTAGTCCGGATAGACGGCGACGCCGCGGGCGTACCACTCGTCGCGCTCCTCACCGGTGACCTCACGCACCGTGTACTCGGCCGGCTCGGGCCCGTCCTGCACCGTCACGTGGGTGGCGTCCACGAGGTTGTGGTACCAGCCCGGATGGTGGGGCATTCCTGCCTTCGACGCGATCAGGGCGTATTCGCCCTCGTGCTCGACCCGCATGAGCGGCACCTTGCGGATCTTGCCGCTCTTGTGGCCGATCATCGTGGTCACGATGATGGGGATGCCGGTGTCCATCAGGGTGTTGGCCCGCTCGCCACCGGAGGCCTCGTACTCGGCCACCTGGTCGGCGACCCAATCCCACGTGCTCGGCTCGTACTCTGCGTCTGCGCTCATCCCTCGGAGCCTAGGCCGGTCCGATGCGACGCGTCAGACGGTCGGCGCCGGGTTCGATGCCGGGAAGCTGCACCTCGACCGAGCCGGCCTTCGCCGCGGCCAACTCGACGACGATCGTCTCGACCTCTTCCCAGGTGCGGGCCCGGAGGCCGTCGAACTCCCGGTTGTAGGGCTGGTCGAACACGATGACGTCGTTGTCCGCCGAACGCAGCTGCTCGATGTTGTGCGGCGCGTCGTCGATGTAGCAGTCGGCCTCCACCTCCGGCTTGGCGCCGAGGAAGCAGATGTCTCGATAGGGAATGCGGTTGGCGTCGAGCCAGGTGACCGTGTCGTTGATCGCCGCGGCGTGACCCCAGTTGACGTAGAGACGGTGGGTCACGATCCGAATCCACACCCCGGCGTCGGAGAGACGCCACAGGGCATCGGCAGCACCGGCGAACGCCGGCAGGGTCGCCAGCATCCGCCGTTCGTTGACGGCGTAGTTGTGGAGCCGGTTGAAGTCATCGACATCGAGGCCCCACTCCGCGAAGTCCCACGACCGCTCGTCGGCGAGACTCGACGGGTCGACGCCGCGGTCCTCGGCCACGATCTCGCGGAACCCGGCCGTGTAGTCGGCGACGACACCATCGAGATCGACGCCGAACACGAAGGGCCGATCGGGCGGGGAAGGCATGCCCCGAGGGTGCCACACGCGACCGAAGCTGCGAGAGTTGGTCTCGTGGACACGCTCCGACTCGGTATCGATCTCGACGGTGTGGTCGCCGACTTCAACCACGGCTGGACGACCCGCTACAACCGCGACTTCCCCCACGAACTCCCGCGCCTCGGAGGCGAACTCACCGCCGACGACGTGGTCGAGTGGAACGCGCCGACGGCCCTGAGTCACTTCCCCACGATGTCGGCGTTCTGGAAGTGGGCGGAGACGTGCGCCGAGGGACGCAGCCTGTTCCACGGCCTCGACCCGTACGAGGGGGCGCTCGATGCCCTCCACGACCTGCGGGGAGCAGGACATCACCTGGTGATCCTGACCACCAAGCCCCACTTCTCGATCCACGACACCTACGACTGGCTGGCCCGCCATCGGGTGCCCTCGACCGAGATCCACATCCTCGACGACAAGACCCAGGTCGAGTGCGACGTCTACCTCGACGACGCCAACCACAATCTCGAAGCGCTCCACGCGGCGCACCCCGATGCCGCGGTCTGTCGCTACGTCCGCCCCTGGAACACGCCGGTGGCCGGCACGATCGACGTGTACGACTGGGCCGACTTCCAGGCCGTGGTGAGGGGCCGGTCCACCTGACCCTTCCCGATTCACGGGCCCGTAACACGCTGAGCAGCGCATGCCAGCCGCTATGTGGCTACGGTCGCGGGCAACAGACATCCCTGGAGGGACATCATGCACAAATCACTGACGCGCATCCTTGCGCTGTTGCTCGGGTTCGCGCTCTTCGCCGCGGCATGCGGTGACGACGACGACGCCGCCGACACGACCACCACGGTGGCCGACGACGGCGACACGGACGATGGCGACATGGACGACGGCGACATGGACGACGGGGACATGGACGACGGCGACATGGACGACGGCGAGCACAGCGACTGGCCCGAGTCCATCACGTTCGGCTTCGTTCCCAGCCAGGACCAGGCGACGCTGCAGGACAACATCGCCCCCTTCATCACCGTGCTCGAAGAGGCGCTCGGCATCGACGTCGAAGGCATCGTGACCACCGACTACACCGGCCTCGTCACCTCCATGGGCACCGATCAGACCGACCTCGGCGCGTTCGGCCCGTTCGGCTACACCCTGGGCAAGGACGAGTTCGGCAACATCGAGCCCCTGATCCAGTCGGTGCGCTTCGGTTCGGCCACCTACCACGGTCAGTGGTTCACGAACGACCCGTCGGTCTGCCAGGAAGGCACCCTCGCCGAGGCGACCGCACTCGAGAACCAGGACGGCGAGATCGTCCAGGTTCCTGCGCTCGAGGCGGTGGCCCTTCAGGTCGGGGTCCAGTTCGGCGACGACGGTCCGGAGTTCGGCAAGATCAACGACAACGGCGATGAGATCAGCGCGGGCACGAGCTGCATCGGCGACCTGTCGTCGGTGGCCGGCGAGACCGTGGCCTTCACCTCGGAGACCTCGACCTCTGGCTACCTCTTCCCGGCCCTGGATCTCACCAACCTCGGCATCGATCCCGCCAACGACATCACCCCGGTCTTCACCGGCGGCCACGACGCCGCCGTCACCGCTGTCTACAACGGCGATGCGAAGTTCGGCCTTTCGTTCGACGACGCTCGCAGCACCATCGACGACATCAACGCCGATGTGGGCGAGCAGGTCATCGTGTTCTCGATCACCGACGAGATCCCCAACGACGTGGTGGCCGTGCGCTCCGCCCTGCCGCAATCGCTGAAGGACGCCATCTACTCGGCCATCGAGGCCTACCTCGACACCGAGGAAGGCGAAGCCGTCTTCGACGAGATCTACAGCTGGACCGACATCGCTCCCGCCAGCGACTCGGACTTCGATGTCGTTCGTGAAGCCGCCGCGGCCCTCGGTATCACCGAGCCGCCCGGCTGATCATCCGGCGGATCCTTCCGCCATCTCGTGATCGTGGCCGGCTGCGGAACCCCTGAGCGGGGGCTCCGCAGCCGGTTGCGGTTCCGGCCCCTTCTCCACACGAGTCAGGCTCGACATGATCGAACTCAAGGACGTGTCCGTCACCTACCGGGGCGGCGTCAAGGCGTTGCGCAACGTCGACCTCACCATCGACGACGGCGAGTTCGTGGTGGTCGTCGGTCTGTCGGGCGCCGGAAAGTCGACCCTCCTGCGGGTCCTCAACGGGCTGGTGCCCGCTACGAGCGGCTCGGCCAAGGTCGACGGCATCGAGGTCGTGGGCGCGTCGGGTGCGCGGCTTCGTGCGGTGCGCTCGAAGATCGGCATGATCTTCCAGACGTTCAACCTGGCCGAGCGAACCACGGTGCTCAACAACGTGCTGATGGGCCGCCTCAGCAACGTGCCGGCATGGCGATCCACGCTCGGTCTGTGGCCGGCCGCCGATCGGGAGATCGCCCTGGAGGCACTCGAGCGGGTCGGCATCGTGGAAAAGGCCTACGTACGGGCGTCGAACCTCTCCGGTGGGCAGCAGCAACGCGTCGGCATCGCGCGGGCGCTGGCCCAGAAGCCGACCCTCATGCTGGCCGACGAGCCGGTCGCCGCCCTCGACCCGGTGACGAGCCGCCAGGTGATGGGCGACCTCGCCCGCATCAACAGCGAGCTCGGCATCACCACCCTCATCAACCTCCACTATCTCGACCTCGCTCAGGAATACGGCCAGCGCCTCATCGGCCTGAGGGCCGGAGAACTCGTCTTCGACGGCGACATCGCCGACGTCGACGACGACACCTTCCGCGAGATCTACGGGCGCTCGATCACCACCGGCGACATCCTCGCCGACAACGACACGTGACCGACGCAACCGCCTCCGGCACCGGCGAGCGGCCGGCGAAGCCCCGGCCCAAGCCCCTGACCTTCCTGGTCACGATCGGGCTCGTGGTCTGGACCGTCTTCACGGCCCGAGAAGTCGGATTTCGATGGTCGACGTTCGTCACGGTGTGGACGAACCCCCTCTGGGAGAAGTTCTGGCCCATTCCGTGGGAATGGGTCCTCGACCGCGACAACGTCATCGATCCGCTGATCGAGACCTTCCAGATCGCGATCGTTGC
Source organism: Acidimicrobiia bacterium (assembly GCA_030432715.1). GTDB lineage: Bacteria > Actinomycetota > Acidimicrobiia > Acidimicrobiales > Aldehydirespiratoraceae > JAJRXC01. The sequence continues at coordinate 8,101 of JAUIML010000074.1, read as the reverse complement.
GACCGTCATCGGGTGCGGCCTCGCCCTCCCCGCCGCCTTCGCCATGAGCCGGCTCACGGCACCGAACTCACCCACCTACTGGGTCAGCCGGATCGTCATGAGCATCGTGCGGGCCGTGCCCGATCTCTTCTGGGCCAAGCTGCTGGTGACCGCCATCGGTATCGGGGCCTTCGCCGGCGCCTGGGCGTTGTCGATCTTCTCCTTCGCGGTGATGGTCAAGCTCTTCTCCGAGACCGTCGACGGCGCCGATCCCGGGCCGCTCGAAGCCGCCCGCGCCGCCGGCTCCCGTCACGTGCCCGCCGTCCGCACCGGCGTGCTGCCCACCGTGCTCCCCTCCTATGTCGCCTACGCCCTCTACGTGTTCGAGCTGAACATCCGGGCGTCGATCGTTCTCGGTCTGGTCGGCGCCGGCGGCATCGGTCGCATCGTCGAGGCCCAACGCACGTTCTTCAACTTCGACCGGATCCTGGGGATCCTCGTGATCGTCTTCGTGGTCGTCTTCGTGATCGAACAGATCAGCGTGGCGCTCCGCCGGAGGCTCGTCTGATGACGGCGACCCTGCCGCCCGACCAGGCCGACGCCGCCGCGACCGAGACCGGGCGTATCCCCCGGCCCCTTCGTCCCCGCCTCGCCCGGCTCGCCGTGTTCCTCGTGATCGCGGTCGGCTTCATCTGGGGTGTCTCCGGACTCGACGTCTCGTGGGACCGCCTGCGCACCGCGCCGAGCGAAGCGTGGGCGATCCTCAAGCTCATGTGGCCGCCCGACTTCGCCACCGTGATCGAGCGCGGCGCGATCGGCAAGGTGCTCGAATCGGTCTACATCGCGTGGATCGGCACGGTCATCGCCGCGACGCTCTCGCTTCCGTTGGCCTTCCTCGCGTCCAACAACATCTCACCGACCGTCGTCCGCCTCCCGATCCGCCAGTTGTTCAACGTGATCCGCGCCGTGCCCGAACTGATCGTGGCGGTCGTGCTCCTCGGCGTCGTGCCCCTCGGGGCCTGGGCCGGCGCCCTGGCCATCGGGCTCCACTCGATCGGCACGTTGGGGAAGCTCTCGAGTGAGGAGATCGAGTCGGCGGCCCACGGGCCGGTCGAAGCCGTCGAAGCCTGCGGCGGCACCTTCATCTCCCGCGTGCGCTGGGGCGTGCTCCCCCAGGTCCTGCCCCAGATCGCGAGCTACTGGCTCTTCCGCTTCGAGATCAACGTGCGGGCCTCCGCCGTGCTGGGCATGATCGGCGCCGGCGGGATCGGCTCGGAACTCATCGCCCAGCTCCGATTCCGCAACTTTCCCGAAGTGGGCGCCGTGCTGATCATCACCGTCGCCGCAGTCGTCTTCATCGACACCGTTTCGTCGGCGATCCGCAAGCGGATCATCGCGGGGGGTAGCGGGGATCCGTCGCGCCTGATGGCGTTGGTCGGCGATCTCGCCGGTTCCGGCCGGTCCGCTCGGGCCTAACCGACCCAGCCCGGCCCCGGTCGCATGCGATAGACCCGCGTGTCGCCGATGCCCTTGAGCGGCTTGTCGCCCAGGCTCCGCAGCGCGAACCGGCGGTCGCCGGCGATCGCGTCGCGCAGCTCGTGGCTGACGTTGACCGCACCGGCGCGGCCGACCCCGACCAGCCGACTGGCCAGGTTGACGACGGGGCCGTAGAGGTCGCCGTCTCGCGAGACGATCGGCCCGTAGGCCAACCCGATTCGGAGGTTGCCGAGCGACTCCTCGGCCGCGACGACCTGGCCGATCTCGAGCGCGATCACCGCACCCTGGGCCGGGTCGACCACCGTGAACATGGCGGCGTCGCCGATCATCTTGACGATCCGGCCATCGTGCTCGACGACCACCTGATGGACGAGATCGTCGAACCGGCCCACGACCTCCACGAGTGCGCCGTCGTCGAGTTGTCGGCTGATCTCGGTGAAGCGGACCAGATCGGCGAAGCCGATCACCTGCTCGGCGCCCTCGACCGTCGTCGCGAGGTCGACTCGCCGGCGCGCCGCGGCCCGCAGATGCCGACGAAACGTGTAGTCGACGGCATCGGACAGGAAGGGCAACACGTCGCCGGCACTGGTCGCGAACGCCGACCCGTTGTCGTCACTGTCGCGCGCCTCGGCCGCCTGGGCTTCGGTCGCATCGATCACCGCGGTCGCAATCTGCGACATCGTCTGACCCAGGACCCGCCCGAGCTGGAGCGCGACCGCCGGCTGCACGATCCCCGCCTGTGTGAGTCCGATCAGGTTTCGCAGGATACGCACGTCGGTCTTGGTGAAGATCCGATCGTCCTCCACCGGCTCGACGAACCCGAGACTGCGCCACAACACCCGCACCACGTCGGGTTCGGCCCCGACCTTGTCGGCCAGCTCCGCGAGGGTCAGCTTGCCTCGTTCGGGCAATACGAGTCCGTCGATGGCCAGCAGCTCGGCCGTGCCCGTCTCCTCGGCCTCCTCGATCGCGTCGGGGTCGAACCCGAGGCTGTCGAGCACTTCTCGGACCGACTTCTGTCGGCGACGTCGATACCGGGCCACTCCCGCAGCGTACGCGCTGGTCTCCCAGACCAACCGCCCATATCCTCCCGCCATGGCGGACGAGCCCTCCCAGCTGCTGCACCTGCTCAAGGCGGGCCGCATCCTCCAGTACCGCCAGCAGAACGTGGCCCTCGTCTCGGCTCCAGAGGGCACCGAGTTCGACATCACCTACGCCGAACGGTGGCTGGCCCCCGGACTCGAGGTGGCGGTGGGCGAGGGCGCCATCGTGATCCTGTCGGACTCGCCCTACGCCCAGGTCGACCCGGCCCGCTACGCGACGGTCACCGCAGCCGAACAGGGGCGCAACGGGCTGAGAGTGACGATCAAGGTCGGCCCCTGGCCGGTGGTCGAGGACGAGGACGCCCTGATCGCGCCCCTCCGGTCCCACCCCACCCAACCGCCCTACTTCGCCTGGCGGGCCACCGGCGAGGGGCTGCGTCCGCCCCGATCCGACCACGAGGCACGAGAGGCGTGGCGCCGGGTCGTCCACCGGCTGCGCGGCAACACGTTCTACGCCGAGTCCAACTTCGCTCGGCTGGTTCGCGTGCTCGACCCCCACGGACACGAAGTCCGCGAACGGAGTCTCGAACTCGGAGAGGTCGCCACCGCCGTGCTCGAGGTCCACTCTCCGGGCGGCGAGGACCATGTGCACTCCGTGCTGGTCGACTCCGACCCGCCAGGCGCCGTCGTCGGCGGGATCGAGAAGGAGCGGGCCGACCACGACGACTATCTCCACGTCCCGATCCGTCCGCTCACCGCCGGGACCCACCACGTCGACCTCGCCTTCGTGCCCGAACCGCTGCTGTCGTCGCGACTGTCCTTCATGATCGACTCGCACAAGACCGCCGCGCCCGCGTCGGTGCCGCCGACCCTTCCCGCTCGCCCGTCGACCGAGCCGGCCGCCGGCCCCGACACCGACCCGGTGCTCGTCCAGGCCCTGGCCGAGCGACTGCGGCGACTCGACGCCATCGAGTCGACGCAGTGGCTCAACCTCTTGCAGGACCACATCCTCCCGTTGGCCCCGGACGACGCCGTGGTGCGGTCGATGACAGCCGAGGCGGCCTACGACATCGGCGACCATCAGACCGTGATCGACCTGCTCGACGATCCCACGAAGTTCCGCGCCGGCGACGCGTTCCGGCGGCTGAGCTCGGGCTTGCACTTCAGCATCCCGACCGAGGTCGCCACGCTGCTGCGGGAGATCGACCTCGGTGTCGAATCCAACGTCGCCCGGTTGGCGGCCGAGCTCCCCCGCCTGCCCGACGGTGCCGTCCGCGAGATCGCCGAGGTCATCCTCGACGAGCTCGCCGGCAAGGAGGTCCTCGATCGCCTCCTTCCCGCGGTCTTCCTGCGCCTCCGCGACGATCTCGCGTTGCGCGTCGCTCGCGAGTGCGCCCCGGCCGACCCTGATGCGTGGCTGCATCGGGCGCTCACCCGTTGGCCCGATCCGCATCGCATGCCCGAGGACGCACTGCGGGAGATCCTCACCTGGGACATCAACGATGCCGCCCTGGCCCCCTACGTGCGCGAGGCGATCGAGGACCACATCGACGCCGGCGAGATCGACGAGGTACTCGAACTCGGCGAGCGGGCCCGGACGTTGCTTCCCCGCATCGAGCAGGTCCGACTCCGAGTCGCCACCGCACGGCTCTTCTTCGAGCACGAGGAAACCGTCCCGACGGCCCGGGATCTCCTGCTCGAGGCGGCAGCCGAGGGTGCCGGGCTGGGCGATCCCGACTTCGCCACCGAGCTCGCGTTCACGTTCCGGGAGCGCTGGCCGTCCGGCCAGGACGATGCCGTCGATGCCGCCGTCGAGCGGCTTCGCGCCGTACTCGACGATCTCGTCGACTTCCAGGAGTGGCGCGAGAAGCGAGACAGCGACGCCGCCTCACGGCTGCGCCCCCGGACCCAGGGGAAGGTGCTGCACATCGTGGGGGGGCGGCGTCAGCCCTGGGCCGACACCCTCCGGACCCAGCTGGGGCTGAAAGACCTGCGGTGGCACGAGAGCGAGAAGCGGAAACCACCGACGCTCGACTGGGCCGGCGCGGCGGACCACGACCGCGACCTCGTGGTGCTGATCTGGACCCATTGCGGCCACCGGACCAGTCGAGCCCTTGACGTGGCAGGCTTGCAATACCAACATGCAACCTGGAGTCGCGCCGGTATCCTGGAGGCGATCTCCTCCTTCTGACGCTGGCGAACCACACCTCGAGGAGGCCGAGATGCGCCGATCCACCGCTGTCGCCGGCCTACTCGCCGCCGCCGTCCTCGTCGCCGTGTTCCGGCCGGATCCGGGGCTGGCGCAGGACGGTCCCCCGGCCGACACATCGGTCGAGTGGAACGGCAACGTGCTGGTCGTGAGTGCGGCGGCCCCCGGCACGCTCCGGTTGACCGACGACCCGGGCGCCCCGTTCGCCGGACCGGTGATCCACTGCGCCTGGTTCGAGGTCGTGATCGGCAGCACCAGCCTCGACATCGTGCACCTCGCCGACCCGGTCGTCGGCGAGACCTACGTCTACCACTGCTGGTACACGCATCCCTGGGTCGACCCGTACCCCGGCTACCCGATCGTTGCGGTCCACGATCCCATCGCCGGACCTCCCGGTGCGTTGATCACGACCGAGACCGCCGCTCGTTTCGCGCTCGACAGCATCGAGTTCGAGACACCCGAGCCGGTCACGTCACCACCCGGTGCCGCGGTCGTCGGCATCCCCACCTGGTTCTCGGTCGCCACCCGACTCGACTACGAACCGGCATCGGCCCAAGCCGGTCCGGTGTGGGCCACGGTGCGTCCGGTCTTTCGCGACACCGTCTGGAACCTCGGGGACGGAACCGGCATCGTCTGCACCGCCGACAGCACGACCCACTGGCGCCGATCCGGCCCCGACGACCAGCGCTCCGCCTGCGTCCACACCTTCTCGGACATCCTGGACCAGCGGGCGGCGAGCGTCACGGCGCACTGGACGGTGTGGCAACGGACCGACCGCACCGCCGGCGCCTGGATCCCGTGGGGCACCGTGAGCCTGACCACGCCGCTCGGCCTGGAGGTGATCGACCTCCAGGCCGTGATCAACTGATCGCCGCGGCGGCGATCTCCGCTGCGCCTCGAAGGGTCGCCTCGGGGTCGGCCGCCCGCCTGACCTCGAGCCCGCGAGCCTCGATCGCGGCGACCATGGCATCGGAGCGACTCAAGCCCCCGTCGACGGCGAGCGCAGCGACGCCCATGTGGGCGGCGAGCTCACCGACGCGGTCGGCGATTCCCTCGACCACCGCCCGCACCATGTCGGCGCGGGTCGTGTCGAGCGCCAGACCCGTCCACTCACCCCTGGCCTCGGGTCGGTGGTGGGGCGACCCGATCCCGGCGAGGGCCGGCGCGAAGCGCACGCCACTCGGCTGCGACTCGGCGACCACCCGGTCGAGGGCGTCGACCCGATCCAGTAGCCCGATCCGGACCAGCCACTCGATCACACTGCCGGCCGTGTTGACCGACCCCTCGAACATGAAGTCCTCTCGTTCGACTCCATCGAAGCAACGCCGCCAGAGCGGCAAGGTGTAGCACCCGGCGGGGGCCGCCGGCGGGTCGTCACCGGCGTGCACATCGAGCATGGCCGACGTGCCGAGCGTGACCTTCGCCTCCCCCGGGGCGAGGCGGTGGGCCGCGCACGCCGCCATCTGGTCGCCCACCCGAGCAGCGAGGGAGATCCCGCCGTCGGGATCGAGCATCCGCGCGTCGCCGACAACGGCATCCGAGGCGACAACGGCGGCCAGCGGATCGCGCGACACGCCGAACAAGGCGAGTGCGCCGTCCGACCAGTCGCCGGCGCGGGCGTCGTACAGGCCGGTTGCCGCCGCGTTGCCCGGGTCCGTGACGAACGACGCGCCTCCCGACAGCGCCCAGGTCATCCAGGAGTCGACGGTACCCATGCGGAGCGACCCGTCGGCCGCCGCCGCGCCGACGACCGGATCATGCTCGAGCAACCAGGCCATCTTGGTGCACGACGCCGAGGTGTTGACGGGAACTCCCTGCGCCACCAGGTCGGCGACCACCTCGGCGGTGCGGGTGTCCTGCCAGCCCACGGCAGGCCGCAACGGCTCACCGGTGACGGCCGACCAGCACACGATCGTGGCCCGCTGGTTGGCGACACCCAGCGCGCCCACGTCCCGGACCGACACGCCGTCGTTTCGCACCGCGTCCCAGAGTCGAACGGTCGCGGCCACGAATTCGGCCGGATCCTGCTCGACCGCGCCGGGGAACGGCACCGACAGGCCAAGTGTCTCCTTCGCCATCGCGATCCGTTCGCCGGACGCCGAATCGAACACGCCCAGGCGGATCGTGGTCGTCCCCACGTCGAGGCCGGCGACGAGGGACGGACGCGTGGTCACGGGATCAGCACGCCGGGGTTCAGGAGTCCGTCGGGATCGAGGGCGGACTTGACGGCTCGCAGCATCCCGACCCCACCGGCACCCACCTCGGCGGTCATCCACTCGCGACGCACGCGCCCGATCCCGTGATGGTGGGCGAGTCCGGCCCCGAGCCCGTCGGCCGCGGTCATGGCCGCGTTCCAGCACGCGTCGTAGGTCGACGCGTACTCGCCGGGATCGCTCGGCGTCGCGGCCAACGTGAAGTAGAGGTTGGCGCCCGACCGGTAGGCGTGGGAAGTGTGGGCGGAGGCGGCGACCACGCCGGGCACGTTGTCGAGGGCCTCGACCACCGCGGTGTAGACACCGGGCAGGCGACTCCAGTCGGTGGCGACCTCGATCGTGTCGGCCACGACGCCCGACCGGAGGAGTTCGTCCCAACCGGGAACGGTGTTGCGGTGCGCGAACCAGGCGTCGACCGCCTCGGCCGGCGCCGCCGACCCTCCGCCGGCCGCACAGAGCTCGGCCACCGCGGCCGCCTCGAGCGGGGCCAGCCCAGGGGGCCCCTCGTGCAGGAAGATGAGCATCGAGTCGCCCTTGGGCATCTGCTCGCGGAAGTGCCGCCACGACTCACGGCCGTCGTAGAGACGCACCACCGGAGGCCGCCAGCCCGCCCGCATCACGCGACGGATGACCTCGAGGCCATCGGCGAAGTCGGCGAAGTGAAACGCCTGCCGCACACCGGGCTCGGGCTGCTCGCGCAGGCTGAAGGTCACGTCGGTCACGATGCCGAGCGTGCCCTCCGAGCCGAGCAGCAGCTGGCGCAGATCGGGTCCGGCGGCGGCTCGGGGGGTGTCGCGACCCCGGTAGACGGTGCCGTCGGCGAGCACCGCTTCGAGCGAGAGCACCACGTCCTCGATGTTGCCGTAGGCGGTCGAATACTGGCCCGAGGCGCGGGTGGCGACCCAGCCACCGACCGTCGAGAGCTCGATCGACTGGGGCCAGTGACCGATGGTGAGGCCGTCGGCCTGCACCCGCTCCTCGGCCACAAGGCCGTTCGTGCCCGCGCCGAACGAGGCGGTGAGGTCGACCGAGGAGAGTGACCGGAGGCCCGCCATGCGTTCGGTCGACAGCACGACCGAGTCGGGCGACGCCAGCACCCCACCGACCACACCGGACCCACCCCCGCGGGGGATCATCGGCTGCGGGGCAGGGGCGACCAC
>JAUIML010000073.1 GCA_030432715.1 Acidimicrobiia bacterium | reverse complement strand
CCGATGAAATCGGTCCGCTCGGACGCGGTCACGGTCGGGTTCACGTTGCTTCTGGCGCTGATCTTCGGCGCTGCCATCGTGGCCCGCTGCCTGGGGTGGGTCTCGTGACCGAGCACGTAGGCGACGGCTGGCGCTGCGAGTGGTCGTGGGTTCACGACGGCGGCGGACCCGGCACCACCCAGCCGACGCCCTCGACATGGCGAGCGTTGCCCGGCGGTTCGCGTGGGTCGTCGGGATCCATCACCCAGCCGTGGCCCTCGACCCACGTCGGGGGTCGCCACTTGGGGGCCTCGTCGTCGGGTGCCGAGGGTGCCACCGGGAGCCGGGCGAGCGCATCGAGATCGTCTCCGTCGCCCGTGGTCTCGCCCGTCCACGCCGGGAGGTCAGCGGCTCCCGGCGGCTTCGCCCGCGTCGGCAGGGTGGGCCGGGGGGTCACCGGCGCAGCGTCGAACGCCGGTGCGGGACGAGGTGGCGGGGCCTGGGGCGGCGGGGCCTGGGGCGGCGGGGCCTGGGGCGGTGTCGCCGGCGGCGCGAACGCCGAGGGCGGTGGGGTGGGAGCGCTCGGGGCGGGGGCAGCGGCGGGCATGGCCGTGGTCGGGTCGGGCGCCGCGGGGCGCGGCCGTGGGTCGGGAGTCGGGCGTGTGGTCCGAGGCGGGTAGGGGCTGGGCGCGGACCCGGCCGGCGTCGGCACCGGGCGCGGTTCACGACGAGGGCGGCGCTCCCGCTCTCGGCGCCGGTCGGGCCAGAACATCGACAGCGCCAGCAACACGGCACCGATCCCACCGAGCACGATCGACGGCACGAGCGCCGCCCGCAACACCGCGGTGAGCAGGGCGGCGAGCACCTCGGCCTGATCGGGGGCGAACTCTCGGAGAAGGTAGGGCACGCCGATGCCGACGATCAGATAGAAGGCCGTCGTGCCGATCGCCCAGCGGGCCGCCTTGCCGAGAACCTGTGAGCGATCGCTCGTCGTGAGGAGGGCGAGCAGGGCCATCACGATCGACATGCCGGCCAGCAAGGGCACCGTACGTTCGAGGAATCCCTTCAGCGGCGATGCGTTGGGGATCCGCTCGGTCGGCAGCTCGACGAGGAACGACGACGGCAGCTCCTCCGCGATGTCGGGCGCAACGGCGCCGATCCGCGTGCGAGCCGACTCGAGGGCCGGGCCCAGATCGATGGTCGCCGGCGCGTCGTCGAGCCCGAGGAACGCGCGATGGGTGGTGCCGAGGGAGTCGACGATCGCCTCACGCACCACAGGGTCGTTGAGGATGATCTGCACCCCGGCGTCGACCTGCGCCTCGCTCAGCTGTATCGAGTCGGGCATCGCGCCCTCGAGCGCGCGGCCGATGTTCGACCCGATCTGATCGACGACGGCGTCGTTGTCGAGGAGCTCCTCGGCGATGGTCTGGGTACGGCTCTCGTCGAGCACGGTGCGCAGGGCGAGGAACCCCCACCAGGCGAACGAGCCGATCAGGAGGGCGGGGCCGAGGATCAGGCCGGCGATGACGCGACGAAACACGGAGCCATGTTCGCACGCCGAGCCGTGCCCGGTGTGCCGCGTGGGTGCTCAGCCGTTGCGCGGCGGTGAGATGCAGGGTTCGCCGCCGCAGACGTCGATGACGGTGCCGGTGCGGATGAAGGCGTCGATCTGCTCGACTGCGTCGAGATGACGACGTGGATCCTCGTGGGGATCGGTGCCGTCTCGGGGCGGCACGTTCTCGATCGGCGGCACGGGCTGGCCGCTGTCCCACATCACCGTCGCCGAGCCCTCGAACGGATACGACTCGATCCGCGGGATCCCCCAGAAGGGCTCGACATCGGAGGAGCGCCCTTCCCCGACGGCCGGCCACACGACCGACGCACCCATCGATCGGGCCATCACGTCCATCGCGACGTTGGCCACCTGGAAGTCGCCGAGGGCGCCGTGGATCAGCCCCGACTTCTCGGCCAGCCCCTCGAGTGGATCGGTGTAGTGGTTGACGTAACCGTTGCCCTCACCTCGATCCCACAGCATCTGGACGATCAGCAGGAGCTGGGCCTGGTCGAGCTTGTCGGGGTAGGCCGGGTCCAGGATCAGCTGGTACCGGTCGAAGTCGACGCTGCGGTTGAGCAGGGTCGAGTAGTTGATGCCGGGCACTCCGAAGACGCCACGGTCCCAGTCGGTCGACACCGCGGTGGAGACCGGACCCATGATCCCGCCCTGACTGATGCCGTAGTAGGCGAGCTGGTCGGTGTCGAGCAGGGCGTTGCCGTCGGCGTCGCGGAACGCCTCGTGGGCGACGAAGCCGTCGTCGTGGCGCATCAGCCGGCCCAGGAAGAGCGTGTTGAGATGCCCCTGGAGGAGGCGATCGCTGAGGGTGTGGAACGACGACAGCTCACCGAGCACGGCGATCGCGTTGCCCACGTCCTCCTCGGCCATCCCGATCAGGTCGGTTCCGCAGATCACGTGGTTGTGGTGCTCGGCCAGCAGCCTCGGACCCGCCGAGGTGACCTGGCTTCGACTGCCGAGCAACCCGTGTCCGTAGAGCACGCCGCCACCCGGCTCGTCGGCGGTCGTGTTGTCGTGGATCATGCACCGGTACACGGCGTTCCAGACGCCGTTGACGTCCGGGAGATCCGGGTCGGTGACGAGGTTCAGACCGTTGCCCGTGCTCCCGTCGTCGGTGAGGTAGAGCGGCACCTCGTAGGTGCCCTCGATCCGGGTGTAGGTGTCGCCGTCGTCCCGGCTCACCGAGTCGACCGTGAAGGCGGGCGCCGCGTCGCCGAGCATGGCGAAGGCATCGTCGCGCATGTGCACCAGTGGGCCGGTGAGACTCTCGGTCGAGATGACGGTGAACTCCCAGGCGAGCACCAGATCGTCGCGAGCCACGCCGGCGGCCTCGAGCTCGGCGAAGACCCGTTCCATCGCCGGCCGACGGGCCTCGACCTCCTCGATCTCCGTGCCGAGGCGATCGCGATACGCCCGGAAGGTCTCGGTCGGCTCGATCGCCGCCCCCGATTCGTCGACGAGGTTCCGCAGACCGACCACGATCCGGTGGCCGTCCGGATAGTTCACGGCCGGCCGCAGGAAGAGTCCCTGCCGGTCCGGATCGGTGGCGTTGGCATCGAGCTCGGCCCAGTGGGGCCACCGTTCACCGGTGGTGACATCGACGATGACACTGGCCGAGTCGGAATCGAGGGAACGGGCGATGTCGGTGATGGGAGGCAGGGCGCTGGCCGCGGGATCGACGCCCGGGATCAGTACCAGGGCCGCACTGCCGGGCGAGAACCCGTCGGCCCGATTCTGGCGGGCCGGATCGACCGCAATGCCCGTGGCGCTCTCGGGCATGAGCGCTTCCGGAAGGGCCACCCGCCGCCCGGTGGCCGACGTCGGGTCCTCGACGGTGAGGGCGTCGCTGGGGAAGGGCAGCAGACATTCGTGCCCGATCAGCTCACACGACGGGTCCTGGTCGAGCACCAGGTCGATCGTGTCGACCAGCTCCTCCTCGGTGACGACCGACCCACTGGTCGACGGGGTCGGCGCCGCGGTGGTGGTCGCCGGCTCGGCCGGCGAGGAATCGCTTCCGCACGCCGCGGCGAGCAAGGCCACCGATGCCAAGAGGGAGAAGCCGGACACAGTGAAGCCGGACACAGTGAAGCCGGACAATAGGGATCGTCGCATGGCGTAGAATTCTCGCACGGCCCCCGGAGGCGGGGCGATTCTCGCTCTAGAACGGCGCCAGTCGCCAGACGACCCAACCCAAGCCGATCGCGATCAACCAGGATGCGGCGAGCACGGTCAAGAAGAGGAAGCCTTCGCCCTCGGCCAGGTGATTCGGGGCCGACTCGGCCGGAATCTCGGTGTGCTTGCCTTGGATTCCCAGCATGCCAACCCCTTTTCGCCGACGCACCCAACCAGTGCGCCTCAAGGAAGTTGACACACCCCGTCGCGGCATGGGTGGCACGCCACGCACCGTGGCGCGGACCGAAACAGGGTTCAGAAGAGCCGTCGTTGCGCCGGAGCCCCGTCGCGCCACTGCCTCTCGAGGTCGGCCAGGCTCAACAGATCGACGTCGATCGACGCGAACACCGAGTCGTATTCGCGAGGGAGTTCGCCGAACGGCACCGCACCCGCCTCGGCCTCCACCAACCGGGCGATCGGGATGCCGGTGCGTTCGGCGAACTCCTCGACGGGGGCCAGCCGACTGACCCGCGCGGCCGAGGCCAACGCGGCGGCAACGGGGTGGGCGGCACCGCCGCGGCGGGCCTGGACGGCCATCCGCTCGACCATCGCCGTCGCATCGCTGCGAAGACGACGTCGTTGCTCAGCGGCACCGAGCGCCCGGGCGACCTCGCGCACGGCGGCACCGTCGCCGGAGATGCGACCACTGCTGAACTCGGAGGTGACCTCGGTGAGCATGAACCCATGTTGCCGAGGGGGTGTGACACTCGGTGGAGGATGCGGGGGTGCATCCGGTTGCCGGCGGATGCCAGACTGCGCCGGTGTCGTTCGGCGTCGTCCACCCGGGAGCCATGGGCAGCTCGCTGGGTGCCGCGCTCGTGGCCGAGGGCCACGAGGTCATGTGGGCGTCGGAGGGGCGCAGCGAGGCGACCAACGCTCGCGCCCGGGCCGACGGCCTGGTCGACGTCGGTTCGTTGGCGGCACTCGTCGAACGGGTGTCGACGCTCATCTCGGTCTGCCCGCCCGGCGAAGCGAGCGCCGTGGCCGCCGACGTGACGGCGGCGGGATTCACCGGCGTCTATGTCGACGCGAACGCCGTCGCGCCGGCGACCGCCCGCCACATCGAAGCGCTCGTGCTCGACGCCGGGGCCACGTTCGTCGACGGCGGGATCGTCGGCCCTCCGGCGCGGCACCGAGGCCTCACCGTGCTGTACCTCTCCGGCGCTGCCGAGCCCTGCACCCGGCTGGCGGAGGCATTCGGTGAGGGACCGGTCATGACCCACCGTGTCGCCGAACCCGCCGGCGCGGCGTCGGCCGTGAAGATGGCCTTCGCCGCGTGGACCAAAGGCACCAGCGCCCTGCTGCTCGCCGCCCGGGCCCTGGCCGAGGCGGAAGGCGTCACCGAGGGTCTCGACCACGCGTGGTCGGTCCTCACCCCCGAGCTCGCCGAACGGCTCCCGGTCACCGTGGCGGGCACGGCACCGAAGGCGTGGCGGTTCGTGGGTGAGATGCAGGAGATCGCCGCTGCGTTCGAAGATGCCGGCCTCCCCGGAGGCTTCCATCTGGCCGCCGCATCGATCTACGAGGCTTTGGCCGACCTGCGCGACGTCGACGAGGTCGACACCCTCGACGTGATCCAGCGGCTCGTGACCGCGGCCGGGCCCGCCAGCGACGAACAGCGGCAGGAGGGATCATGACGGTCGCGTTGTTCCGTCACGCGTGGGGCGCGGTCGGCGACGGCGGACCGTGGTCGAATCTCGGTGACTTCGCGCGGGCCGCCGCGGCCGAGGGCTACGCCGGCGTGGAGTTCCCGCTCTTCGTGCTCGAGAACGACCCGGACGGCCCGGTCGCCGCGCTGGAGACATTGGCCGGGCTCGGGCTGACCTACCTGCCGATGGCGCTGACCTTCGTCGAGTCGATGCACGACCCGCAGGCCCACCTCGAGTCGCTACGCGGGCAACTCGAGAAAGCATGGGGCCTGGGCGTCACCCGGGTCAACGCCCACGCGGGGGCCGATGCCTTCGACGACGCGACGACCGGCCGATTCCTACGCGACACCCTCGCGATGGCCGCCGACCTCGGCATCGAACTCCTCCACGAGACCCACCGCATGAGGCCGCTCTACAACCCGTGGCGCACCGCTCGCATGGTCGAGGAGGTCGAGGGTCTGCGGCTCACGGCCGACTACTCCCACTGGGTGTGTGTGGCCGGCCGCCTTCCCTTCGACTCGGCCGAGGCCTTCTCCACATGCGCCCCGGCGGTCGGGCACATCCATGCCCGGGTGGGCCACTCGGAGGCGCCACAAGTGGGGGACCCCCGTGACCCCGCGTGGTCCATGGAGCTCGGATCACATGAACACTGGTGGGACGAGATCGTCGCCGCCGCCCGAGACCGGGGGAACACAGTGACGATCACACCGGAATTCGGGCCTCCGCCCTACATGCCGACGGTGCCGCACACCGGCGGCGAGCCCGTTGCCGATCTCACCGAGATCGTCGCCTGGATGCGTGACCGACTCGACCAGCGCTACGCCTGAACGAGCGGATCAGCACGGACTGCCCGGATCGTCGAGTCGTCGGGGCGGGTCGCACTCGGGGCAGAACCACGACGGACCGGGCACGATCTGGACGAAGTCACCTGCGGCCGCAGCCATCGAGTAGCGGGCCTCCCACCCGGCGACCAGACCACCAACGAGGTGCGACTCGTCGACCGTCACCAGCTCGATGTCGAGCAGTTCGAAGGTGGCCGGGGCGATCTCGCCACGGTCCGCGTAGTCGTCGACCACGGCCAGCACCAACGCCTGCTGGATCACCGGGTCGACGTCGACCACGAGCAGTTCGGGTTGGTCCCAACTCTCCAGCGCCCCGATGGTGTAGGTCCAGGGCGCGGCGCCGGCCACGTGGACCGTGGTGAACCCATGGACCCGGATCATCAGATCGGTGTGGCGCTCGATCTCGTCCCAGCTGTAGCCATCGCAACGCATGCACATGCGCATCTCCTCTCGAATCGAGAGGCCGGTGCGATGCCGCCGGCGAGCTGCCCACAGTGTGGGGCAGGGGTGTGACAATCAGTCCCGGTCGTGACCGCGGGCGTTGCCGTTGCCGCCGCCGTTGCCGTTGCCGCCGCCGTTGCCGTTGCCGCCGCCGTTGCCGTTGCCATTGCCGTTGCCGTTGCCGTTGCCGTTGCCGTTACCGCGCTCGGCTCGGGGCTCGTCATCGGCATCCGTGTCGTCGTCGCGGTCGGTGTCTTCCGACTCGTCGTCGGTCTCGTCCGATCCATCATCGGAGTCATCCGGATCGTCGTCGTCGGACGAGTCCTTGCCGCAGTCGCTGGCGGCTGCCTCACGCACACGCTCGCCGTGAGTGCCGTCGGCCTCCGTGGTCCTGTCGCGAGCGACCATCGAGACGTAGTGCCCGTGATTCTCCGCCCCCTCGCAGAGCAGCACGAGTTCCTCGTCGTCGAGTCCGTCGGACGCGTCGACCCCCTCGATCTCCGGCCGACCACCGTTGGCCGACTCCGACGAGTCCGTCGCCTCATCGGCCCCCTCGTCGACCGACGTCGCTTCGTCGGCCTCGGCGCCCGACTCGTCCTCTCCGTCGTCGGACACCGCACCGGTGTCGGCGTCCTGCTCGACGACCTCCTCCGCCACGGCCGGCTCCGGCGAGTCGGCGAACAGGGCTGTGGTTGCCGCTGCCGCGCCGCCGAATCCGATCACAGCTGCGGTCGCTGCGACGGCAGTGCGGCGGGCGATCCGGCCGGCAACGCCACCGGCTGCGACAACGCGGGGGGCCGCGCCGGCGACATCGCCGGCGGCATGCAGGCTCGTGAGGAGGCGACCCTCGGGCTCGTGGCCCGCAAGGATCTCGCCGCGGGCAGCGGCATCGATGATTGCGTCGGATTCTTCCGGGGAGATCTGGTCCATGCCAGGAGATCGTTCGCCGGTCGCCGTCTGTTACACAGCCGAACGGTTTTCTCCCGAAAACCCGGTCGAGTCCGTGTCGGCGGACTCCAGAACGCGCCGGATGGCGTTGAGGCCGCGATGGCAGAGGACCCGCACGTTTGCGGCAGTGATCCCGAGAAGCGTCGACACCTCGTCGACCGAGAGTCCACCGAGCACCCGAAGCGCGACCACCTCGGCCTGACGGGTCGGGATCGTGCGCAACACCTGGACGGCCCAATCGGGTCCGCCGTCGAGATGCTCCGGATCGAGCGCCGGGGTGTCAGGCACGGACGCCACCACGAGCGGGCGGCGGGCGCTGCGCCGAACCTCGTCGACGAGGCGTCGTCGGGCGATGGTGAACAGCCAGGAACGGAACTGGATTCCATCTCCCGAGAAGCGGTCCAGCGACGTTGCGACCGACTCCCAGGTGGCCGACTCGACCTCACCGGCGAGGTCGTGGGACACGGTCTCGAGGTAGCGACGCAAGGGCGGCGCGTACACCTGGTGGATCGCGGCGAACGCCGCCTGATTCCCACGGCGGGCGTCGTCGATCAAGCGGGCCGGGACGTTGGCCGGTTGCTCAGCCACCATCGCCTGCCCCTCCTCTTCCGTGGCCATTGGCGCCGCCATTACCGCCGCCGTTTCCCTGATTGCCCTTTCCGTTTCCTACCCCGTTGCCGTTGCCGTTGCCGTTGTTCCCCTGGGGCTCGACGGTCGTCGACGGTGGCGGCCCCACCGTCGTCGAGGACGGCGCGGCCGTTGATGTCGGCACACTCGATGTCGGCGTACTCGATGTCGGCGTACTCGATGTCGGCGTACTCGATGTCGGCGTGCTCGCTGTCGGTGGCGAGGACGGCGACGACTCCCCGTCGTCGCCTGACGTGGGCGAGCCGGGGACCTCACCCGTCGAGGATGAGTCGGTGGTGCCCGAACCCGGCGAAACCGGCCCGGAGTCGGTCGGATCGGCGGATCCTTCGGCAATCGAGGGGGTCGACGAGGAAGACGTCGGGTCAGTCGCTGTGCCGGGACCGTCAGCATCGGAGTCGACCGACCGCGGCACCGTGCCCACGACCCTGGCCACTCCGGTGTCGTTGATCGGTGGACCGATCTCGGCCGACGGTGCCGAGGGCGCGAGGCCGAGCCCCACCACGAGCGCGGCCGCTGCCAACGAGAGGACGATCACCGCAGGCTTCACGAATCCGGCCGCGATCGCGACCGGTCCGGGCCCGCTCGCCGCACACGCCGCTGCCACGCCGCTGGACGCAACCGCACTCCCCTGGGCAACGGGTGTCGTCCGGCGCAGATCGATGAGCACACCACCGACCTGTTCGAAACCGGCCACGGTCGTGTTCCGCGCGGCGGCTTCGAGAATCGCGGCCGAGGTGGCGAAAGGAGTGGTCATGCTGCCTGTCCGTTGCGTTGGAGTTTTGCGATTCCCTGGTGGCCGGCGCTGCGTACCCGCTCGACCGACCGGCCGATGACGAAGGCCGTGTCGTCCTCGTCGAGTCCGGCGATCACCCGGAGCGCGACCACGTCCATCTCGACGGGGGTCAGGGAACGGATCGCTCGGACCGCAGGGTCGTCGGATGAGGCCGGGTCCGGTCGGACCACCATTCCGTCCCGAGCGGCACGCAGGAGCCAGAGCAGCGGTGGCACGCCCTCCGGCTGACCCCCGAGCGAACGACCGGCCCGGCTCCAGACCGCATCCATGTCCTCGAGGGCGGCCGGGTTGACCACTTCGAGGTAGCGCTCGAGGATCGGATGGAAACGCTCGTAGAGATCGGCCCATGCCAGCGGGTCACCACGACGCGCGCCCGCGACCGACGGGTCCTCCAGTGCGAGCGTCAAGGGCATGTAGGCCCATCGACACCCAAGGTGGGCCAGTTGACCCATTTCTGCCGGCCGCGTGGCGGCGAGGGTCACCGGCCGTCCGCCACGACCGGGTAATCATTGGTGGATGGAGATTCGTGCCCTCGACTGCGTCGCGAAAGAACCCGCGAAGGCTGCCGAGGTCGGCATCGATCCTCCCGACGACGCCACATGGCGGTGGATCGACATTCGCTTCGAGCCCGGCGATGCCGCCGAGCTGATGGCCTTTGCCGCGCCCTTCGAACTCGACATCCTGGCGCTGCGCCACGCCATGCACGACGGCGACCTCCCGAAGACCGAGGACTTCGGCGCGTCGCTCCTCGTGATCCTCCATGGACTCGCCGAAGACAAGATCGCCACCTACGAGGTCGACTGCTTCCTCACCGAGAAGGTCCTCATCACCGTTCGCCGCAAGCACTCACCCGCCGTCGAAGCGCTGTGGCGTGAGGTGCAAGAACGGGTCGAGCTCACGACCGGCGGGCCCGACGAAGTGCTGGCCCGTCTCGCCGACGTGCTGACGCGGCGACTGATCGCGGTGTTGGACGTCTTCGACGACCGGATCGAGCACCTGATCCAACTCGCCCTCAGGGCCGACGGCGAACTGATCCGCGAGGTCACCACGGTGCGTCGCGATCTCGCGGTGATCCGCCGAGCCATCCAACCCCAACGGGAGGCACTCGACCTCCTTCGAGTCTCCACGTCGCAGCTGGTGACCAGAGGCGGTCGCCGCCGCTACGCCGACGTGTTCGACGTCGCGACCAGAGTCAGTTCGGGGATCGACGCGGCACGGACCGCACTCACGGAGACCCTGGAGGCGTACCGGGGGGCCGAGGCGAAACAGGCCACCGAGGTCAGCAAGGTACTCACCGTCTACGCCGCGATCATGCTGCCGCTCAGCCTGATCGTGGGCTTCTTCGGCATGAACTTCCAGAACCTCCCGGGCACCACCGACGACAACGGCTGGTGGATCGTCACCATCGCGATGGTGCTCCTGGCGACGATCTCCCTCGGCATGTTCGTGTCGCTCGGCTGGATTCGCCGACCGTCGGGCCGTGAGGCCGGCGCCCTCGTCGGCCGCGGCCTCATCGAAGGGGCCCGCGCGCCGATCGAGCTGGTCAACGCCGCGTTCGAGATCTCCACGAGCCCCATCCGCTCGAGCGGCAAGACCGAGGAAGAGAACGAGAACGCGAACGGGGACGACGGTCCCCCATCCGGTGGCGCCGACGCCGACCGATCCTGAGTCTCAGATCCGGCCGGCGGCCTCGGCTGCGGCTTCGGCCCGCGAGATCTGCGCATCCACGATGTCGAGCCCGGCCGACCAGAACGCCGGGTCGGTGAGATCGCAGTCGACGATCGCGGCGAGTTCCTCGGGCCAGCGGGAGCCGCCGGCGCCGAGCAACTCGAGATAGCTGGGAACGAACGCCGCGCCTTGCGCCTCGTACTGCGCATAGACCGACAGGGCCAGCAGCTGCCCGTAGGCATAGGCGTAGACGTAGCCGGGCGTCCCGATGAAGTGGGGAATGTAGGACCACCAGCTCCGGTAGCCCTTGGTCACCTCGACCGTGTCACCGAAGAGATCGGTCTGCGTGCGGGCCCAGTGCTCGCCGAAGTCGTCGATCGACAGCTCGCCGATGTCGCGACGGTGCGTGTGGACCGCATCCTCGAATCGGTTCATGGCGATCTGCCGGAAAACCGTCGCGATGTTGCCTTCCACCTGCTGGGCGAGCAACGCGAACCGCTCTCCGGGGTCGTCGGTCCGGTCGAGGAGCCGTTCGAACGTGACCGTCTCACCGAACACCGATGCGGTCTCCGCCAGGGTGAGCGGTGTCGACTGGTGGAAGATGCCCTGCGGGCGGGACAGGTAGCCGTGGAGGGCGTGGCCGAGTTCGTGGGCGAGGGTCAGCACGTCTCGGGGCGTGGCGGTGTAGTTGAGGAGGACGTAGGGATGGTGGTCGGGCACCGTGTAGGCGCAGAACGCGCCACCTCGCTTGCTCTCGCGCACCGGGGCGTCGATCCACGCCTCGTCGTAGAAGCGGTCGACGACCGCCGCGAGGTCGTCGCTGAAGCTCGCGTACGCGTCGCGCACGGTCGCTTTGGCCTCGGGCCACGGGATGTGGGCGTTGCTCTCGGCCACCGACGAGCCCCGGTCGAAGTCGGCGAGGCGTTCGAGGCCGAGCACGCGGGCCTTCAGGCGGTACCAGCGCTGCGGCAGGTCGTATCGACCGACGACGGCGTCGACGAGGGCGTCGACGGACTCGTCGCTGGCCTCGTTGCCCTGGTTCCATGCGGTGATCCAGGTGGGATAGCCGCGGAGTCGGTCATCGGTGCTCTTGTCGGCGAGGAGGGTGTTGAACACGAAGGCCCGGTTCCGTAACCCGGGTTCGAGGGCGGCCGTGACCGCGTCGGCAGCGATGCGACGGATCTCACGGTCGGGATGCATCAAGCGGGACAGGGCCGCGTCGAGCGGCACCTCGGTGCCGTCGAGGTCGACTCGGATGGCGGAGGTGAGCTCGGTGAACAGGCGGACCCAGGCCGACCGGCCGGTCGGGGCCTTGGTTGCGAGGAGCTTCTCCTCGGCCTCGCTCAGCACGTGGGGCCGGCGCAGCCGCGCCGTCTCGAGGTGATGCTGGTGGGAGGCCAGCTCGGGACTGGCCATGAGCTCGGCCGCACGATCGTCGTCGAGGGCCAGCCACTCGAGCTCGAACCAGACGAGTTCGGCACTGAGTGCCGCCGTCCGTTCCTGGACCTGGGCCATGAGGGCCCCGTTGGCCGGGTCGGCGACGTCGGTCGCGAACCGAAGCGACGCGTAGTTCGCGGCCCGGTGGGCGGCGTTCAGGAGCTGGGCCTGCCGCTCGAGCCACTCGGCGATCTCGCCCGCACCGGCGGCGGCGAGACGACCCTTGGCATCGGCGGTCAGGGCCGCAGCCATCTCGTCGGCTCGGTCCAGCAACGCCAGGGCACCGTCGGGACCGGTGGCACCGTTCGCCTCCACGAGGGTCTCGATGTTCCAGGCCACGTCCTCCGCGCCGGTGGTGGGCGGCGAGTCCTCGGAATCAGGTTCTGTCATCGCCTCGATCGTCCCGCCGGTTTCGTCTGCAGCATTCATTGCAGCGGAGTGTATTGGCCGCTGGACGCCGGTCGGGGCGGCAGGTCACCGGCTGGCGCGACAGTGGCCGTTAGCGTCGAATACATGCTGGAGCGGAGCCGCGACCATTTCTGAACGCGTGCCGACCCCCGGTGCGCGAGCCGGACGCCCGGAACTCCGCACCATCGTGCGCAACATCACCGCGCACCACACCATGTTGGTGGCGAGCGGTGTGGCCTTCACCTGCGTGTTCTCGCTGATCCCGGCGATGATCGCCGTGGTTGCGGTCTACGGCCTCGTGGCGTCGCCGTCCGACGTCGAATCCCATGTCCGCCCCCTCGTCGACGTGCTGCCGGAGGAGGCCGGCCAGCTCCTCATCGAACAGCTCCAGAACGTGACGGTCATCGACGGCACCGAGATCACCGTCGGTCTCGCCTTCGGTCTCATCGGTGTGGCATGGGCGATCTCCAGTGCCATCAACGCCATGGTCATGGCGATCCGGATCGCCCACGAACTGCCCAGCCCCCACAACTGGATCCAGGGTCGTATCTTCGCCCTGAAGCTGAGCGTGATCGCGGTGCTCGCGGCAGCCGCGATGATCTGGCTCGTCGTCGTCGTCCCGCCCCTCATGGACGACGCGAACGTCGGCGGGGCCTACCGCTGGGCCGTGTCGATCGGCCGATGGCCCGTCGTCCTGATCGTCTCGACCACCGCGTTGGCGCTCTTCTACCGGGCCGTGGTCGGCCACCGGACCGGACGCTTCCACTTCGTCTCGTGGGGGGCCATCGTCGCCACCGCCATCTGGGTGCTGAGCACCATCGGCTTGAGCGTGGTCTACGGCTATTTCGGCCGAATCGAGTCGACGTTCGGATCGCTCGGCGCCGTGGCCGCGCTGATGGCGTGGCTCTACCTCACCGCCCTCGCGGCCCTGATCGGTGCCGAGATCGACGGCGCCCGCTTCGACCATCCACGCGTCCCGACGTTGTCGAGCTGACGCGAGGAGTCAGCCGATCGCGTCGGCGGCCCCGAGCACCGCACGACTCAGATTCACGACGCGAGCGTCGCCGACCGGTGTGCCGCCTCCGCGATTGCAGGTCATCGCCATCGAGAGCTCACGGGAGGGGTCGGCCCACGCACCGGAGCCACCGAAGCCGTAGTGCCCGAACGCCTTCTGGGCCGTTCGTCCGGCACCGAGCACCCGGTGGTACCCCAGTCGCCAGCGCATCGGCATGACGAGCACGAGATCACGCCGCGAGTTCTGTTCGGTGCCGATCTCGGCAACCCGCTCGGGCGACAGCATCGTCACGTCGCCGAGGGTGCCGCCGCCCGCGAGCACCGCGTACATCGCCGCCAACGAACGGGCGGTGAAGAACCCGTTGGCCGCGGGAATCGAGGCATCCATGATCTCGGGCGAGACGATCACGTCCTCCATTCCCCGGGGAAGCAGGGCGTTGATCATCCGCCGGGTGTTGACGGGCGCCCGCGTGAGGCTGAGCGTCTTCGCGAACTGGGTACCGATGACCTTCTGTACCCGACGGACCGGCTTCGGGGCACGACCGAAGATCGGACCCATGGGCTCGAGCGGCGCGACCCGGTGCCGTTCCTCGGGCGGACACCCGAGGAAGAGGCCGTCGAGCCCGAGGGGGGCCGCGATGTCGTCGCGCACAACCTCGTCGAGGGCGCGGCCGCTGACGCGGCGAACGATCTCCCCTGCCAGCCAGCCGTAGGTGAGCGCGTGGTACCCCGTCTTCGTACCCGGCGGGTACGCGGG
Organism: Acidimicrobiia bacterium; assembly: GCA_030432715.1. Lineage (GTDB taxonomy): Bacteria > Actinomycetota > Acidimicrobiia > Acidimicrobiales > Aldehydirespiratoraceae > JAJRXC01. The sequence goes on along the minus strand of JAUIML010000073.1, from coordinate 909 downwards.
CGGCTGCCGGGCCAACGCGTCGACCATGTGGTCCCAGTCGAGCATCTCCGAGGCGTCGTCGATGACGCTTCGCAGCCGGTGGAGCCCGGCCGAGTGGCTGAGGACGTGGCGGACGGTGACGCCTTCCTTGCCGTTCTGCGCGAACTCGGGCCAGTAGGTCGCCACCGGCTCGTCGTAGTCGACCAGTCCCGCCTCGGCCTGGAGGTGCAACGCGAACGAGGCCACCCCCTTGGTGGTGCTGAAGCACATGGCGATCGTGTCGGACTCCCACGGCTCGCCGTCGTTGGTCCGCTCGCCACCCCAGAGGTCGACCACCAGCTCGCCTCGGTGGTACACCGCCAGTGAGGCGCCACCCCCGGCCCGCTCGACCTGACGGCGGAAGAGTTCGGCCACGTCGATGAACTCGGGGGCATGGGTTCCGTCCACGAGGGAACTCTGGTCGATCGGCGCGGTCATCTAGCGGACCACCGCATCGACGAGCGCCCGGAATTCCTTCTCGATGCCATTGCTCACGAGGTCGAGATCCGGGAGCAGATCCCGGTCGCCGGTCACGCCGAAGAAGAGCTGACCGTCGTAGGACACCACCGCGATCGTCAGGGCCTCGTTGTCGATGACCTCGACGTAGGGGTAGCTGCGGCGCACCCGGGCCGAGCCGAGGTAGAGCGGGACCGGCGGGCCGGGCACGTTGGTGATCACGAGGTTCATCGGGATCTGGCGGGCGAGGAGCCGGGTCAGGGTCGGGGCCAGGGTCGGGATTCCGTCGGTCAGGTTGACCATCAGCTCGGCGCCGTCGACCATGCCCGAGTTCTTCGCCTCGACACAACGCTCGTGCACGACCTCGAGCCGCACCGCGGGATCGGGTTCGGCCACCGGCAGATCGACGATCACCACCGAGACCAGGTTGCCCAG
>JAUIML010000072.1 GCA_030432715.1 Acidimicrobiia bacterium | reverse complement strand
GGTCTGGGCGCCACAGGCCTGGCCGGTGTTGAGCATGCCCGACATGACGAGGTCGCCCATCACCGCATCGAGGTCGACGTCGTCGAGCACGATCGCCGCCGACTTACCGCCCAACTCGAGCGTGCAGCGCTTGATCTGCTCACCACAGATGCCGCCGACGATGCCGCCGGTGAGGGCCGAACCGGTGAAGCTCACCTTGTCGATGTCGTTGTGACGGACGAGGTACTCGCTGCCGACACGATCGGCGGACACCACGTTGACCACGCCCGCGGGCAACCCGGCCTCCTTCGCGCACTCGCCGATGAGGCGACCGTGCAGCGGCGTCTCCGGGGCGGTCTTGAGGATCATCGTCGACCCCGTGGCGATCACCGGTCCGAGCTTCATCGCCGCGATGAACAGCGGCACGTTCCACGGCACGATGCCGGCGCACACGCCGACCGGCTGCTTGTTGACCAGCACCTTCTGACCGAGTGAGCCCTGGCGCTGCTCCTGCCAGGCGTAGTTCTTGGCGACGTTGACGTACTGGTCGAGCACCATCGTCGACGCGAAGACCTGCATCATCATCGACTGGGTGGTCGGCGTGCCGACCTCGGCGGTGATGACGTCGGCGAACTCCTGGGCCCGGGCCTGGATCGCCTGCGAGAAGCGGCTGAGCGCCTCGACCCGCTCGTCGGGGGTCCACGTGCGCCACTCGCCGTTGAACGCGGCGACGGAGCTGGCGACGGCCCGATCGATGTCGGCGGGTCCGCAGTCGGGCACCGATCCGATCACGTTCTCGGTTGCGGGGTTGATCACTTCGATGCGGTCGGTGCTGGCCGCGGTCACGTGGTCGTTGTCGATGAAGATCGTCGTCTGGTCGTCCATGACGCCGACGTTAGCGAGGACGACAAGCCTTGCCCAGACGGGGCCGAACGGACCCATTCGACAACATGTCAGTTGGATGACGGAAATCGCGCGAGAAGACGTAGTAGGGTGGCCGACGCGGGTCTGGTCGGCTCGTCCCCCGAGCGCCGACTGACAAGGAGCAGCAGGTGACAACCTCGAAGACAACCGGCGGTTATGTGCTCGCGAACCGCGTCGATCGAAGCACCGCCGACGAGTTACGAAAGCGCAACGAAGGCGCCGTCGTGAGCCGCAACGCCGACGGCACCTACCGGGTCACGCGAGCACGCTGAGGGCCGCTCGCCGATAGCGTTGATCGGGTGTCGACGCACGCCGAAACCCCTGCCCACGTCCGCTGGCTCTCCAACCTCCCCGAGTTGCGGTCGCCCGTGCTGATCACCGCGTTCGAGGGGTGGAACGACGCCGGCGACGCCGCCAGCATCGCCGCCGCCCACCTGGCCGACCGATGGGACGGCACGGCGCTCGCCGAGATCGACGCCGAGCTCTTCTACGACTTCAGCACCACGCGGCCGCTCGTCCAACTCGACGAGAACCGCCGGCGCTCGCTGACGTGGCCGACCAATCGGTTCCGGGCCTGTCGGGTACCGGGCGCGACCCGTGACGCCATCGTCCTGCTCGGCCTCGAGCCGCAGCTGAGGTGGCGCACCTTCTGCGAGCAGATCATCGAGACCGCCCGTGCCCTCGACGTCAGCGAGGTCATCACCCTCGGTGCGCTGCTCGCCGACGTCCCGCACTCCCGGCCCGTCGAGGTCTACGGCGCCAGCGACGACGAGCGGCTGATGGCCGAGCTCGAGCTCGAGCCCTCCTCCTACGAGGGTCCGACCGGCATCGTCGGCGTGCTGGCGACCCAGTGCCGCGACGCCCGGATCCCCACGGCATCCGTCTGGGCGGCCGTGCCCTCCTACGTGCCCGGCGCGCCGTCGCCCAAGGCCGGACTCGCCCTCGTCGAGCGGGTGTGCGACGTGATGGGCACCTCGGTCTACTCCACCGATCTCGAGATCGCGGCCGCCTCCTACGAGCGTCAGGTCGACGAGCTCGTCGCCGAGGACGACGACACGGCCGGCTACGTCGCCGATCTCGAAGAGGCGTGGGACGACGCCGACGAACACGGCGACGGCATCGCCGTCGACGAGGAACTCGACGACGACCCCGAGACCCTGTTGGCCGAAGTCGAGCAGTTCCTGCGCGACAACGACACCTGATCTCGACTCAGCCGCGGAGCCGTTCGTCGATCCAGTCGATGACGGTGTCGACGATCTCGAGACCCTCGGCCTCGTTGAAGAGCTCGTGGCGGAGACCGTCGTAGAGGATCCGCTCGGCGTTGGGCAGGGTCTCGAAGACCTCACTGGCGGAGTGGGGCACGAGCCCGTCGTCGGTGCCGTGGAGGACGAGGACGGGCATCGTGATGTTTGCGATGTTCTCGTGGGCCTCGCGCATCGCGCCCATGAGTTCGAGACCGAGTCGCGCCGTGGGATACGGAACCCGGTACGGGTCGGCGTAGAACACCTCACCGACCCTGGGGTCCTTCGACAGCAGCGCCGGGTCGCCGTCTTCCTTGATCTCCAGGGTGGGCGCCAAACGCCCGATGAGCGGTGCGGCGATCCGCAGGTGCGGCTTGATCTCGGCTCCGAGGGCAGGACCCGACATGACGAGGAGGTCGGGTTGGGGGCGATCGGTGTCGACGCAGTAGCGGGAGGCCATGAGACCGCCCATCGAATGGCCGAGGAGCACCGTGGGGAGACCGAGGGCGCGCACCTCGACGAGCTGGTCCTCGACATCGTCGGTGAACTGCGACCAGCGGTCGACGTGCCCTCGGCGACCGCCACTCCGGCCGTAGCCGCGATGGTCGATGGCCACGACGTCGAACCCCGCATCGGCCAGACGGCGGCCCACGTGTTCGTAGCGTCCGCCGTGTTCGGCGATGCCGTGGAGCAGGAGGACGGCGGCGCGGGCCTCATCCGTCGGCTTCCAGCGGCGCCGCATCTGGATCAGCCCGTCGCGGGTGGTGCCGTGGTCGACGATGGACGTGACCGGTTCGTAGGCGGTGGGGGTGGCCATCATGATTCCTCGTGGTCGATCTCGCCGCGCCAGGGCGGGGTTCGGGGTCGGTCGAACTGTACGTCGAGATCCTCACCCCTGATCGCCCGGAAGGCCTGTTCGGCCCAGAGGTCGGCGTTGGCGACGGGTTCGGGCAGTTCGCCCTCCCGGAACCAGCCGACGTCGCTGCACTCGAGCGGATGCGGCTGGAGGGTGCCGCCGGTCATCCGGCAGTGGAAGACGAGCGAGATGAGCGGGATGCGGGTGAAACCGCGTCGCTGGCCGTCGAGGATCGCGATCGGTCGGATCACCTCGCACTCGATGCCGGTCTCCTCGTAGACCTCCTTCACGACGACCTCCGCCGGCGAGTAGCCGACGTCGGCCCAGCCGGTCGGATAGAGCCACACGCCGGAGTCGGCGCGCTGGATCATGAGGAGTTCCTCTTCGTCGTTGCCCACCACCGCGCCGACCGTGATCTTGGGCGTCACATAGCCGGCCACCCCGGAGCCGACGCGGTCGAGCCACTCCTGCACCTGTTCCTCGGGATGGAACCCGCCCTCGACGTGGGACCGGATGTCGGCCGCGATCGCGAGCACTTCCTCGAAGCGCTCGCGCTCGTAGAGGTTCTCGGTGAAGCCGAGTCCGGTCTGGGCGGTGGCCGAGAGCGTCTCGGCCCAGCGGATCAGCTCGCGCTCGGTGGCCCGGCGGGGTGTCGGAGTCGGCTCGTTCACGCCCCGAACCCTACGCAACCCGCAGCGCGATTCGCCGCGAAGCGGGCGGGTCGGCGTGGAGCAGCGAGGTGTGGAGCGGCAGGGAACGGACCGACGTCAGGCGTCGGCCGGCTCCGGTTCGCCGAACAGACCGTCGAACGCGTCGGTCCAGGGGAAGTCCTCGAACCATGCATCGAGCTCGGGGAGGTCGGCGGGGAACTCGAAGCCCTCCGGGAGGTCGGGGAAGGTGTCGGGCAGCAGCTCGGGGTCGAAGAAGAAGTGGCCATCGCCCCCGAACGGAACGCTGAAGCCGAATCCTTCAGGGTCGACCTCGAGGCCGAAGCCGAAGTCGAATCCGAGGCACGGCGCGGACGCCTCCGGGTCCTCCTCGTCACAGGCGGGCGGGAAGGGGCAGTCGGTGTCGGCGTCGCACGGCGGCCACTCGCACACGATGTCGACACCCGATTCGGTCGACTCCGACGAGCACACCTCGTCGAGGCTTCGCCAGTCGTCGAGACCCGGCGGGGGCCAGAGGTCGGCCAGGTTCTCCAGATCGGCCAGGTTCTCCAGATCGGGCAGCTCGCCGAACGGGAACCAACCCCCGTCGGGGGGCGCACACCCGTCGCCCGTGGCGTCCCCGGTGTCGGGAGCGAGGCAGAAGCCGAGGCCGTCGGCGAAGAGCCCACGGATGGACGGCGGTTCACCACATTCCTCGAGCGGCGAGAGGCCATCGGCATCGGCCTCGAATCCGTCGGTGAAAAACGATCGGAACTGATCGGTCACGCACTCGAGCCAGGCGTGGTGATCGGCGAGCGATTCGGCCGGAGAATCGTCACCGCCTACACCATCGTCGGGCGCGGGGGCGTCGTCGGGCGCGGGGGCGTCGTCGGGCGCAAGAGCGTCGTCGGGCGCAGACTCGTCTGCATCACCGGCATCATCCTCGGCAGCAGCCACCGGGAGGGTCGGATCGTCGCCGGCGCCGGCATAGGCGACCGCACCGATGCCCGCGAGCAGGGTGAGGGCGGCCGCCACCGCGATCCACGCCGTGCGCCGCTTCGGGGCCGCGGTCGTCACCGGCAGCGGCGTGACGTCGGCCGGCGGGGCCGCGAACGGTGAGCGCAGGGGTGGCGCGGCGCCGAGCAGGGCGTCGACGCGGGCATCGGCCCGGGGCGGTCGCTCGAGGGCGTCGCCGACCGCGTCGAGCTGAGCGGCGAGATCGTCGGGGGCGTGGTGATCGTTCATGACACCCGGGTGAACGTCGCCGCATCGTTCCGGGTTACGGCGGTGTCGGCCAACTGTTTGGCGAGTGCCTTCGTCGCCCGGTGCTGGAGCTGCTTGACCGCGTTCGCGCGCTTGCCGAGCACCTCGGCCGTCTCGGCCAGGGTCAGGTCGGCCACGTGGCGAAGCAGCAGCACGTCGCGCTGGGCCGGCGCCAGCTCGCCGATCGCGGCAAGGGTTCGGTCGACGTCGACGCGGACCGACACGACCAGCTCGACATCGACCGGTGCGGCCATCGATGCGGGCACCTCGACATCGCTCATCGGGGGACGGCGGGCCCGCCGACGGTGCTCGTCCACGATCAGGTTGTGGGCGATCGTGAAGGCCCAGGATCGCAGGGCGGCGGGCGTGCCCGTGAACCGATCGAGCCCGGAGAGCACACGGAACAGTGTCTCGTTGGCGACCACGTCGGGATCCTCGATCCCTTGGCCGCGCGCGTAACCGACGAGTCGGGGCCCGAGGAGGTCGTAGACCTGCCGCATCGCGGTCTGATCTCCGGCGCGGGCCTGCTCGATCACGGCATCGTCGAGATCGGTACGCGAATGGTTCACGGGCATGCACCAGGGTGAACGTCGAAACCCCTCGCGAGGTTACGACCGGACCGGCGGGAGACTTGAGTCAGGCATCCGCGACGAGCGCGGTGAGGATCGCGAGTTCGATCTCGCGTTGATAGGCCGGGTCGGTGACCCGATGGCCATCGGAATCGAGCACGTAGAACGAATCGACCACGTCGTCGCCGAGGGTCTGCACCTTGGCCGAGTAGATGTCGAGATCGAGATCGGCAATCGCTCGGGTGACGCGGTAGAGCACACCGATCGAATCGGGCCCCCGCACCTCGAGCACCGTGTGCGACGACGACATCTCGTTGTCGAACACGACCTGCGGGTCGACGAGCACGGCGGCGGAGGCTCGCTGGTATCGATAGTTGCGGGCCCGTTGGATGAGCCGGGCCCGGATGGCGACGCGGCCCTTGAGGGCCCGGCGCACGTCCTCCTCCACCTGCTTTGGTCGCTCGTCGAGACCGATCCCACCACCGACCCGCAGCACCTCGAGGGCGCGATCACCCTCGGTGTGGAGTTGGGCGTTGAGGATGTCGACACCGTGCAACGAGAGCGCACCGGCGACCCGAGAGAACGTGCCCCTCCGGTTCTCGGTGATGACCGTGAGCTCGTGGCCCTTCAGCTCGACATGCTCCTCGTCGCTGCGAAGACGGGCGAGCAGTTCGGCGGACGGGAAGGCGGTCGGCACGACGGTGCCACCCGTCTGGACATAGTGACTGGCCCGCTCGACCAGGTCACCCACGAGGCCCGCCTTCCAGCTGTTCCACGCTGAATGGCTCGTGGCGATTGAATCGGCCTCGGTGAGCGCTCCCAGGAGCTCGAGCGTGTTGACCGAGTCGATCTCTTCGGCCACGAAGCGGATCGTGTCCTCGTCCTCGAGGTCTCGACGACTTGCCGTGTCGGGCAACAACAGGTGATGGCGGACCAGCGTGGCGAGCACGTCGACGTCGGCGGGCGGATAGCCCATGCGAGTGGCGATCCGGCGCACGAGATCGACCCCGACCTCGGAGTGGTCCCCGGGATAGCCCTTGCCGATGTCGTGGAAGAGCCCGCCGAGCACCAGCAGGTCGGGCCGCTCGACCCGATCGGCGATGTTGGCCGCCTCGGCAGCGGCTTCCATGAGGTGCCGGTCGACCGTGTAGCGGTGGTAGGCGTTGCGCTGCGGGCGACTGCGGTTCGGCGCCCACTCGGGCAAGAGGCGCGACAGCAGATCGACCTGGTCCAACGCCTCGAGGGTGCGGATCGCCTCGCTGCCCAGCAGGAGGAGATCGACCAGGACCTCGCGAGCCTCGTCGGGCCAGGGGTCGGGAAGGCTCGGGCTCTCGTCGGCGAGGCGATCGAGCACCGACCGTTCGATGAAGGCCTCCTCCTTCGCCGCGAAGTAGGCGACACGGAACGGGAGCACGGGATCGCTGGCGACGGGGGCGTCGTCGTCGAGTTGCAGGGTCTCGTCGACGATGCGGATGCCGTGGCCGACGTCGCGGACCTTGTGCCGCCAGCGCCGGCGGGTGGACCGGAGGTGCATTCGGTGCAGCACCGCATCGGTGATCCAGGCCACCGTGCGGGCCGCCTGGGAGACATCGGCCATCAGGTCGTCGGCATCGCCGTAGCCGAGGGCCGCGGCGACTTCGTCCTGATCCTGGAGGAGGAGCTGGTTCGAGTGCCGTCCGGTCGACCGGTGGAGTTCCACCCGCGCCGACAGCAGCGTGTCGTGCGGCCCCACCAGGCCTTGGCGCTCCGACTCCTCGAGCAGGTCGTCGTCGGCCAGGTCGATCCAGTGGAGGGCGTGGACGTCGCGGAGCCCGCCGCGTGACGCCTTGAGGTCGGGCTCGAGGAGGAAGGCCACTTCGCCGGCCTCGGCATGGCGCTGGCGCGTCCCTTCCGCCAGGAGGTTGAGCATCTTGTCGGCATTCCGGCGCCACTGCGCCCTCGACTTCTCGGCCAACTCGGTGACGAGCCGCTCCTCGCCCCCGATGAGACGGATGTCGAGCAGCGAGGTGGCGGTGTCGAGATCACCGTCGGCGAGTTCGAGCGCTTCGTCGACCGTGCGCACGGCGTGGCCGAGCTTCATGCCGGTGTCCCAGATCGGATACCAGATCTTCTCGGCGACCTCGGCGACGTGTCCGGACCCGTTGTGGATCAGGAGCAGATCGAGATCGGATCCCATGCTCAGGTCACCCCGGCCGTAGCCGCCCACCGCAGCGAGCGCGACGCCGGGCATCTCGCCCACCCCGCCCACGACCGACTGCAACCAGGAATCGATCTCGGCCGTGTAGGCCCGCGACAACGCCGTACCGATGAGGGAGGAGTCGGAGAGCACCACCGACGTGGCCGGGATTGCGTTCATACGACTCCCAGTGTCCCCGATCCATGGAGGGAAACCGTGGCCGGGGCCCGGTTTCCCTCCACAGAACTGCGGGGCTCAGTCGAGATAAGCGGTTTCGGCGTGTTGGGTCTGGTCGAGACCGGTGATCTCGTCCTCGTCCCTGACCCGGAGGCCCATCGCCGAATCGAGGACCTTGGCGATCGCATAGGTCACGACGAAGGAGAACGCCATCACCGAGACGATGGCGACGACCTGGCTGACGACCAGGCCGAAATCGCCGAAGAACGCACCGTCGACTCCGTTGATGCGGGCGTCGGCGAAGAACCCGAGAAGGACGCCACCGATGATGCCGCCGACCATGTGGATCCCGACGACGTCGAGCGAATCGTCGTAGCCGAAGCGGGTCTTGAGCTGGATGGCGAAGTAGCAGCAGACCGAGGCGATGGCACCGAAGATGATCGGCGAGAGACCGCCCACGTAGCCGGCGGCCGGGGTGATGGCCACCAGACCGGCGACCACACCGGAGGCGCCGCCCAGGGTGGTGGCGTGGCCGTCGCGGATCTTCTCGATCGCGAGCCAGCCGATCATGCCCGCCGCCGCGGCCACGAAGGTGTTGAGCAGCGCCTGCACGGCAACCCCATCCGCCGATCCGGACGAACCGGCATTGAAGCCGAACCAGCCGAACCAGAGGATGCCGGCGCCGAGCATGACGAAGGTCAGGTTGTGGGGCGGCATCGCCACGTCGGGCCAACCCTTCCGCTTCCCGAGCACGAGCACGAGGGCGAGGGAGGCCACACCGGCGTTGATGTGGATCGCGGTGCCACCGGCGAAGTCGATCGCCGCGGGGTCGAGCTTCGAGTGATGCCAACCGGTGTACACCCAGTAGGTCACCGGTGTGTAGACGAGGATCGACCAGACCGGGACGAACACGGCCCACGCGGAGAACTTCATGCGGTCGGCGACCGCGCCCGAGATCAGGGCCGGGGTGATGGCGGCGAACGTCATGAAGAACGCCACGCGGATGAGTGCCTCCGGATTGCCGGTGAGGTCCTTCAGCCCGACGGCATCGAAGTTGCCGATGATCGCCTCGAGGCCGTCACCGTCGCCGCTGTTGCCCAGCGAGAACGTGAACAGCACCCACAGCAGCGGCACGATGCCGAGGCAGTAGGTGTTCATGTTGAGCATGTTCAGGACGTTCTTCGAGCGGGTCATCCCGCCGTAGAACAGCGCCAGACCCGGCACCATGAACACGACGAGCGCCGTGGAGATCAACATCCACGCGATATCGCCTGATTCCATCGTTCTTCCTCCCCAACGCCGCGGGGTCTCCGCGAGCGAACACGAGGCAACATAGGAACCGACTGTTTCCGGATTGTTTCCGGATGCTGATGCGTCTGTTTCGCCGACGTCGGGAACGGGCCCTAATACGGCCAATCGCGGGTGCGATGACCCAAGAGTCGCGTCAGCGAATGGAGCTTTGCCGTCAGCAGGACCTTGATGACCACATTGCGCACGAACCAGGGCAGTTGCAGGGCCTGCCGGGCGAGATCGGTCACCCGTTCGGCGGGGGTCAGGTGTTCGCGCCGGTACTCCGCCATCGACTGCGATCGCCCGACATAGCGCCACTCGCCGGAGATGAAGGTGGTCGACATGAGGGCGAGGGTGACCCCGATCGAGCTGAAGGAGTCGTGGATCAGCATCGTTCCCCCACCGGAGACCCGGTTGCCCCAGTCGACGATGTCGGCGCGGGCCGGGGAGAAACGATGGGCGCCGTCGATGTAGAGCAGGTCGATCTCGCCCTCGACGTCGTCGTGCGCCTCGTCGCTCATCCTGCGGACGTGGGTCACCCGGTCACGCACGCCGGCCTCGGCGAGATTGCGGTTGTAGACGGAATGATCGTCGTCGCCGCGGGCCTGGTCGGCCTCGATCTCCTGCGGGCCGCGATCCGACCCGGCGTGGGGGTCGATCGAAACGACTTCGACACCCTCGGCGGCGGCCGATGCGAGCACGATGAGCGAACGACCCCGGAAGCTGCCGATCTCCACGATGCGGGCACCGGGGCCCAGCTCGACGGCGCGATCGTGGAGGCGGCGGGCCTGGTCGTCGGTCATCCATCCCTCGACCTGGGCGACCTGGGCCAGCACATCGGGGAAAGAACGGCGCTCGGACACGGGGCAGGATCCTACCGACGGTCAGCCGAGCAAGTCGGCTGCCCGGCGGAAGATCTTCGACCGGGGGACGGCATCGACACAGCCGGCCGCGATCGCCCGCTCGAGCGCGTCGGCGTCGACGTGGGCGCCGTAGGCGATCACCGGCGCGCCTCCTGCGACGATCGAGGTCACATCGAGGCCGAGCGCGAGGTCGAGCACCACCAGCGAGGCGTCGCCCAGCTCCGGCGCATCGGGCGACCGCACCACGATGACGTCGGGAATTGCCGCGCGGAACCGACTGCCGTCCATGAGGTCGCGGGTGAGGACCACGGTGTTCACCCCGTGGCCTCCCGACGCCGCCGGAGATGCACGTGAGCTCGGGCCGCGCCCCACATCAGCCCCGGCTCCTGGAGTGTCTCGTCGATGTCGGCGAACGAGGCGGGCCCGAGGGCGAACACGTCGTCGGGAAACGCCTGCTCGTCGAACGCGTCCCGTTGCACCGGTCGTGCCCCCGACTCGACGAGCACGGCACTGAGCCGTCCGGTCGCTTCGCGGATGGTCGCCAGCGGCGATCCGGCACCGGCATCGACGTCGGCCGTCAACACCCGGGTCAGTCGAGGGGTGAGCTCGCGCATCGTCGTCGTCACCGCATCGTCGACAACCGCAGGGTCGATCGCGGGGGCCAGCGCGAGGGCCTGGCCGGCCAACCATCGAGGGACATGGACGCGAAGTGCGGCATCGAGCTCGGCGGCGATGTCGGCGAGACGGGCCTCGTCATCGGCGAGAGTCGGCTCGGCGTTCACGGAGCGAATACTACGGTGGCCCGCGTGACGCTCCATCTCACCGACGACGACGCCGCCGCGCTGGCGGGCGAGGCCGGCGAGGCGGGGGCCCTGGCGATGCGCATCGTCACCGGGCTGGCGGAGACGATGGGGGCCACGAGACTGCTGTCGATCGAGGGCGCCCACATCGACAGTTGCCTCTACCACGGCCGGTCGGGGATCGATTTCGCAGAGCGGCTGGTCGACGGCGACGCGCGGGTGTCGGTGCCGACGACCCTGAACGTCTCGTCCCTCGACCTGCTGCACCCCGACCTCTACAAGGGACCCGAGACCGAGGCCGCTGCGTCCCGCCGCCTCATGCAGCTCTACGAGGCGATGGGCTGCGAACCCACGTGGACCTGCGCGCCCTACCAGTTGGCGACACGACCGGGGTTCGGCCAGCACATCGCATGGGCCGAGTCGAACGCGATCGTGTTCGCCAACTCGGTGCTGGGCGCACGCACCCATCGGTACGGCGACTTCATCGACATCTGCGCGGCCATCACCGGACGGGCGCCGGCCGCGGGGCTCCATCTCGACGAGCATCGTCGCGGGGACGTGCTGTTCCGCTTGCGCGGCGTGAGCGACGCGCTCCTGGACCACGACGTCCTGGCGCCGGTGCTCGGCTACTTGATCGGTACCGAGGTCGAGGACCACGTGCCCGTCATCGACGGCCTGCCGTCGCCCACACCCGAACACCGGCTCAAGGCCCTGGGCAGTGCCGCGGCGTCGTCAGGAGCCGTCGGCATGTTCCACGTCGTCGGCGTCACCCCGGAGGCCGCGACGCTGACCGACGCACTCGGCGGACGACCCCCCGACCGCACCGTCGACGTCGGTCCCGAGGACCTACGGCGGGCCCGGGATGCGTTGACGACCGCCGCGACCGACGACCGCCCGCTCGGCGCGGTGAGTCTCGGGACCCCTCACTACTCGGTGGCCGAGTTCGCACGCCTGGTCGAACTGCTCGGCGATCGGCGGATCGACCCCGGCGTCGCGTGCTTCGTCAACACCGCCCGCGCCGTCCTGCACGAGATCTCGTTGCGGGGTTGGGTCGACCGGCTCGAATCGGCAGGCGTGCAGATCGTCACCGACACCTGCACCTACATCACACCGGTGATGGGAGAGATCCACGGCTACGCCCTCACCGACTCGGCGAAGTGGGCCCACTACGCCCCCGGCAATCTCGGGATCGACGTCGCCTTCGGCAGCGTCGACGACTGTGTCGAATCGGCCGTGGCCGGGCGGCTCGTACGACAGGACGCCCTGTGGCGCTGACCGCGGTCCGGGTGGTCGTGGCCGGGGCGGCCGCCGGGGCGGTCGTCGCCCTCGACGAACCGCTGAGCTTCTGGGGCGGGTACTCGGCCGAGCACGGGACGATCACCGACGAGCACCACCCCCAGACCGGCGTGTCGCTCACGGGATGCATCGTGGTGATGCCCGGCGGTCGCGGTTCCAGCTCCGCGAGCTCGGTGCTCGCGGAGGCCGTGCGGCTGGGCACGGCTCCGGCTGCACTCCTGTTGCATCGGCCCGACGAGATCCTCGCGACCGGCTCGCTCGTGGCCCGGGAGCTCTACGGCACGACGGTGCCGATCCTCGTACTCGACGACGCCGCCTATGCCAGGGCGGCCGCGGCTGACCGCGTGGAACTCTCGGCCACGGGCGCTCTCACGATCCGCTGACGTCGACCTCGCCGACCCCGAACGCGAGCCGAGCCGCGGCCACGTCCTCGAGGGCCAACCCGACCGACTTGAAGACGGTGATCTCCTCGTCGTCGGATCGGCCCGGGTGGGCACCGCTGAGCAGCTCAGCCAGATCGGCCCGGATGACGTCTTCGGTGATCACCCCGTCGGCGATCGGGGACGCGAGGTCGCCCGCCAGCACGGCATCGGATCGGGTGTCGACGAACAACGATGCGTTGCCGACCAGGGCGTCGTCGGACTCGCGCATGGTCGCGTTGAACGCGCCGACGAGGTCGACGTGGGTTCCGGGACGCACCAGCGAACCCCGCACGAGCGGTTCGTGCGACCCGGTCGACGTCGAGATCACGTCGGCGGCGGCGACCCCGGCGTCGAGGTCATGGCACACGTCGGCCGTGAACCCTTCGGTGCGCAGCGTGTCCACGAGGGCCGCTGCCCTCTCCGGTCGCCGGCCCCACACGTCGATCCGCTCGTAGGGCCGGACATGGGCATGCGCGCGTGCTGCCATCGGTGCCAGCGCGCCCGTGCCGACGACCAACAGGCGGCGGACGTCGTCGCGCGCCAACCGGGACGCGGCCGCCGCGCTCGCCGCCGCCGTACGCCGCGTGGTGAGCTCGTTGGCCGCGCAACAACCGATCAACGAGCCGTGACGGCCGTCGAACAACAACAGACCCGCCTGGATGGTCGGGCGACCGATCGCGCCGTTGTCGGGGAACACCGTCACGACCTTGACCCCGATGACCTCACCGGTGATCCAACCCGGCTTCATCAAGAGCGATGCATCACCTGCGTCGGGCACGGGCACCGTGTGGACCGTTCGGGGTGGTGCCGCGCCGTCGGGGTCGGTGACCGCGGCTTCGACCGCGGCGATCAGCTCGCCCCACGGCAGCGCCGCAGCAACCGCGGCATCGTCGAGCAGCACGGGAGACGTCATTCGGGGATCCAGTCCTCGGTGGGCACGCCGAGACCGTCGGCGATTCGGTTCACGTAGGCGTAGTAGGCCGTCACTTCGACGATGTCGAGCACGTCGCGGTCGCTGAACCCGACAGTTCGCAAGGCGTCGACATCGGCGGCCTCCATGTCGCCGGGCCGGTGCGTCAGCTTCACCACATAGTCGAGCATCGCCCGGCGCGGAGCCGAGAGCCCGGCCGACCGCCAGTCGGCTTCGACCGCAGCGAGGAGCTCGTCGTCGCCGAGCAACCGGCGCAGACCGCGCCGGTGATGGACGATTCAATAGTGGCAGTGGTTCTCGAGGCTGACGACGAGAGCGATGAGTTCGCGTTCGACCTTGCGCAACGATCCCGTGCCCGCCATCGCCGAGCCGTAGAGCGCGTGGTGGGCGGCGAGCCCACGCGGGTTGAGCGAGTGGATCGCCATGATGTGGTCGACGCGCCCGTGTTCCCTGTCGACGACCTGTTCGCGGAGGGACGCGAGCTCGCCCGTCCACTCGTCGTCGGGAACCGTGTCGATCCAGGGCGTCTCGTCGCCGGTCATGACCAGATACTGGCCCATGGAGCTTGACCCGGCGCGACATAACCGTTTAGTTATGCAGCTATGGCAGTGACCGAACAGCCCACCGCCCTCGAGATCGAAACCCTCCTCAAGGCCGTCGCCAGTGAACGGCGGGTCCGGATCCTCGAATGGCTGAAGGACCCGGTCGCTCACTTCCCGGTGCAGGTCCACGGCGACCCCCTGGTCCACGGCGCGTGCAACCAGTTCATCGCCGACAAACTCGGAGTGAGTCAGCCGGCCGCCTCGCGCCACCTCAAGGTGCTGACCGACGCCGGCCTGATCATCCCCACCGCCCGCAAGGGGTGGACCTACTACCGCCGCAACGAAGCTGCGCTCGACACGCTCAAGCAGCGGTTCGCCACCCTCTGAAACGGAGATCTTCTTTGACCACTGGCTACGAGTCACTCGACGGCAGGGTCGTCCTCGTCACCGGCGCGGGCAAGGGCATCGGCGCCGCGCTGGCCGCCCGGTTCGCGTCGGTCGGCGCGATCGTCGCGGTCAACGACATCGACTCGTCGGCAGCCGGCGACACGGTCGCCGCGATCACCGCCGCCAACGGAACGGCCCTCGCGATCCCGGCCGATGTCTCGGACGGGGCCCAGGTGGCCGAGATGTTCGACGCGCTCGTGGCCGCCCACGGCACGATCGACGTGCTCGTCAACAACGCCGGCCTCGTGAGTCCGATGCTGCACTTCTTCGAAGCCGACGAGGCGTGGTGGCGCCGAATCGTCGACGTCAACCTGACCGGCCACTTCCTGTGCTGCCATCGCGCCGCGCGCATCATGGCCAGAGCCGGCCGCGGCTCGATCATCAACATGTCGTCGGGTGGCGCCACGCGGGCCCACCGCTCCTTCACGGCCTACGACGCAGCCAAAGGCGGTGTCGAGGCGTTCACCCGGGCTCTGGCTCTCGACCTCGGGCCCTACGGCATCCGCGTCAACGCCCTCATGCCCGGGTCGATCGACACCAGCGGCCTGTCGATCGAGGACCGCACGCAGCGCGGCGAGAACGTCCCCCTCGGCCGGATCGGCGAACCGTTCGACATGACCGGCGCCGCCCTCTTCCTGGCCTCCGACGACGCGGCCTACATCACCGGCGACGTCATCAAGGTCGACGGCGGAATGCTCGCCCAACAGCGCTCCGCCACCGTCGACATCAAGCCGCCGTCCGAGTTCCCTCGCGTCGAGGACCTCTGAGCATGCCGATCAGGATCGGCGCCGATGTCGGCGGCACGTTCACCGACATCGTGATCGAGCTCGACGCGGCCGGGTCGGCTCCCGAGCTGCGTTCCGCCAAGATCCTCACCACCCACGACGCCCCCGAACGGGGCATCCTCGACGGCATCTCGCGGGTGGCCACCGACGCCGGGATCGACCTCGCCGACGTCGACCAGATCATCCACGGCACCACGCTCGCCACCAACGCGCTGATCGAACGGCGCGGCGCCACCACCGCCCTCGTCACCACCGCCGGGTTCCGCGACGTGATCGAGATGCGCACCGAGAGCCGGTTCGAGCAGTACGACCTCCGCATCGTGCTTCCCCGCCCGCTGGTC
>JAUIML010000071.1 GCA_030432715.1 Acidimicrobiia bacterium | reverse complement strand
CAGGGCGAGACGGCGCCCCTGTCGGATGCGGCTGTTCTTGCTGCCTGGGCGCCGTACGAGATGAGGTTCGGCACGCTCACGTTTCGAGGGTTCTCTTCTGCTGCCGTCGTGCCTCCGGCAGCGGTTCGCGTCGCCATGGTATGGCAGTCGGTGGTGCAGCTGGGTGCTGAATCGTGGATCAGCCGAGGCTCGAGGCGGCCCAGCAGACCCCCCAGGCGCGTAGGGACTCCATGTCGGTCGATCGACCTGGATGGTGTTCCGGGGTCCGAGGTTCATCGAAGCGGAACGCGTTGGCTCTCCAAGCACGAGGGAATTGCCACTGGGCGATGGACCGAAGGTGCACTGTCAGTCGACCAGCTTCAGACGGTCGGAGGACGGGCGCGGCGAGCGGTAGCCGACAGAATCGATGAAGCGCTCTGGGGTTCGGCCGACCCCGCACGGATGATGCGTGATGCCATGCTGACCAACGCCCCTCACGACTCTCGCTTCGAGAAAGCCACGAGGCGGCTAGAAGGGGCAAAGATTCTTGCCACCGTCCCGCGGCTGGTCGTCGAGGTCCCGTTCGTCGACCGTCCGACGCTGGAGGCTGTCGCCGCCGATCTCAGCTTCGCTACGTCGCCTCTTGTTGTCGCGACGGCAGCAGTGCTTTGAGCTGGGGACCGTCCGGCACCGGGGTTGATCCAGTGGTTGGTCCGCTGTAGCCGAGCGAACTCGGTCGGGGTGAGCATCCCGAGGGCGGAGTTGCGCAGGGAGTGTCGCCGAGTCGCGTGGTCGGGCGGGGACGACGAGGTTGTGAACTTTCACTTCGACGGGCAGCAGCCGGCGAGACGTCCCGACCGATCACCAACCCAGCTTCACCGCGGAGAGCCTCAAATCCCGCCGTCCCGACCAATCGCTCGGAGCCGTTCGACGCGGTGGTCGTCGCCGCCCAGATGGTTGGCCAACACACCGAGCACGGCCTCGACGTCGAGCGCATCCGCCGCGGCCATCTCCTCGAGGTCGGCCCAGTCCTTGGTCCGGTTGAAGAACGCCTTGAACACGGCGAGGTCACGGCACGCCAGGAAGGGCACGCGTTCCCCGGCGAAGTCCTCGACCCGGGCTCGCTGTGCAGCGGCGGCGTGGAAGTCCGTGGTGTTGAAGAAGACGTCGACCGGCGTGGGGCCCCACCACAGTCGGGCCTGACCGTCGCGGGCGATCAGGTCGCGGTCTTGCCGGGTCACGGTCACACCGTCGGGCAGGGCAGCGAGCGTTGCCTCGGACTCGGTCACGTCGACGAAGAGGTTCACGTCGATGTCGATCGTCGCCCGGGCCCGCTGGGTGCACCAGGCGAGCGCGAGTGCCCCGCCGAAGGCATGAGGAACGTCGTGGGCTCGCAGACTCCGGTGGAGCTCGACGATCTGGTCGACGAGGTTCACCGCCCGAAGACCGGACAGTCGAGAGTCGGCCGGTGACGGGCCGGAAACTGGGCGGCGAGCTCGAGCACCGCGATCAGTTCGTCGCCGCGAGCCAATCCGTCGGCCTCGACCCGCCGGTGCAGCGTGGTGTCCATCGCGAAGCCGGCTGCGCGCACGATGCGCTCGAAGGTCGCGGTGTTCGGCACTTTCGACCCCGACTCGTAGGCGGCGATCGTCGAGTGGGACGTGCCCGCCCGGGCGGCAAGTCCCCGCAGGGTGAGGCCGCTGCGGCGGCGAGCGGTGCGGATCGTGGTGGCTGCGTCCATGATCGGATGGTATCTGTTCAGATACCATCTGGCAACGGGGAGCCCTCGCACGGATTCCCCACCTGCGCTCGCGGCGGGCCAAGATGCCGGGATGGACGCTGAGCAACTGATCGACGCCGCAGCCGAGGCGACCGGCCTGTCCGACTTCGGCGGCGATGGCTACCGAGCCGGACTCGATGCACTGCTGGCCTCGTTCACCACCCAGGCCGAGGCGAACGCCATCGGTGAGCCGACGCTCGAGGCGCTCGTCACCGGAAGCCTGGCGACGCGGCTGCAGGTCGTCGACTGGTGGGCGCAGCACCCGGAGTTGGCCGACGAAGAGATCGTCGAGCCCATCTTCATCGTCGGCGTCTCCCGCTCCGGCACCACGGCCCTGAGCCATCTGCTGTCGGTCGACCCGGCCGTGCGGGCCCCACGCCAGTGGGAGCTCCAATCGCCGGTCCCACCTCCCGAGGCGGCGACCTACGAGACCGACGAGCGCTTCCTCGCTGCGATCGAGGCCGACGAGAACTCGGTCATCCATGCGCTCAATCCGGCGTTCAAGGCCATGCACTACGACCCGCCCGACATGCCGACCGAATGCGTGCCGCTGATGGCCCAGAACATGGTGAGCCTCCAGTTCAACGCCATGTTCCACCTGCCCGACTACGCCGACTTCGTCCTCGGGGTCGACCACGTCCCGACCTACGAGCACCACAAGCGGGTGTACCAGCTCCTCCAGTCGCGCCATCCCGGACGGTGGGTGGTCAAGACGCCGCACCACGCCCTGGCTGTCGACGCGATCGCCGAGGTCTACCCCGATGCTCGTTTCGTGTGGACCCACCGCGACCCGGCCACCTGCATCGCCTCGACCGCCAGCATCTCGTGCGGCCTCGGCAGCACCTTCAGTGATGCCGATCACCGACGGGCGGCCGGAGCTCTGTGGACCCGAATGCTGATCGAGATGTACGAACGGACCGAGGACGCGCGGACCCGGCACGGCGACCGGTTCGTCGACGTCGACTACCGCTCGCTCGTGGCCGACCCTTTGGCGACGACGGCCAAGCTCTACGACGACCTCGGCATGGAGCTGAGCGCCGAGGCCGAGCAGCGGATGGTCGCCCACACGGCCGAACACCGCCAGCACCGGTTCGGGAAGCACGAGTACGACCCGGCCGACTTCGGCCTCGACCGCGACGAGCTGAACGGACGGCTGGCCGACTATCGGGCCCGCTACGGCCTCGACTGATCAGTTCCGTCGGGCGAGTTCCGCCAGGCCGTCACCCTCGAGGCGATCGTGCCAGGCGGTGCGCCCGCACCCGGCCAGGATGAGCGCGGCGGCCGGGCCCCGGACCTCCGGCCCGGTGCCGTAGTGCCAGTCGATGTCGGTGGCGATGAGCCGGAGCCCCTTCACCCGCGGTCCCGAGCCGATCTGCTGCTTCGTCGCCACCATGCCGTCGGCCATCCACCGCAGCCGGGCGGGGTCGGAGGGCACGTCCTTGCCGATCGGCACGCAGATGTCGTGGTGGTGCACGTAGGCGTCCATCGCCACCTCGACCCGCTTGGTCGTCGGTGGGATCCGGGCGCTGGTCCTCACCTCCGCCCACGACGCGAGGATCTCGCTCGTGGGCCGGTCCCCCAACCGACGCGCGTGGCTCGCCATGAACCGGTTGAAGTCGCCCCGGTTGGCCGCCAACCCGACGAGGAGGCGCGGGATCGAGATCGTGAGGGCCAGGTGGACATGGCTCGCGACGTCGCGGTTGCGCCAACCGGGGCACAACGACGGATGATCCCACTCCTCCGGCGTGAGGCCGGTCAGTGTCTCGTGGAGTGCCGACCGCTCGGCGATCAGGGCTGCGTGTTCGTCGACCGGCATCGGTCCCTCCCGGAATGCGTGCGGCATCCTCGCACCGCAGTACGGTCCCTGACCAGTGGTTGACGATCAGGAACCGGAGGGCAACCCGCCCGGCAGCCGCTTCGCGGCCATGAAGATCCCGGCCTACCGCCGTCTGTGGTGGGGCGGCATCTTCATCTTCCTGGCCAGCCAGACCCAGCAGGTGGCCCGCGGCTGGCTCGCCTACGAACTGACCGAGAGCAACAGCGCGCTCGGCGGCGTGATCTTCGGTTTCGGCGTGTCGCTGCTCATCGCCACGCCGTTCTCGGGCGTGGTCGCCGACCGCTTCCCGAAGCGCCGCATCATGATCCTGGCCCAGGGCGTCATGGGCCTGGCCGCGCTCGGCATCGCCCTCGCGGTGGCCACCGACGTCATCGAGTACTGGATGCTCGTCGCGGCGTCGGTGGTGCAGGGCTCCGGCATGTCGATGCTCGGACCGTCGCGTCTCGCGATGACCGCCGACCTCGTCGAACGACACGCCCTCACCAACGCCATCTTCCTGAGCAACGCGAGCGTGCAGGCGACCCGGGTGTTCGGGCCGGTGGTGGCCGGTCTGCTGATCGCCGTCGAGCCCGTCGGCATCGGCGGCGTCTACTTCCTCGGGTCCGCGCTCGCACTCATGTCGGTGATCTCGGCGGCCGGGCTTCCTCCCGGCAACCCGCGGGGCTCGTCGGGGCGCACCCCGTTCGGCGACATGGCCGACGGCATCAGCTATGTGCGCAAGCGTCCCGAGCTGACCCGCCTGCTCACCATCGGCGTGCTCGTCGTCATGTTCGGCTTCCCCCACGTCACCTTCCTCCCGGGCCTGATCCAGGACATCTACGAGCTCGATGCATGGGCCCTCGGCGTGCTCACCGGCTCCGCGGCGATCGGCGCCGTGTCGAGCTCGTTGTTCCTCGCCAACGTGGCGACCAAGCGGCTGACCACGCTGCAGTTCCAGGCCGGCGTGACGTTCGCCGTCTGGCTCGCGGTGTTCGCCGCCGTACCCAACTACTGGGCCGGCGTCGTGATCATGATCGCCGTCGGTGGCGCATCATCGGCCTATCAGGCCATGAACAACTCCCAGGCGCTGGTGATCGCCGACGTCGAGTACCACGGCCGGGTCCAGAGCCTGCTCATGCTGGCGTTCTCGGGCTTCGGCTTGATGGCGCTGCCCATGGGCCTTCTGGCCGACGCGGCCGGCATCCGCGAGACCATGGTGCTGATGGCCGTGCTCGTGGGAATCTGCGTACTCCTCGGCGAAGCGTGGCGCCGCCGCCAAGCCCAACCAGACATTCCCGATCTCTGATGAACCCGCAACCGAGATGAGCACCGAGCAATGAGCACCGAGCAATGAGTACCGACCGATGACCACCGACAACGAAGCCCTCGTCATCCGCCTCTGGGAGCGGATCTGGATATCCGGGGAGCTCGACGAGCTCGACCAGGTGGTGTGTGATCCCTACGTCCGCCACACCCGCGACGGCACCGTGAGCGCGTCACCCGCGGAGTACGCCCGTCACCTGTCCAACGTGGTGCGCACGATCCGCGGGACCGACGTGGCCATCGACCACATCGCCTCGGTCGACGACATGGTCTACGCCCGGCTGCATCTCGACGCCGTCAACCTCGACACCGGCAACACCCTGCGCCTGACCTGGCTCACGCAGTTCCGCATCGCCGACGGGAAGATCGCCGAAGCGTGGACGATGCACCAGAGCGGATTGGACTGGTAGTGCCATGACCCTCATCGGATTCAAGATCGCCAACGAGAACGTCGAGTGGCCGCTGCTGCGGGAGCTGTGGCAGCTGGCCGATGCCAGCGAGGCCTACGACATCGGTTGGAACTTCGATCACCTCTACCCCATCTACGGCGAACTGTCGGAGCCGTGCCTCGAGGGGTGGACGATGCTCGCCGCGCTGGCCGAGGTGACCGAACGGGTCCGCCTCGGTTGCCTCGTCGGCGCCACGCCCTACCGGGCGCCCGCGGTACTGGCCAAGATGGCGTCGACCATCGACATCGTGAGTGGCGGACGGCTCGAGCTCGGGCTCGGCGCCGGCTGGCATGTGGCCGAAGCCGACGCCTACGACCTCGTCCTGCCGCCAAAGCTCTCCGAGCGGTTCGACCTGTTCGACGAGGCGTGCGAGATCATCATCGGGCTCCTCCGCGACGAGGTCACCTCGTTCGCCGGTGACCACTTCACGATCAAGGACGCCTTCCTGGCCCCGAAGGGTCCGCAGACGCCCCCGCCCGTCACCATCGGCGGCACCGGTCCGACCCGGACGCTGCGAGCGGTGGCCCGGTTCGCCGACTGGTGGAACACGCCCTACTGGAACCCCGACGACCACGCGGCGAAAGCGGAGATCCTGGCCGAGCACTGCGCGGCCATCGGTCGCGATCCGGCGACCATCCGCCACTCGACCCATGTGTTCGTGACGGACGGCCAATCGGTCGACGAGATCACCGACACCCTCGGTGGCGTCATCGAGGCAGGGATCGACCAGCCGATCGCCTACTTCCAGCCGCCCTTCGGCCCCGCACCACTGGAACGGACCGCAGAGGCGGTCGCCGCGCTCGGCATCGATCACCGGTGATCGCCCGGCGTTGCCTCGGCGGTCTCCTCCTCGCCTCGGCCATGCTCGCCGGTGGCTGCGGCTCCTCGGAGTCGAGTGCTCCGGTCCCCACCAGCACCAGCACGACCGCCGCTCCCGCGACCACGTCGACAACGACCACCACGACCACGTCAACGACCACTCCCACGACGACCACGACCGTCGCAGCGGCTTCGCCGGCGACCGCCGCCGACCTCTGTGCCCTCACGCCACCGAGTTCCGAGCCGGTCCGCGTGGAAACGGCGGCGCTCACCGAAGCGTCGGGCATCGCGGTGTCGCGGCAGCACGAGGGCCTCGTCTGGGCCCACAACGACTCCGGCGACGGTGCCCGCCTCTACCTGCTCGACCTCGAGACCGGCGCCGACCTCGGCACCTGGCCACTCGAGGGCGCGGCCGCGTTCGACTGGGAGGACATGGCGATCACCACGACGATCGACGGCGCGTCGTTCCTCTACGCGGCCGACTTCGGCGACAACTTCCGGTTCCGGCCCGACATCCGGATCCATCGGGCCGAGGAACCCACGGACATCGCCACTCCCGGGCGGCTGGCCTCCGAGGAGCTGATCTTCACCTACCCGGATGGTGCGACCGATGCCGAGTCACTGTTCATCGACCCCGACACCGGTGACCTGATCGTGATCACCAAGAGCTGGGACGACTCACCCACGTCGATCTACCGGGGTTCGAGCGACACCGAACCGGGCACGTCCACCGAGCTCGAGAAGATCGGCGAGGTCGACCTGACCGACCGGCACCCGCTCGCCACGGCAGCCGACATCACCGCCGACGGACGGGCGATCGGCCTCCGCACGATCGACGAGGTGCTGCTCTGGGACCGGCCCGCCGGCGTCGGCATCGCCACCGCGATGGCCGGCGAACCCTGCCAGGCCCCGAGCGTCGCCGAACCGCAGGGCGAGGCCCTGGCCTTCCTGCCCGACGGCTCCGGCTACGTCACCATCAGCGAGGGGGCGAATCCGCCCATCCACCGGTTCCGGATCGGCCCGTCCGCCGACTGACGCAGACATCAGCGACGCGGGGGGACGGATCAGGTCCAAGGACCCTGCCACTGCGGTGGCCGCCGCGGGACGGTGGACCGATGACCGACGCCCCACCCTCTGCAACCGACGGCGACATGTACGTCGTCGACAGTCCGCACGAACTCGCCAACTGGCGGCCATTGGTGAACTGGATCCTGTTCATCCCCCATGGCCTGATCCTCCAGGCCCTGCGGGCGGTCGAAGGCGGCTTCCTCGCGATGTACGAGCGCTACAACAGCCGGGCGACCGGCTTCCTGGTCGGCTTCTCCGAGACCTACCCGGGGTTCGACTTCACCCAGGGCCCGGCCGACAACGGGGCCTATCCTCCGATCCGGCTGGAGCTTCCGGAGTTGCCCGAGGTCGACCCGCCGCGCAAGGCCGCGGCCAACATCCTGCTGGCCATCCCCCACTACATCGTGGTGGCAGTGATCGGCATCGGCGCCGCGGTCGTGGCGGTCATCGGCTGGTTCGCGGTGCTGTTCACGGGCCGATGGCCCGAGGGAATGCGCGACTTCCTGGTGCGCTTCGCCAACTACTACTACCGGGTCTGGGCCTACGTCTCGATGGCGCGGCCCGACGACTACCCGAGGTTCGGGCTCTAGGTGCCGAGGCCGGGCGAACCGGCCTTGGCGACGTCGAGCAAGACCTCGTCGTGCCAGAACCCGTGGAACTGGTGCGGCAGGTGATGGCGTAGCGGCAGCGAGGCGATCGGCTCGCTGATGTCGGACGCGCGGAAGATCACCAGCGAGCTGCGATGGGCGAAGCCGTCGTAGACGACCTCGAGGATGTAGCCGTCGTCGTCCTCGGCGCTGTGCTTCGACGGGGCGAAGAGCGGCTCCGACCCGTAGAACCCCGGATCGAGCGTGTGGAGCTGGACGTCTCCGTTGCGGGTGATCCGTTGGAAGCCGTTGAAGAAGCTGTCGTGACCGTTCTCGACCGACGCCGCGGAGAAGGTGAGCTCGTTTCTCTCACAGGCCTTGCGCTGGTTGAAGGTGGGGAACTCCGAGTTGGTCTGGGTCATGACCTCGTAGCCGAGTGCACCGGTGGCGACGTTGATGCGATACCGGCGCCACTCCCCACCCTTCAATGCGGTGGCGTTGAAGATGTCGCTGAGCGCTTCGTTGGCGTCGAACTGGTCGGAGTGCATCGCGTCGACGACGATCTCGTCGCCCTCCTCGAAGGCGTTGCCGAAGTGCACGATGGCGCCGGGTGCGGTCTCGATCCGGCGAACCTCCTGCATGGTGTCGAGATCGACGATGGCGATCTGCATGGGCAGCGAGTCGTCGAAATGCACGCCGTCGGAGATCGATGCCGCGCCGAGCATGACCTTGCCGACCGGACCCATGTTGATCGAGTTGACGAAGAAGATGGCGTACTTCGCGGACAGGGCGAAGTCGTGGGCGAACGGGAAGTAGTCGACCGGGAGCTGTCCCTTCGCGATCATCTTCCCGGCCGTGTCGATCCGGAAGATGTTGAAGCAGAGCTTCGGGCCCTTCCGGCCGAAGCCCATCGAACCGGTGCCGAAGTTGACCCAATGGCCGGTGGGGCCGTGGAAGTGGCCGTGGGCGCTGAAGACGTTGGACTTCTTGAGCTCGCCGTCGTAGGTGTATTCGCCGATGGTCCCGAGCGAGCCCGGATGGATCTCGTACGGGCGGCCGCCCTCGTAGAGGGCCAGCAGCCTGCCGCCGTGGTAGACGCTGTTGGTGTTGGCCGGGTTGCCCGGCATGCGGCCGATGTTCTTGCGCAGTCCACCCGGGACCTGGGTGCCGAAACCGCGGTACTGGATCTGCTGGGTGGCGGTCTCCTTCAGGTACTTCGGCGTGCGCACGTAGCGGTTCTTGAAGTGGACCGTGCCATCGGCGATCGAGAACACACTGAGCATGCCGCACCCGTCGAACCAGTGTCCGTAGGGCGTGTCGCCGATGCGTTGACGACCCGGGCCGTTGCGGATGAAGGTGCCCTCGAGGTCGACGGGCACCTCACCCTGCACCTCGTCGAGCCAGTAGCTGTGCTCCTCGTCGAGGTTGGCGAGCGCACCGTGCATGGTGGGCGCGTCGGTCGTCTCGAGCCGTGTGTCGTCAACAGCCGTCATCTCATCCCCCCGGGTTAACACTGTTAACCCACCATACTTCACGCATGAGGCCGATCCGATCATCCGCCACGACCCCGGGAGCGAGACCGAGCTCAGCCACCAGGACCATCGCTCACTGTTGGAACACGCCCTACGCCGAGAGCCACTGGAACCCCTACGAGGGGTAGCAGTCTCTGCTCCTCCCTACGCGATTCTCCCTACGCGAAGTACGCGTAGCGGTGCGACCGCCGAAAGCCGAGCTGGTCGAAGAGTCGGAGTGAAGGCTCGTTGTCGGCCACGACCGCAGCGACGAAGCGTTCGGCGCCCCACCGACCGGCCTCGGCCATCAGCGCCTGTACCACCGCTCGGCCGGCGCCGCGCCGCCGGCTCTCGGCCTGGGTCACGAGACACTGCACCGACCCTGTCCCCTCGACCACGACCACCTGGCCGACTGCCGCGACCGCGTCGGCGTCGGACCGGACCGTCGCGAACGCAGCTGGGTGCGCAGGAGCGAGGAGTACGTCCCGCACGACGTCGCGGTCACCCGCCGAGCGGTCCCCGTGCGAGCCCGCCCAGTAGACCGCGAACCAGTCGTCGGTCGGTGCCGCTGTCGTCGCGATCACCCAGGGGCTCGGGACCCTCGGCGCCACGTCGTTGTCGGCAACGAGCACCCAGGTGGGGGCGGTGGGGCGGAAGCCTCGACCTCTCAGCGCGTCGGTCACGGAGACCGGGGTGATGGCGTCGGTGCAGAGGAAGATCGGCGGCTGTTCGACGGACGCGTAGAACCGTTCGGCGGCGGTGATCGCCGCCTCGACATCGGCCGGCCGACCGTCGACGAGGACCGAGTTGGCCCGCCGCGTCACGCCCGCGGTGTGGCGAAACAACCAGCCGTCGCGCTCCTCCACGACCGCGGGAGGCCACGACTCGGCAATGACTCGATCGAGATGATCTGCGTCCGACACCGTGGAAATCCTCGCACCTCGGCGCCGCCACGGTGCTCGCTTTCCGGAAGAGGCCGGCTACGCCCCCGCGGCAGCCTCTTCGCGATCCTGGGCGACGGCGTCGAGCTCGAGGTATTCGTCGCCGGTGTCGACCATGTCCTCGAACTGGATCACATCCATCTCTTCGAAGCGCTCACGCAGCCAGCCCTTCTGCCCTTCGGGCACACCGGCGTCGAGCAGACCGAGCTTCTTGCAGTTGGGCACGATCTTGGAGAAGAGCAGCTGCTGGAAGAGGATGCGGCCCGGGTCCTGCTGGATCATCGGGATGAGCGGCGCGACGTCGATGTCGTAGCGCTGCCACACCTCCTGCTGGAGGAACCGGTCGCGCATGCGCACGGCCGCCTCGTAGGCGAACTCCTGGCGCTCGCGGAGCTCGTCGGCCGACAGCTCCTGGTAGTACTCCTCGAGGCTGAGCACGCCGAAGGCGACGTGGCGGGCCTCGTCGCTCATGACATAGCGCAGGAGCTTCTTGAGCAGCGGCTCCTGGGTGGTCTGGTGCAGCATGCCGAAGGCGGCGAGGGCGAGGCCCTCGACCATGATCTGCATACCCAGGTAGGTCATGTCCCACCGGCTGTCGTTGATGATGTCGTCGAGCAACATCCGCAGGTGGGCGTTGATCGGATAGTTGCCCTCGAGCTTCTCGTCGAGATAGCGGGCGAACACCTCGACATGACGGGCCTCGTCGACCACCTGGGTCGCCGCGTAGTACTTCGCGTCGATCCACGGCACCGTCTCCACGATCTTCGCCGTGCACAGCAGCGCACCCTGCTCGCCGTGCATGAACTGGCTCAGGAGGTGGTTCTGGGCTTCGATGCCGAACTCGAGGAACTCCTTGTCGCCCCAGGACTTCAGCGGGGTGTCGCTCAGGTCGAACGGCGGCGCCAGCTCGTGGGAACCGGACATGGCGAAGTTCTGCTCACGGACCATCTTCTCGATGTCGACCTCGGTGCTCCAGTCGAGGTCGGTGGTGGCGTTCCACTGCGAGGTCTTCGCCTTCTCGTAGAGCTTGTCGAGCTTGGCCCGCTCGCCCTTGTCGTACCCCCAGGTGAAGATCGCATCGGCGTTGTCCTCCACCGCGTGGATCACGTCGGTCTCGTCGAGCGTGGTGATCGCGAGGATCGCCTCGGCGTCGTTGAGGTCGGAGCGACCGAGGATCTCCTCGTTGGATCGCATCTTGGAAGTGATGTCGGTGATGGCCATGGTGATCCTCAGTATCGGCGCCGTTGCCTGCAACCTTACGCCGTATGTCGAACCGAGGGAAGAGGCAGGTTCAGGCCTGCGCGCGGAGCAGGGTCAACAGCTCCCGAGCCACCATCGGGCCGGCGTTCTGGTTCTGCCCGGTGACGAGGTTGCCGTCGACCACCCAATGGTTGGCCAGGGGGTCGCGGAACTTGGTCTCGCTCTCGAATTCGGCGCCGACCTTGCGGAGTTCGGTCTCCGGGTGATGCGGCGTCGACTCGATGCCGAGCTCCTTCACCTGCTTGTCGGTGACGGCGCTGATCCTGCGCCCCTTCACCAGCGGCTCCCCGTCGACGCCCTTCGCGTTGACCAGGCCGAGCGGCCCGTGGCAGACGCCGCCGATCAGCTTCCCTGCCGCGTTGGCCTCGGTGATCTTCTCGCCGAGCGTGTCGGAGAAGCCGAAATCGAACGCCGCCCCCCATCCCCCTGCCAGGAACACGATGTCGTAGTCGGCCATGTCGAGATCGCCGATGGCCAGCGAGTCACCGACCTTCGCCCGGAACTCGTCGTCGCCGAGGAAGCGGTCGTCCTCCGCCGTGCGGAGCGGGGCCCGCAGTGACTGCGGATCCACGGGGATCACCCCACCCTTCGGGCTGGCCACGTCGACCTCGAGGCCGGCATCGAGGAAGGCGTAGTAGGGCACGGTCATCTCGCTGGCGAACACCCCGGTCGGCTTGCCGATGTCGAGCACCCCTTCGTTGGTCGCGACGACGAGGGCCCGCCGGCCGGGCAGGTCGAAGTCGACGTGCACCTCGTCGTCGGGATGCATGCCGGCCTTCTGGAGCAGCTTGCGGACGAACCGGGCGGGCGGGGGTGGGGTCTTGGTCATGGATCCTCGAGGGGGTCGACGCGGCGCATAGGGCCACGGGTTGTTGCGTTCGGGCACGGAGCGGGCGCGCTCGGACTTCAGTTCGCTCCGGAGGTGGGCGAAGACCGCGGCGACCTTCGGGTCGGACCAGCGGTTGTCCGCCTCGACGGGGTCGGCGTCGAGGTCGTAGAGCTCCCACTGGTCGGGCAACGCCGTCGTGCGGTACTCCGCACCGGCCGGGCCGTTGGCGGCGAGATGGCGAACACCGGGCTCGGTCCAGGTGGCGGGGTCGTCGAAGGTACGCACGAGCTTCCAGAGGTGCCCGCCCCCACCCGCGGCCTGCGCCTCGTCGACACGGGTGACGAGGCCTTCGAAGTTCGCGGCGACATGGGCCGGCACCTGGATGCGCAACGGCATGGGCGGCTTGTCCTGACGACCGAGGCGGCGAGCGATCCCCGAGGCGCCGCTGTCGCCTTCGAGCATGTTGTCGTTGGTCATCAGGTACACCGGACGGGCCCGGTCGGGCTCGGTCTCGCCGTCGACCACCGGCATGAGGTTGCGTCCTGGTAGCGGGTGGACCTCGGTGAACGACTCCCGGAGCACGGCGGCAGTCTCCGCCTCGTCGATGCCGGCCGCGCCCAGCAACGTGGGCACCAGATCGACGTGGGACGTGGGTGCGCCGTCGACGACCGAGCCGGCCGTGGCCCGCTCCCCCACCCGGGCGATCGCGAAGGGCACGCGGGTGGCCTCGTCGTAGAGCTGGAACCATTTCTGGTGGAGTCCGCCGTGGGCGCCCAGCAGCTCGCCGTGGTCGGCCGTCCGCACGATCACCGCGTCGTCGGCTCCGGCGACGACGGCGCGGCGGACCCGGTCGAGCGGCGCGTCGACCTCGGCGTGGAGCCGGTAGTAGAGGTCGCGGTATCGCTGGGCACTGCGTTCGTAGGCCCGCTTCACGACGGGAACCGGTCCGTAGCCGCCCGGGTAGGCCTCCCGGTAGGCGATCTGGGCGGCCGGCTTGGTCGCGAGGTCTTCGTCGGCCGTGGGGGGCGCCTCGACCGGCGGCGGGTCGAGCCCGGCCGACGGCGAGAGCGGGTTGCGGCGCAGCCAGGCCGGGAAGAGGACGATGTCGTGGGGGTTCACGAAGCTCGCCACCAGCAGGAACGGGCGCTGGGCGTCGGCGTCGCCGGCGGCGCGGCGGGCGTAGCGGTCCTCCAGCCAGGCCACGACTCGGGCCGCGATCAACGGGTCGCGCCGCAGGCCCGAATCGGCCAGGGCTCCCCCGTGGGGCTCCGGCCCGATCCAGCCCGAGAAGCCGAACGGGTCGAGCCGGTCGGCGGCCCGGTAGGCCTCGACGCCCGCTGGGATGACGGTGCCGGCGTCGTCGTTCGTCGCGATCCGCTTGCCGTCGTCGTCGTGGAGGTCGGCATGGCTGATGTGCCACTTGCCGTCGTAGTGGGTGTCGTAGCCGGCCGTCCGGAACCAGTGGCCGAGGGTGGGCACCTCGCCCTCGCGGAGCCAGCGCATGCGCGAGTCGTCGGCGACCTTGCCCAAGCCGTCGGTCTGGGTGACGCCGTGGACCTCGGGGTAGTGCCCGGTGAAGAGCGTGGGCCGGCTCGGCACGCACGCGAGCGACCCGGTGTAGTGACGCCGGAAGTTCACCGCGTGCTCGTTGAACCAGGATTCGCCGGCCAGCACCCGCCGTCGCCACGCCGCGACCGCCGCCGACTCGTAGGGCGGCGCCGCCCGTTCCTCGTCGGTCATGATGATGATCACATCGGGGCGTTCAGCCATCGGTGTCGTCCTTCACGAGATGGGCAGCCAGTCCATCGAGCATCTGGTCGGAGGCATCGCCGAGCGCCTTGCCAACCACTCTGGCCACTGCCCGGTGGGGCGGGCGGGGGCCGGGCACGATCTCGGTGGCCAGGGTGACCCTGGTCGCGGCCCCATCGGGCTCGAGGGTCCAGGTGTTGGTGACGGAGTCGATGGCCTTCGGCAGGCCGCGGATCTCGTAGCCGAGCACGCGGTCGGGTTCGTAGGCGGTCACGGTCTCGCGCACGGTCATCCGCCCGGTCTGGATGCGCCGCACCGTGCCCACTCCCTCCGTCTGTTCGGTCATGAGGGACGAATGGTCGACGTTGGGGGCCCAGCGGCTGATCGCGTCGAACTCGGCCAGGGCGCGCCACACCGCCGCGGGGTCGCGGGGGATCGTGGTCGATCGGGTGATCAGCACCATGGACCGAACCCTAGGGTTATGACAGTGAGACTGTCAATACTTGGTTCAGGCGCCCGTCAACCACGTGGCGGGGTGCTGGTCGGGCGGGAACATCGAGTTCTGCCAGCGCTGCATGCCCCCGATCCAACGGTCGACATCCGCGCCCTTGCGCTTCACGTATTCCGCCACGTCCTCGTGGGGCAACACGTGGAATCGTTCCTCCCGCAATGCCTCGATCACCGTGTCCGACACGGCATCCGGGGTGAGCGTGCCGTCGGCTCCGGCCACGTCCGCTCCCGTGCCCACCATCCGGTCCGCATCGGGACTGTTCGGTCCGATGTTGGTGTGCACCGCCTGCGGGCACAGCACCGACACCTTGATCCCCTGGTGTCCGTGGGTGATGGCGACCCACTCGGCGAGCGCAACCGCCGCGTGCTTCGTGATCGTGTAGTGCAACGAACCGAACTGCGACAGCAGACCCGCCGCCGATGCGGTGTTGAGCAGGTAGCCCTCGCCCCGATCGACCATGTGGGGAATCACCGCCCGTGCGGCGTAGAGGTGGGCGAGCACGTGGACCTCGAACATCCTGTTCAGGTCGTCGACCGGTGCCTCGAGCCCGCCGAGGGTGACGTAACCGGCATTCGAGACGAAGAGCCCAATCGGCCCGATGTCCTTCTCGGTGGTGGCGACGATGTCGGCGATCGCCGCTTCGTCGGTCACGTCGCAACCGACACCGGTGCCACCGACCGACCCGGCGACCGCTTTCGCGCCATCCTCGTCGCGATCGACCACGACGACATGGGCCGCCCCCTCGGTGTGGAAGCGTTCGGCCAGGTTCTGTCCGATCCCGCTCGCTCCCCCGGTGACGACTGCGATCTTTCCCTCGAGTTCCATGACCGCGGAACCTAGTCGGCGCCGGCCGCCTCCACCGCGGTGATGGTGGCGACGTCGCCCCCGAGGATCGACTCGCGATCGACCACCAGGAAGACGATCAGACACCCGACGCCGACCCGGCAGTCGACCGTTGCGCCCTGACCTTCGACCGCGCCG
>JAUIML010000070.1 GCA_030432715.1 Acidimicrobiia bacterium | reverse complement strand
GGCCGCCGGCGGTGGCGATGCGGGCGATGACCGTCCCCACCGGCACGCGGGTACCGGGTTCGGCACAGATCTCGGTGATGACTCCGCTGTCCCAGGTCTCGACGTCGATGTCGCCCTTCTCCGTCTCCACCGCGAGCAGCGTGTCGCCCTTCGTCACCGAATCACCGACGGCGACCGTCCACTCGATGATGGTCCCGTCGTCCATGTCCGATCCCAGTGAGGGGAGCCGGAAGTCGATCGTGGTCGTGTCGTCAGCCACGGGCACACACCGCCTCGGCCCCGGCCACGATGTCGGCCACGCTCGGGATCGCTGCCGCCTCGAGATGCTGGGCGTAGGGGATCGGTACTTCGGCAGCGCCGATGCGGCCGACCGGGGCCCGGAGTCGGTCGAACAACGCCTCGTGGATGCGGGCCGAGATCTCCGCACCGAGGGCTCCGGAGCGCCACGCTTCGTCGACGACGAGGGCGCGCCCGCGCCGCTGCACGGCGTCGAGGATCGTCGGAGTGTCGAGCGGCCGCAGCGATCGCAGGTCGAGTACGGCGGCGCCGATCCCGAGGTCGGCGAGTACCCCGGCGGCCTCGACCGCTTTGGGCACGCAGCCGCCGTGGGTGATGACGACGATGTCGTCGCCCTCGGTGCGCAGGCGGGCTGAGTCGAGGTCGACCGGCAACGGATCGGCCCCGAGTTCCCCCGTGGTGTTGTAGAGGGTGGCGTGTTCGAAGATGATCACCGGATCGGGGTCGGCCAGCGCGGCGCCGATCATGCCGTGGGCGTCGTGGACGGTGGCCGGTGCGACCACCCGCAAGCCCGGCACGTGGGCGTACCAACCCTCGAGGCTGTGCGAGTGTTGGGCCGCGAGTTGGCGTCCGGCACCGGTGGCCATCCGAATCACGACGGGCACGTTCAGCTGGCCCCCGCTCATGTGGAGGAACGTCGCAGCCGTGTTGACGATCTGGTCGAGCGCGAGGAGGCTGAAGTTCACCGTCATGATCTCGACGATCGGTCGCATGCCGCCGAGGGCCGCGCCGATTCCCATGCCGACGAACGCCGACTCCGACAGCGGGGTGTTGCGTACCCGATCGGTGCCGAACTCGAGGTGCAGGTCGCGCGTCACGCCGTAGGTGCCGCCGTAGTCGGCGACGTCCTCGCCCATGATGAAGACGCGGTCGTCGGCGGCCAGCGCCTCGCGGAGCGCCTCGCGCAGCGCCTCCCGGTAGCTGATCGTCGCCGGGGCGACGGAGGCGGGGGAGTCGGCGGTTGTCGGCTCGGTCATGTCGGCTCCCTCCGGTAGACGTGACGGTTCAGGTCCGCTTCGGGCTCGAGCGGCGCTGCGTCGGCATGGGCGACCGCGGCAGCCACCTCGGCTGCGGCCTCGGCCCGGATGTCGTCGATGGCGGCCGCCGACACCCCGGCGTCGGTCTCGAGACGCTCGGCGAGCAGCCGGATCGGATCGCGTTGGCGCCACCGCTCGATCTCCTCCTTGTCCCGGTAGCGGTCGGGGTCGAACATCGAGTGGGCGCGGAAGCGATAGGTCTGGAACTCGAGGAAGATCGGACCCGCCCCGCCCCGGATGGCCGTCACGGCCCGCTCCGTCTCCCGCCGCGTCGCCTCGACGTCCATGCCGTCGACCGCCCAGGCGGAGATCCCGTAGGCGGATGCCTTGAGGGCGAGGTCGGTCTCGGATTCCGACGTCGCGAGCGACGTTCCCATCGCGTAGCGGTTGTTCTCGCAACAGAACAGGACCGGCAGGTTCCAGAGGGCCGAGAGGTTCATCGCCTCGTGGAACTCGCCCTCCGCCATGGCGCCCTCGCCGAAGAAGCAGGCGGTGAGTGCGCCGGCGCCGTCGTGTTTCTGGGCCAGCGCCATCCCGGCCGCCACGGGGAGGTGTCCTCCGACGATCGCGTTGCCGCCGTAGAACTTCAGGGAGGCATCGAACAGGTGCATCGATCCGCCGCGCCCGCCACTACAGCCGGTCGCCTTGCCGAACATCTCCGCCATGATCGAGTCGGCGCTCATCCCTCGGAGGAGCGCATGCCCGTGCTCGCGGTACGTGGCGAAGACGGCGTCGTCGTCGGTGAGACAGTCGAGGACACCGGTGGCGACAGCCTCCTCGCCGATGTAGAGGTGGAGAAAGCCGCGGATCTTCTCCTGCCCGTAGAGCTGGGCGCACTCCTCCTCGAGGACTCGCACCCGGATCATGTCGCGCAGGAGTCGGAGCCGGTGGTCGGTGGACAACGGGGAGGATGGCTGCACGCGTTCGAGCCTGCTCGCCCGAGGCGTCGACAGGCAGGGGCGAAGGTCACTGTTCACGACGAATCCCGGTCCCTACGGTCGCCTCATGAGGCACGTTGTGGGGGTTGTCGGCCTGGACGAGATCGTCCAGCGCCTTCGGACGGAGGGACGGGCGGTGATCGCACCCACTGTGCGCGACGGGACCATCACCCCCGACCGGATCGACTCCGCGGCCGAGCTTCCGATCGGGTACACCGACGATCAGGACGGCGGCCACTATCGGCTCGTGCCGACGGGAACGGACGAGTACTTCGCGTCCTCGAGCCCGATCGACTCGTGGAAGCGGTTTCTGTCGCCACCGGAGGCGCTGCTGGTCCGGGGTCGTTCGTCGAGCACCGACCTCGAGGTGGAACCGGTCGTGCCGGATCCGGTGGCGTTCGCCTTCGTCGGGATACGGGCCTGTGACCTCGCGGCGATCGGACTCCTCGACCGGGTGTTTCTCGCCCCGGATGCCGTCGACCCGACCTACGCGACCCGGCGCCGCGAGGTCTTCGTCGTGGCGGTCGGGTGTGTCCACCCCGGCGCCACCTGCTTCTGCGCCTCGATGGGCACCGGTCCGATTCCCCGGGATGGATACGACCTGGCCCTCACCGAGCTGTACGACGGCGACCGGCACGAGTTCCTCGTCGATGTGGGATCGGACCGGGGCGCCGCGGTGATGGCGGACGTGTCCGGCCGACCGGCCGTTGCCGCCGACGACGAGGCTGCCGCTGCCCGAGCCGAGCGGGCGGTCGCGGCGATGGGGCGGCAGCTCGATCCGCTCGACCCTCCCCGGGCTGCGGCCAACCCCGAGCATGTCGGCTGGGGCGACGTGGCCGGGCGCTGCCTCTCGTGCGGGAACTGCACGATGGTGTGCCCGACCTGCTTCTGCAGTGCCACGCAGGATCGGACCGCGCTGCTCGGCGACGGGGTGGAGCGATGGCGGGTGTGGGACTCGTGCTTCACCGCCGACTTCTCTTCCCTCCACGGCAATCCGGTGCGCGCGACCACGGAATCCCGCTATCGGCAGTGGTTGCTCCACAAGCTCGTCACCTGGCACGACCAGTTCGGATCGTCGGGATGTGTCGGCTGCGGGCGCTGCATCACGAGCTGCCCGGTGGGCATCGACCTCACCGCCGAGATCCGAGTTCTGGCCGAATCATGAGTTCGATGACCGACCGTCTCTCGTCGCACCCGCTCTTCGGGTCGCTCGGCGACGACCGCATCGAGGCGATCGCCGGTTGTGCGAGCGACGTCGAGTGCGCCGCAGGGGAGGTGCTGTTCCGAGTCGACGGCAACGCCGACGAGTTCTTCCTGGTCGAGCACGGCCGGGTGGCGATCGAGCTCGAGGACGCGGCCGGTCCGGGCCTGATCCTCGGCACGGCGGGTGCCGGCGAGATCGTGGGCGTGTCGTGGATCCTGCCGCCCTACCGGTGGACCTTCGATGCCCGGGCCGTCGAGGCCACCGAAGCCGTACGGTTCGACGCCGCCTGTCTCCGCGGCAAGTGCGATGCCGATCCCGCCCTCGGCTACGCCCTGTTCACATCCCTCGCCGGACTCGTTCGCGACCGACTCGTGGCCGCCCGTCTCCAGATGCTCGACCTCTACGGGCGTCCCGGTCCCGACGGGCGCGGCGCCGGCGGTCTCGGTGACTGATCTCGCCCCTGCGGGACCGATGGTTCCGGTTGCGTGCCGGGTCGCAGCCCGCGAGGAGATCGCGCCCGGTACCGTGTCGCTGACGGTCGGAGACTGCGCCCGATCCGTCGGGGTCCCCGCTCCTGGTCAGTTCAACATGCTCTGGGCCCCCGGGGTGGGGGAGGTCCCGATCTCGCTGGCCGGTCGAGACGGCGACGACGTCGTACACGTGATCAAGGCGGTCGGGGCCGTGACCCGCGCCCTGTGCGCCCTGCAGCCGGGCGACGCGCTCGGGCTGCGGGGGCCGTTCGGCACCGGGTGGGATCTCACGGCCGCCGACGGACACGACGTGCTGATCATCGCCGGTGGTCTCGGGCTCGTGCCCCTGCGTCCACTCATCGGTGAGATCGTGGCCCACCGTGCTCGATTCGGTTCGGTCGGGTTGATCATCGGGGCCCGTTCGCCGAGTGATCTCCTTTTCGCCGAGGAGTTCGCCGTATGGGGCGCGGCCGTCGATCTCGAGGTGACCGTCGACCACGCGCCCACCGATTGGACGGGACGGGTGGGTGTGGTCACGCAACTCGTCGACGCGGTGTCCGTCGACCACGACGACGCGGCCACCTTCATCTGTGGTCCCGAGGTGATGATGCGGTTCGCGGCGAGAGAGGTGCTCGAGCGCGGCACGCCGGCCGACCGGATCCAGGTCTCGATGGAGCGCAACATGCACTGCGGCATCGGCCACTGCGGGCGGTGTCAGCTCGGGCCCGTCTTCCTCTGCCGTGAGGGCCCCGTGGTTCCGTGGGCCCGGATCGACGCCTCGATGAAGGTGCGGGGACGATGAAGGTGCGGAGACGATGAGCGGCCCGCAGCATGCCGCACCCCGACCGTCGTTGGCCGTCTGGAAGTTCGCGAGCTGTGACGGGTGTCAGCTCACGCTGCTCGACTGCGAGGACGAGCTGATGGCCGTGACCGACCGGGTCGAGATCGCCTACTTCCTCGAGGCGTCGAGCGCAGTGGTCGAAGGGCCCTACGACCTGTCGCTCGTCGAGGGCTCGATCACGACGGCGGTCGACGCCGAACGGATCAAGGAGGTTCGTCGCCAATCGCGGACGCTCATCACGATCGGCGCCTGTGCGACGGCCGGGGGCATCCAGGCGCTCCGCAACTTCGGCGACGTCGAGGAGTTGCTGCGCATCGTCTACGCCACGCCGGAGTTCCTCTCGACCCTCGGCACGTCGACGCCGATCTCCGACCATGTCGAGGTCGACCTCGAGCTCAGGGGTTGTCCGATCGATCGCCGTCAGCTCCTCGAGGTGATCGGCGCGGTGCTCGCAGGCCGCAAGCCGGCCATCGGCGATCACAGTGTCTGCGTGGAGTGCAAGGCGCGGCACAACACCTGCGTGTTGGTGGCGCACGGCACGCCCTGCCTCGGACCGGTCACCCACGCCGGGTGTGGCGCGCTGTGCCCGTCGTTCCATCGCGGCTGCTACGGCTGCTTCGGTCCGAGCGAGGGGGCCGACATCGCCGCCATGACCAGCGTGCTCCGTGCGCAGGGCATGAGTGAGGACGAGATCCTGCGCCTCTTCCACACGTTCAACGCCTGGTCGGAGGGGTTCCGCGAACCTCCCGTGGGGCCGGTGCCGGTCGCACTGTCTCCGTCTCGGCTGTCTCCGTCCCGACTGTCTCCGAGAGAGGACCGGCCATGACCCACAAGGCGACCGGCTCGAGAGCGCTGAGTTCTGACGCGCTGGCGCGAGTCGAGGGCGAGGGCGCGATGCGGGTCGAGATCCGCGATGGTCGGGTCGTCGACGTGCAGCTGAACATCTACGAACCACCCCGCTTCTTCGAGGGATTCCTGCGGGGCCGGGGCTACACCGAGCCGGTCGACATCACGGCGCGGATCTGCGGGATCTGTCCCGTCGCGTACCAGATGTCGGCCTGCACGGCGATCGAGGACGCCGTCGGAGTCACCGTCGACGGCGCGCTGCGGGAACTGCGCCTGCTGCTCTACTGCGGTGAGTGGATCGAGAGCCATGCCCTCCACATCCACTTCCTCCACGCGCCCGATTTCCTCGGATTCGACAGTGCGATCTCGCTGGCCGCGGTCGACCGGGCGGTGGTCGAGCGTGGGCTGGAGGTGAAGCGGATCGGCAACCGCATCCTCGAGGTCGTCGGTGGTCGGGCGATCCATCCCGTGAACGTCAAGGTCGGCGGATTCTTCCGGGTGCCGACGACCCGTGAGCTGGAGCCCCTGCGGGCCGAGCTCGAGCGGGGCCTGGAGCTCGCCGTGCAGGTCGTCGACTGGGTGGCCGGCTTCGACTTCCCCGACCAGGAACTCGGCTGCGAACTGGTCGCCGCCGACCACCCGACGGAGTACCCGATGCTCGCCGACCGGGTCATCTCCGATCGCGGCCTCGACATCGCCGCGGCCGAGTGGCTCGACCACATCGAGGAGTTCCAGGTGCCGCACTCCACGGCCCTGCACGCGCGGGTCCTCGAGCGTGGCGAATACCTCGTGGGTCCGCTCGCTCGGCACCATCACCACGCCGAGAAGTTGGCGCCCGCGGCCGCTCGGGCGGCTCGCGACGCCGGACTCGAGCCGAGCTGCGTCAATCCCTTTCGCAGCATCATCGTCCGGGCCGTCGAGGTCGTGCATGCGTTCGAGACGGCGATCGCCGTCATCGACCGGTGGGTGAGGCCCGCATTCGCGGCCGTGCCCGTCGCCCCGAGGCCGGGGGTGGGCCACGGGGTCACCGAGGCACCGCGTGGGCTGCTCTACCACCGCTACGAGATCGACGACGCCGGCCTCATCGCCGACGCGGTGATCGTGCCCCCGACGTCGCAGAACCAGCCGACGATCGAGCACGACCTCTGGCACTTCGTGGAGGCCAACATCGACCTCGACGACGACGAGCTGCGCCGCCGCGCCGAGGTCACCATCCGCAACCACGATCCCTGCATCAGCTGTGCGACGCACTTCCTCGACCTGACGGTGGACCGATCGTGACCACCGATCCGTCGCCCGCACCCGGGGTCGCGCCGGTCCTCGTGATCGGGGTGGGCTCGCCGGTCCGGGGCGACGACGGCGTCGGCCCGATCGTCGCCGCTCGTGTCGCCGAGCGTCTCGGAGAGGCTGCCGGTATCGACGCCGGAGTCGGCGCGGGGGTCGAGGTCCGGCTGCTCGACGGCGAACCGGCCCGCATCGTCGAAGCGTGGACGGGTCGTGACCTGGTCGTACTCGTCGACGCCGTGTGCCGGGGAGAGGCCCCCGGTTCGCTCGTGCGCCTCGAGATCGCGGAGGACTCGGTGTTCGCTCCGGCGCGGACCCCCAGCACCCACGCCGGTGGTGTCGACGACGCGATCGCACTGGGACGCGTGCTGCAACGCCTGCCCGGCCGCTTGATCATCGTGGGGGTGGAGCCGGGCGACATGTCGGTCGGGGCGGGCCTGTCGCCCGCGGTCGCCGAGGCCGTGCCCCAGCTGGAGGAGTCGGTCCTGGCCGAGCTGCACGAGGTGCGGGCGTGACCAGCGTCGTGTGCCGTCGCATCGAAGTGACCGGCGTCGTGCAGGCGGTCGGCTTCCGCCCCTACGTGTACTCGCTGGCGACCGCCCTCGGACTCCGCGGGAGTGTGCGCAACATCGACGGCATGGTGTCGATCGACCTGCAGGGCCCGGAGCGGGTCGTCGACGAGTTCGTGGTGAAGCTCCGTGAGGATCCACCGGCGTTGGCCCACATCGACGAAGCCGTCGTCATCGACCTCGACATCGAGCCCGCGCTCGGGGAGCCGCGCGGTGAGGAGTTCCGCATCCTCGGGAGCGAGGGCGGGAGTGGGAACCAGGGGAGCCGGACAGGGGTGCTGCCTCCCGACACCGCTCCGTGCGCCCAGTGCCTGGCCGAGATGAACGATCCGACCGATCGCCGATACCGGCACGCATTCATCGCCTGTACCCAGTGCGGTCCCCGCTTCACGATCGCGCGGGCGCTACCCCACGACCGCGAACGTACGACGATGGCCGAGTTCACGATGTGTGCTCGGTGTCGGGAGGAGTACGAGAACCCCGCCGATCGGCGCCACCATGCCCAGCCGATCGCGTGCCGGGTGTGCGGGCCCCGGCTCACCTTCCGCCGGGCGGACGATCCGGACCGACCGGCGCGTGCGGCCGACGACGAGGCGATCGCGATGGCGCACGAACTCCTCCGGCGGGGCGAGGTGCTCGCCCTCAAGGGCATCGGCGGCTACCACCTGGCCGTCGACGCGACCTCGGCGGAGGCCGTCGCGCTGCTGAGGAGCCGCAAGGACCGTGTCGACAAGCCGTTCGCGGTCATGGTTTCGGATCTGGATGTCGCCCGCCGGATCGCCGTGCTCGACGCGGCGGAGGTCGCGGAGTTGACCGGGCCGCACCGGCCGGTCGTGCTCGCGACGGCACGCGCCGGGTCGCCCGTCGTCGACGGCGTGGCCCCGGGGTCGCCGCTGGTCGGGGTGATGTTGCCGTCGTCGCCGTTGCACCACCTGCTGTTCCGTCCCGTTCCGGGTGTCATCGGAGACGGCCCGCCGACCGCGCTCGTCATGACCAGCGGCAACCTGTCGGGCGAACCGATCTGTCACGACGACCAGGATGCCGACCGACGGTTGGGCGGAATCGCCGACGGCTTCCTGGGGCACGACCGCCGTGTTCACTCGCCGTGTGACGACTCGGTGGTGCGGGTCGTCGGTGGGTCCGTGGTCCCGATCCGCCGCAGTCGCGGGATCGCGCCGCTCCCCGTCCGCTTGCCGTTCGGGGTCCCGGCCACACTGGCGATGGGCGGCGACGGCAAGAACGTCGTCTGCATCGCCGAGGGTCGCCGGGCGTGGCTCGGCCAGCACGTCGGCGACCTCGGGGACCTGGCCTCGGTCGACGCGCTCCATCGCTCGGTCGAGCTGTTGCGGATGCTCGTGGCCACGGAGCCCCGACTGGTGGTCGTCGATCGGCATCCGGCCTACCGCAGCCGTCGGATGGGGTTCGACCTCGCCCTCGAGGAGCGGGACGCGACCGTGGTGGAGGTGGATCACCATCACGCGCACGCGGCCGCCCTCATGGCCGAACACGGCCTCGGGCCCGAGGAGTCGTTGCTCACGTTTGCCTTCGACGGCACGGGGCTCGGTCCCGACGACACCCTGTGGGGTGGCGAGGTGCTCCACGCCCGCTACGACCGGGCCGAGCGGGTGGGGCACCTGAAGACCGTGCCGCTCGTCGGTGGCCAGTCCGCGGTCGCGAATCCGTGTCGGATGGCCCTGGCCCATCTCGATGCGGCGGGGATCCCGTGGGCCGACGACATCGACGCAGTGCAGGAGTGCGATGCCGTCGAGCGCGACGCGATCTCGGCCCAGCTGGCGACCGGCATCCCGACGAGCAGCATGGGGCGCCTGTTCGACGCA
Source organism: Acidimicrobiia bacterium (assembly GCA_030432715.1). Classification (GTDB taxonomy): domain Bacteria; phylum Actinomycetota; class Acidimicrobiia; order Acidimicrobiales; family Aldehydirespiratoraceae; genus JAJRXC01. The sequence continues at coordinate 6,338 of JAUIML010000070.1, read as the reverse complement.
GTGTCGTCGATCCTCGGCATCCGTCACCGCATCACCTTCGAGGCCCAGGCCGCGACCGAACTCGAGTGCTCGGCGCGCCGCGCCCGAGGGCGCGCACCGCGGCTCCGGTTCGGGACCGACCCTGCGGGCGGGTTCGACCCTGCTCCGCTGCTGGCCGACATGGTGGATGCTCGGCGTCGTGGGATGGACCGCTCGCTGCTGGCCCGAGCATTCCATGAGGCGGTCGCCGAGGTGATCGCCGAATCGGCGAGGAGCCGCGCGGCGGGTTCGGTGCCGGTGTCATCGATCGGACTCACGGGCGGCGTGTTCCAGAACGAGTTGCTCACCACCATCACCCGGCGGCGGCTGGAACGGGACGGCTTCACCGTGCTGGTGCACGGGACGGTGCCGCCGAACGACGCCGGGCTCGCGCTCGGCCAGGTGGCGATCGGCGCCGCCCGCTACCGGCTGGACGACCGACCGGACGACCGACCGGACGAGCGACGGGAGGTGTCGTCGACATGTGTCTAGGCCTGCCCGGAGAACTGATGGAGTGCTTCACCGATCGGGGGACGGCGATGGGCCGGGTGGCATTCGGTTCGATCACCAAGGACGTGTGTCTCGCGCTCGTGCCCGAAGCCGTCGTCGGCGACCATGTCATCGTCCACGCCGGCGTCGCCATCGCCGTGCTCGATGTCGACACCGCGAGGGAGACCCTCGAGCTTTTCGCCCAGATCGATTTCGGTGGCGAGCAATGAAGTACGTCGAGGAGTTCGCTGACCCCGAGGCCGCCCGGCGCATCCTCGGCCGGATCGCCGCCCGCACCACGCGGCGCTGGAAGATCATGGAGGTGTGTGGCGGCCAGACCCACGCCATCCTGCGCCACGGCATCGATCAGCTGCTCCCGGAGGAGATCGAGCTCATCCACGGTCCCGGCTGCCCGGTGTGTGTCACTCCGATCGAGCTGATCGACCGTGCCCTGGCGATCGCCGCCCGCCCGGAGGTCGTGTTCTGCTCGTTCGGCGACATGCTGCGGGTCCCGGGGTCCGACGGTGACCTGTTCTCGGTCCGGGCCGGCGGGGGCGACGTGCGGGTCGTCTATTCGCCGCTCGACGCGCTGACGGTGGCGGAGGACAACCCGTCGAAGGAGGTGGTCTTCTTCGCCGTCGGGTTCGAGACGACGGCCCCGGCCAACGCGCTTGCCGTGATCGAGGCCCGTCGTCGGGGCCTGACGAACTTCTCCATCCTGGTCAGCCATGTGCGGGTGCCCCCGGCGCTCCGTTCGATCCTGGAGAGCCCCGACTCCGAGATCGACGGCTTCCTCGCAGCCGGCCACGTGTGCACCGTGATGGGAGACCAGGAGTACCGGGCGCTGGTCGCGGAGTTCGGGGTGCCGATCGTGATCACCGGCTTCGAGCCCGTCGACGTGCTCGAAGGGATCCACCGGGTCGTGGCCCAGCTGGAGGCGGGGACGGCCGAGGTCGACAACGCCTATCCGCGGGCCGTGCGGGCCGAGGGCAATCGTGTCGCCCGGGAGATGATCGAGACGGTGTTCGCCGCGACCGACCGCGCGTGGCGCGGGGTGGGGACGATCCCCGACAGCGGCTGGCGGCTTGCTCCCGAGTTCGGCGCGTTCGACGCCGAGCTCCTCTTCGAGGTGGCCGACGTGGTTGCCGAGGAGGACCCGGTTTGCCGAGCGGGCGAGGTGCTGCTCGGCGTGTTGCGACCGTCGGACTGCGAGGCCTTCGGCACGTCGTGCACCCCGCGCACGCCGTTGGGCGCGCCGATGGTCTCGACCGAGGGCGCCTGCGCGGCGTATCACCGCTACGGACGACTCGGCCGCGAGATCGGAGCACGCCCGTGAGCCCGGGTTGGGTCTGCCCGGTGCCGTTGCGGAGCTATCCACGGGTGACCATCGCCCACGGGGGCGGCGGTCAGCTGACCGCGGACCTGATCGATCACCTCTTCCGACCCGCGTTTGCCGGGCCCGCGGACTCCGCCGCGTCCAACGACAGTGCCGTGGTCGATGCGCCGACCTCCCGCGTCGCGTTCACCACCGACAGCTATGTCGTGCAGCCACTCGAGTTCCCCGGCGGGTCGATCGGCGACCTGGCCGTGAACGGCACCGTCAACGACCTCGCCATGGCCGGGGCCAGGCCGGTCGCGTTGTCGGCCGCGTTCGTGCTCGAGGAAGGGCTCGAGATGTCACGGCTCGCGGCCATCGCGAACGACATGGGCGTCGCGGCGCGGGCCGCCGGTGTGCGCATCGTCGCCGGCGACACGAAGGTGGTCGATGCAGGGCGGGCCGACGGGATGTACGTCACCACCTCCGGGGTCGGCATCCTCGACGAGGGGGTCGACGTGAGGCCGGAGCGGATCCGTCCCGGTGACGCCATCGTGCTGAGCGGCCCGATCGGCTTGCACGGAATCGCCGTGTTGAGTGTGCGGGAGGGTCTCCGCTTCGGCTCCGACATCAGGTCCGACACCGCCCCCTTGCATCGCATCGTCGCCGAGCTGCTGGCGGCCGGTGTCGACATCCACGCGATGCGCGATCTCACCCGGGGCGGCGCGGCCGGTGGGTTGTGTGAGCTGGCGGAAGGCGCTGGGCTCGGCATCGTGATCGACGACGACGCCATCGTCGTCCCCGAGAGTGTTGCCTCGGCCTGCAGCCTCTTCGGCCTCGATCCGATGAACGTGGCCAACGAGGGACGGTTCGCGCTGGCGGTGTCGGCCGACGACGTCGACGACGCGCTCGCCGTCATCTCGTCGCACCCTGCGGGTGCCGGAGTCGCCGTGATCGGCGAGGTCGTCGATGCCCATCCGGGGGTCGTCGTACGAAGGACGCGGATCGGCGCGCAGCGGGTGGTCGACCGTCCCATGGGGGAGGACCTGCCGCGGATCTGCTGAGCCGGGCTACGGGACTCTTGGCCCTGGTGCCGACAACCGCTCGGTGCTCATGCTGAACCCAGCTGACGGCAAGGAACGGGGAACGACGTGAGTACCGATACCAACCAGATCATCGTCGGTGTCGACGGGTCGGACGGGAGTCTCGATGCGCTCCGGTGGGCGGCCGCGCCGAACGGGAGCGGGCTGCCCGTCCGTCCGGTGATGGCTTGGGAGTACCCCACTGCCCACTTCCTCCCGGTGCCCGGTGGTGGCTCGGTGCTCTCCGAGACCGCGATGCAGGAGTCGGCCGAGGCCGCGATGGCGGATGCGCTTGCGCAGGTCGGCGGGCCGGCGAGGTTCCTCGACCCCATCGTCCGGCGAGGGCTTGCCGACACGGTGCTGGTGGAACTCGCCCAGACGGCATCGCTGCTCGTGGTCGGGTGCCGCGGGCTCGGTCCGGTGCGACGCGCCTTCCTGGGGTCGACGAGCCGGCATGTCGTGCACGAGGCGGGGATACCCGTCGCCGTGATCCCGTCGGGACGGCGAGACGTCGCGCGCACCGATCCTCGCCGCATCGTGGTCGGCGTCGACGACTCGGACCACGCGACGAGGGCGCTCCAGTGGGCACTGGGTTGGGCCCGCTCCGAGGACGAGGTCACCGCGATCTGCGCGTGGAGCGTGGCGAAGGGCCTCGGCTACGACCTGCCGGTGTACGACACCGAGCATCTCCGGTTCGGCGCATTGCGTACGGCCAACCACGCGATCGAGGTGGCGGGGGCGGAGGACCGGGTCACAGCCGAGGCCGCGGAGGGTGACCCCCGCACGGTCCTGTTGCGGGCAGCAGAGGAGGCCGACCTTCTCGTCGTGGGGGCGCGGGGTCGCAGTGGGTTCGCCCATCTCGCGCTCGGCTCGACGGCCACATCGGTCATCTCTGATCCGCAGGCACCGACGGTCGTGGTGCCCTAGGCGATCAGTCTGTTGGACTCCTCGTGGCGGGGGATCGGCGCCGGACCGTCTCTCGCCACGATCCGCCAGCGCCCGTCGGATCTTCGCAGGACCATTCCTCGGTCGTGGAGATCGTGGTGGCAGCGGCTGCACACCAGCACGAGGTTGTCGATGTCGGTCTCGCCGACGGGCCACCACGGGACGATGTGGTGGGCTTCGCAGCGGCTGGCATCGGCCCCGCACCCCACGCAGCCACGGTCTCTCGCGATCAGGGCCCGCCACTGGGCGATGGTTGCCGACCGGTGGTCTCGGCCCACCCAGATCGGTCGCCCCGGCCCGTCGAAGAGCATCGGCGTGATGCCGGCCGTGCAGGCGATGCGCTCCAGTACGGCCGACGGGAGCGGCTGTCCGTCGACCACGAGCGAGGCCAGGGGTCGGCCGTCGTCGTCGGTCATGGCATTGAGGTCGAGCACCGCGTTGACCTGATGCTTCGGGTGGAGCGGCGCAGAAGTGCTCGCTCCCGTGAGCAGCTCCACGAAGGCATCGGCCATGCGTTGTCCGTGGGTGCGCATCGTCGCCGGGTCGCCGTTGCGTCCTCCGTCGTCGCGCCACATCTCCTGCTCGCGCCGGTCGAGCGCGTGCTTGGCCAGCTGGCCTCGCTCGTCGTCGAGGCTGAACTTGAACATCCACATGCCGTCGTTGTCGCGATCGACCCAGTGCGACCCGGAGCGGTTGTTGCGTTGCCGCCGATGGCGATCCGTGCCGTCGCCGCCGGCTCGCTTGCCCGACCACTCCCGAGCTCGCTTCGCGAACACGTCGGCGGGAGGCACCTCGTCGGTGTCGAGCAACTCGGTCTGCGCTGCTTCCGGCGACACCTTCTCGGCGGCGTCGGCCACCGCGTCGGCGTGTTCGGACGTGATGCGGCCCTCTTCGAGTGCAGCCTCGACCTCCGGCAACTCCTCGAGCATCGACGCGGTCTTGGCGGTGCGGGCGGCTGCTCGGTCGGAGGTCTTTCCTTGCGCTCGGAGCACGCCCTTACCGTCGAGTCCGCGGTCGCCGAGCCCGTCGACGGCTCGCACGAGTCGAGCCTCGTAGGCGGCGACGGCGCCCTTCAGTCGGCGGACCTCCGCGAACCGGTCGTTGAGTTGACCGCGCGTGAGGAGGTCGACCTGATCCTCCCGCAGATGCTGTCTCAACTCGGCGAACATGGATGCATGCTATACGAACATATGTTCGCCTTGCAACCCCTTCTGACCAGGTGATCAGCCCACCGGAGGAGTGGTTCTCGAGAGGCGGGGTCCGGCGCTCCACGAGATCAGCGCGCTGCACGCACCGATGACGACGACGAGCACGAAGATCGGCGTGAAGTCCGAGAGGGTCGGGTCGTTGCCGAGCAGGGTGATGGCGACGGCGATGGCGAGCGCGTTGCCGGTGTTCTGCATGGTCTGGTTGATCCCGGCGGCGCGGGCGTAGCCGGGCCCGTCGAGTTCCTCCACGGCGAGCGTCGGCGCCGATCCCCAGAAAAGGCCCGACCCGATGCCACCGGCGATGACCACGATGAGCCAGAGCGTCAGGTTCGGTTCGTCGCCGATCGCCAAGGCCAACACGAGCGCGGCGATCGTCCACATCGCCGCGCCCGTCGCGGTGACGGGCCTGGGTCCGGTTCGGTCGACCATCCGGCCCGCCACCGGGCCCATCAGGCCGGTCGCCAGGAAGTAGGGAGCGGCGAGGATCCCGGCTCCGCCGATCTCGTAGTCCCACACCTCGGTCAGGAAGAAGATCGCCGCGAACTGCATCGTGAAGAAGCTCGCCGCGAACAAGGCGATGCCCGCGTTGCCGGCGCGGAAACTGCGGTGGCGGTAGAGCGTGAGGTCGATGATCGGGGCGGGGTGGTGGATCGATCGCCGCAGGAGCATGGTGACGAGCACGAGACCGACCGTCGCCGCGAGCCCCGTCCGCCGGTCGAGCCATCCCCACTCGTCGGTCTGCACGAGGGCGAGGATCAGCGAGCCGACGCCGAACATCAACAGGAGCGACCCGAGCGGATCGGGAAGCCGCTCGCGGCGCACCCCGTAGCTCTCCTCGAAGACACGGGCGCCGACCGCCACGGCGATGAGTCCGATCGGGACCACGGCGAGGAAGGCCCAGCGCCAGCCGAGATGCTCGACGATCACGCCGCCCACGGCGGGTCCGGCCGCCGCCGCGAGTCCGCCGCCCATGGTGGAGACGCCGATCGCGATTCCCCGCTGCTCGAAGGGGAATGCCTCGAGCACGAGCGCCAGCGACGACGGTCCCGACAGGGCGGCCCCCAGCGCCTGGATGCACCGTCCGACGATGAGTACGCCCACGCCGGGGGCGGTGCCGGCGACCACCGATCCGAGGGCAAAGAGGCTCGTGCCGATCAGTGTGGTGCGCTTGCGGCCCCACTGGTCGCCGATCGCGGCACCCAGCACCACGGTGGATGCACCCACGATGGTGAACGCGTTGATGGCCCACGAGAGTTCGGCGTTGCTCGCGTCGGGGAAGTA
>JAUIML010000069.1 GCA_030432715.1 Acidimicrobiia bacterium | reverse complement strand
CGGGACCCGTCGCAGCGCGCCATCACGAAGGCGCACCCACGACTACATGCTCAAGGGGATGATCACCTGCTCCTCATGCCGAAGGAAGCTCGTCGCCAACGTCGTGCGAGGCCGGCTCCAGTATCGCTGCCGCATGAAGGACGAGTATCCAGGGCTCGATCACCCCCGCTCGCTCTCGGTCCGGGAAGACCAACTCCTCCCGACCATCGACCGATGGCTCGCCCAGCTCTTCGACGAAGACCACATCGACGAGACCGTGAGCTCCCTCGCCAAGGTCGAGAGCAACGACATCAACACCGCCGAGGAGATGGCGGCGCGGCGGACCATCAAGGAGTGCGACAAGCGGATTGCGAACTTCGAGACCGCCCTGGGCGTGACCGACGACGCTGACACCATCACAGGGTTCGCTCGCCAGATCGAACGCACGCGAGCAGAGCGCAAGAACGCCGAACTACGCCTCCGAAGGCTCACAACCGGAAAGGGCCTGACCGAGGACGAGATCCGGGCGGTCGTTCAGAGCCTGGCCGACGCAGTGGAACTGCTGGCAGCCGCTTCCCCACAAGACCGGCGCCGTGTCTACGAGGCGGCTCAGCTCGAGGTCCTGTACGACCACGAGAACCGCCGGGCGCAACTCTCGGTCGCACCGAGGGTTACTGGTGGTGTCGGAGGGGGGACTTGAACCCCCACGCCCTTATCGGGCACTAGCCCCTCAAGCTAGCGCGTCTGCCAATTCCGCCACTCCGACGTGGCACCCCGGACGAGTCCGAAGCGAAGCGCAATCGTAGCGGGCGTGACCGTCGGCCACACCCCTCTGGCTACTGCCGTTCCGACAGCTGGACGTCGGTGAGATCGAGCGTGCCGTCGGCCCGGTGCCGCAGCCCGTCGAGCCTGTGGCCCAGCGCCACTCGCACCTCGAACTGGCCGATCGGGAGAAGCAGGCCGTCATCGATCAGAGAGCGTTCGAGAGCGTCGATCAGGAGGTCACGTTGTTCGATGTCGAGCTCGGCGACAACGGCGGCAGCCAGTTCGGCTCGCGCCTCGCTGTCCGGGCCGAAGACGTCGTCGCTCGCTCCGGGCACCGCGACACGAAGGAGCGCGCTGGCCGGGCCGGTGCCGCCTGCGATCACGATCGGGAACAGCAGTGCGTCGCCCGACGCGACACGGTCCGCGAATGCCGCCTCGTCGGATTCGACCGGCACGACCGCGACCCCGGCGGCCTCGAGCTGTTCGACCACTGCATCGGTCAGACGGCCGAGCGGGCCGGTCACCACCTCCACGAGAGCGGCGTCGGGGACGGCCGTCGCCGCGGCACTCCCCACGGAGGGCCGAGCGATCAATCCGTCGACCTCGGTCGCCAGGAGCAGTGGCTCGAGCGCGCCGAGCAGACCGAGACGGGTCTCCGTCAAGGGACTGCGGGCCACCATGGCCAGGGTGAGTTCGAGCGGTTGGCGCACGATGTCGGCCGGGAGCCCGCCCGCTCCTTCGCCGCTGGCCAGGACGGCCCAGTCGGCATCGCCGTCGGCCATCGCGGCCGACGGTCCTTCGGCCGCCCTCACGAGCTCGATTCGGGCGACGGCGGCGTCGGGGTCGACCGCCTCGAAGACGCCCGATTCGGTGTCGATGCCATAGGCCCCGCTGGTGCGAAGTGACCCGTCGTCGCGCTCGCCGGTCACCCCGAACGCCGGCGCAGCCAGCACCTCGGGGAGCAGCTCGTAGGGCGAGTCGAGCCGGACGACGAGCGTCGAGTGGTCGGTCGCAGAGAGACCGGCCACACCCCCGGCATCGCCGGTCGTGAGGTCGCTCCAGCCGGCGATGACCGTCAGGGCGGTCGCGGCCTGGTCGGCCGGTCCGCGGCGGGCGACGCGCTCCAGTGACGCCTTGACGTCGCGAGCGGTGATCGGGTCACCGGCACCGTCGACGATCCCCGGCGACAGCACGAACGTCCACAGAAGACGATCGTCGCTGACGAACCAGCGATCGGCCAGAGCGGGCTGGGGTCGAGCGTCGCCGTCGAGGCTGGTGAGTCCCTCGTAGAGCAGGTCGGCCACGACCCTGTTCGTGAGCGACGCAGCACCCGCGTCCGCCGGATCGAGCGACACGTCAGCCGGGACCGCGAGACGCAGGGTGACCGGTTCCGCCGCGGTCGACTCGCCGGAAGCCGGGCCCGTGGTGGCGATCTGCTCGACCTCACGTGCGGCACTCTCATCGAGCGCCGGCCGCTCCCCGGCACACGCCGAGGTCAGTAGCAGGAACGCGAGAAACGCGAGGAGAGCACGACGCATCTCCCCCTATCGGCCGACGAACCCGCCGCTACAGCACTCGTGACGAGTGTCTGACACCGGCACCGCTCCGCGTTGCCGGTGACGGGTCAGAAGATGAGGGCGTAGGCGACGGAGCTGAAGGCGAAGACGACTGCCGCAACGACGGTGATGCGGTCGAGGTTCTTCTCGACCACCGTCGAGCCGGCGGCCGCGGCGCCGGCGCCGCCACCGAACATGTCGGACAGGCCGCCGCCCTTGCCGCTGTGCAGCAGGACGAGGAAGATCAGGCCCAACGCGGAGACGAGCCACAGGGGTGCAACGATCCAGATCACGGGTCGAGGATACCGGCTCAGGCCTGGTACAGGCGGAAGTTGACGATCCGGGCGAAGTCGTCGGGGTCGAGCGACGCTCCACCGACCAGCGCACCGTCGATGTCGGGCTGGGCCATCAGCTCGGGCGCGTTGCCCGGCTTGACCGAGCCGCCGTACTGGATCCGCACCGCGGCGGCCGCGGCATCGCCCCACTGGTCCTTCACCAACGACCGGATGTGGGCGCACATCTGCTGGGCATCGTCGGACGAGGCCGTCTCGCCGGTGCCGATCGCCCAGATCGGCTCGTAGGCGATCACCAGCTCCCCCACCACCTCGGCAGTGAGGTTGGCCAGCGACCCGGCGATCTGCGCGGCCACCTTCGACTCGGCCTGCCCGGCCTGGCGCTCCTCGAGCGTCTCGCCGCAGCACACGATGGGGGTCATGTTCTCCTTGAGCACGGCGATCGCCTTCGCGTTGACGATCTCGTCGGTCTCGCCGAACAGCTCACGGCGCTCGGAGTGCCCCACGATCACGTAGGTGACGTCGAGCTTGGCCAGCATGCCGGGAGCGACCTCACCGGTGAAGGCACCCTTCTCTTCCTGGTGCACGTTCTGCGCGCCGAGCGCGATCGGGACGTCGTCGGCCTGCAGCACCGTCTGCACCGAGCGCAGGTCGGTGAAGGGCGGGTGCACCGACACGTCGACTTCGTCGTAGTCGTCGGCGGTCAACGCGTAGGCCAGCTTCTGGACGGTCTGGATCGCCTCGAAGTGGTTGTGGTGCATCTTCCAGTTGCCGGAGATGAGCGGCTTGCGGTCAGACGTTGCTTGCCTAGCCATTGTTGGGGGCTCCTCGTAGGGCCTCCAGACCCGGCAGGTCGCCCTTCTCGATCAACTCGAGCGAGGCACCACCGCCGGTGGAGACGTGGTCCATGTCCTTCTCTACACCGAATTGCTTCGCCGCGGCAGCGCTGTCGCCGCCACCCACGACGGTGAACGCCTTCGTGTCGGCCATCGCCCGGGCCACCGCCCCGGTGCCACCACCGAAACGCGGATCCTCGAACACGCCCATCGGGCCGTTCCACAGCACGGTGCCGGCCTCGTGGATGACGTCGCCGAACTGGGCGGCGGATCCCGGGCCGATGTCGACCCCCATCCAACCGTCGGGCAGGTTGGCGCCCATCTGGCGCACCTCTCCCCCGGCCTCGGGCTCGAAGAGCTTCCCGCCGGGGCCCAACGCCGTGATGTCGTAGGGCAGGTGGATGGGCTTGGGCTGGTCGAGGAGCCGGGCGCAGGTCTCGACCATGTCGTCCTCGCACAGCGAGGCGCCGATCGAGTGTCCCTTCGCCTTCAGGAAGGTGAAGCACATCCCACCCCCGACGATCAACGAGTCGACCGACTCCAACAGTGCCTCGATCACGGCGAGCTTGTCGCTCACCTTCGAGCCGCCCATGATCCCGACGAAGGGCCGGCGCGGGTTGTCGCGCAACCCACCGAGCACCTCGACCTCCCGGTGCAGCAGCCGGCCCGCCGCTGACGGAAGGTGCTTGGGTGGCCCCACGATCGAGGCGTGGGCGCGGTGCGACGCGCCGAACGCGTCGTTCACGTAGGCGTCGTGGCCCTCGATCAGCCGGGCGACGAAGGCCGGGTCGTTGGCCGTCTCCCCCGGATCGAAACGCAGGTTGTCGAGCAGTTCGACCCCCGGCACGAGTTCGGCGAGGCGGGCCCGCACCGGCTCGACCGAATACGCCGGGTCGGGCGCACCCTTCGGTCGACCGAGATGCGTGCACGCGGTGACCGACGCCCCCTGCTCGAGCAGCCACCGGATGGTGGGCAACGCGGCACGAATGCGCAGGTCATCGGTGATCTCGCCGTCGGCGATCGGCACGTTGAAGTCGGCCCGTAGCAGCACCGACTTCCCGTCGAGATCGCCCAGGTCCTCGAGCCGGGGAACGGAGCTCACTTCTTCGCAGCGGCCTTCTTGGTCGCCTTCTTGGCCGGCCGCTTCCTGGCCGCCGTCTTGCGCGTGGCCGGGGCCTTCTTCTTGCCGACGAGCACGGCGAGGTCCACGAGGCGGTTCGAGTAGCCCATCTCGTTGTCGTACCAACCGAAGATCTTGACGAGTGAGCCCTGGGCCATGGTCAGGCCGGAGTCGAAGGTGCAGCTCGCCGGTGAACCGACGATGTCGGCCGACACGAGCGGCTCCTCGCTGTAGGCGAGGACGCCCTTGAGACGCCCGGTCGACGCGGCCTTCTTGAATGCGGCGTTGATCTGCTCGACCGATGCTTCCTTCTTGAGGATGCCGGTGAAGTCGGTGATCGACCAATCGGGGATCGGAACCCGCAGCGACGTGCCGTCGAGCTTGCCCTGCATCTTCTTCATGACGAGCCCCGTCGCCCGAGCCGCCCCGGTCGAGGTGGGCACGATGTTGACCGCCGCGGCGCGGGCCCGGCGCAGGTCGCTGTGGGGGCCGTCGACCAGCGCCTGGTCGCCCGTGTAGGCGTGGGTGGTCGTCATCAGGCCCTGCTGCACGCCGAAGGCGTCGTCGAGCACCTTGATCATCGGCACGAAGCAGTTGGTCGTGCAGGATGCGTTGGAGATCACGTGGTGGCGGGCCGGGTTGTAGGTGTCCTCGTTGACCCCCATCACGAACGTCGCGTCGCAGTCACCCGAGGGAGCGGAGATGATGACCTTCGGCGCGCCGGCCTTGCGATGGCCCGCGGCCGCCTCCTTCTTGGTGAAGAAGCCGGTGGACTCGATCACGACGTCGACCCCGAGGTCGCCCCACGGGAGGTCCTCGGGGTTGCGCTCCGAAAGGACCTTGAGCACGTCGCCGTCGACGTTGATGCCGTCGCGGGTGGCCTTGATCTTGCCGCCGAACTTTCCGTGGACGGAGTCGTTGGCCAGCAGATGGGCCATCGTCTCGCGTGAGCCGAGGTCGTTGACGGCGACGAAGTCGATGTCGGCGCCCGACGCCTTTGCGGCACGGAAGAAGTTGCGGCCGATCCGGCCGAAGCCGTTGATGCCGACGCGTACGGTCATGGTGGGGTCTCCCCTGGTTGAGTTCTCGGCCTCGCGGCCACGCCTGATGTTAGAGGATCAGGCGCGGACGCCGGTCACCAACTCGGAGACCGCCGCGGCGACGAGTTCGGCCGAGTGGGTTGCGTCGTCGGAATCGCTCAGCGGCCGCGACACCACGAGCGCCGCGATCGTCGGGTCGACGTCGAGCGACCCGTCGGCCAGCACGACGTCGGGCTCGACCCCGTGACGCCGGACCGCGTCGACGTGATCGGCCAGGCTGTAGCCGTCGGTCTCCCCCGGCTCGGGGCCGAGATTGGCGACATAGACGACCAGACCGTCGGCGGCCGCGATCGCCCGTCGCACGCCGGGCACGGCGGCGGCCAGCACCGAGGTGTAGAGCGATCCGGGGCCGAGCACGATCACATCCGCAGCCCTGATCGCCGCATCGACCTCCACCGGCACCGGTGGATCGGCGGGCGACGTGAAGAGGCGACGGATGTCGCCACCGCGGGCCACCGCCACCTGGCCCTTGACCACGCCTCGGCCGGTGTCGGCCATGAGGTCGACCCGCGTGCGAGATGCCGGCAGGATCCGGCCACGGGCGCCGACCATGGCAACCGCCGTGTCCATCGCCAGGACCGGGTCGTCGGCGTTCTCCAGCAGGGCGGCGAGCAGGAGGTTCCCGGCCGGGTGGCCTTCGAGCACGCCGTCTTCGAACCGATGATCGAGTGCGTCGCGCACGAGTCCCGGAGGCGTCAGGGCGGCAAGACACCGACGCATGTCGCCGGGGGCCATGATCCCGAGCTCGCGCCGGAGGCGCCCGCTCGAACCGCCGTCGTCGGCCACACTCACCACCGCGGTCAGCTCGCCGGCGAGGTCTCGCAGGGCCTCGAGCGACATCGCGAGGCCGTGGCCACCACCGATGGCGACGATGCGGGGGCCGGTCATTTCGCCACGTCCCGGTGCACGACGGCCGGCGCGTGCCCCAGCTGGTCGAGCACGGTGGCCATGCGTTCGGCGATCGCAACCGAGCGGTGGCGGCCCCCGGTGCAACCGAATGCGATCGTCAGATACGACTTCCCCTCCTGCACGTAGAACGGCAGGATCAGGGCCAGCAGCCGCTCCAGCCGGGCCAGGAAGGCCCCGGTCACCGGTTGCTCGAGCACATACTCCGCAACCGTGTCGTCGAGCCCCGTCAGCGGACGCAGCTCGTCGACCCAGTGGGGGTTGGGCAGGAAGCGACAGTCGATCACCATGTCGACGTCGAGCGGCAGGCCGTGCTTGTACCCGAACGACGTGACGGTCGTGTGCATCGTGTGCCCCACACCACCGGCGCTGAACGCGTCGACCATCCGGTCGCGGAGCTGGTGCACGTTGAGATCACTGGTGTCGAGCACGAGGTCGGCTTCGGCCCGCAGCGGTTCGAGGGCGACGCGCTCGGCTTCGATCACCTCGCCGAGGGTGCCACGACCTTCCGACGCGAACGGGTGCACCCGGCGGCTCGATTCGTAGCGCCGCACCAGTACGTCGGTCGACGCGTCGAGGAACACGAGCTGGACCCGGCCGAACTTCGACCGCAGCACGGAGACCAGCGGAGCCATCTCCTCGTGGTAGCGCCCGGAGCCCACGACGAGGGCGAGCCGATCGCCCGCGCTCGACGAACCATCCGCCAGCTCCGCCACCTTGGGGATCAGCGCCGGCGGCAGGTTGTCCATCACGAACCAGCCCAGATCCTCGAGGTTGTCGGCCGCGACCGTGCGGCCCGCTCCCGACATTCCGGCGATGACCACGAGTTCACTCACGAGGGTTCCGATCGTAGTGGCGAGCCGACGACACGCCCGCTCACCCATCGGCGGCGGACTCAGCCGTCTGAGGGCCGTCGCGTCCCGACGAGCCCCAACAGCCGGGGCGTCGTGGCGACCACGTCCTCCTCGTACTCGGGGGCCTTGGCGAGGAATCCCGGCGGCGGCGCCGGCTCGACCATCTCGAGCAGGTCGATCCCGGCGGCGATCATGCCGTTGAGGTAGCGGCTCAGCGGTCGGTGGACGAAGCGCACGAACACGCCCTTCTGCACCTCCTCGACGGTCACGGCCTCCCGGAGGTACGCGCCGATCCGCCAGTAGGTCTCGGGCGGTTCGATCATGTGGTCGATGATCATGCCGCTGTCGGGCGTCTGGAGCAGCGGGTGGTTGAGGAAGAGCACGAACCTGCCCCCGGGCCGGAGCACACGGGCCACCTCGGCCAGGGCTTCGTCGAGCCCGTCGACGTGCTCGAACACGAGGCACACCACCACGGCGTCGGCGCTTGCGTCACGCACGGGGAGCCGGTCGGCGCCGGCCAGCGCGTAGACGGGACCGCCGCCGCGGGTGAGGGCCACCTCGATCTGTGACGGCGTCGGATCGAGGCCGATCACCCGGGCGCCGTCGGCCGCCAGCGCTCGAGCGATCTGCCCTTCACCGGTGCCGAGATCGATCACCGTGGCGAACCCGGCCAGGTGCTGCCGCGCCAGCGGGATGATCTGCTCGACGTATTCGGGGTCGACTCCGTCGGTGAACTCGCGTTGCCACCAGTCGGCGTGTTCGTCCCATTTCGGCTCGGTCACCCTGCAAGGATGCCGCGAGCGCGACGCGGTCCCTCGAGCGGGGCGCTCAGCGCAGATCGATGCGCACGACCGACTGTTCGCCCTGCATCGCGATCCAAAGCGTGCTCTCGGCGAAGGAGATGCCGGTCGGGCCGCCCCCCGCGTTGGCCCCGCCGAGTGGTGTCCGCGACAGGATCTGACCGTCGTCGTCGTCGACTTCGACCACCGCACCGTCGTCGGTGACGGTGACCCACACCGAGCCGGCGCCGACCGCAGTCTCGGTCGGGCCGTTGCCGACCTCGACGGTGAGCATCACTTCCCCTGAGCCGGGATCGACCTTGGCCACGGTTCCCTCGTCGTGGTTCGACACCCACAGGAACGACGGGTCGGCTGAGATGCCGACCGGGCCCTGACCCACGACGACCCGTTGCAGGATCTCGAAGGTCTCAGGGTCGATCTGCACGATCTCGCCCGTGTCGAAGACAGCCGCCCACAGACCGTGATTGCTGTGTGAGATCACCGCCGTGGGCTTCCCGCCAACATCCACCTGACGGAGGATCTGGCCGGTGTTGGGGTCGACGCGAGCCACGAACTGTCCATCGAACGACGCGACGACCAGCGTGTTGTCGAGCTTGTCGATGCCGTCGGGGCCCTCGAAGGGGAAGACCGCAGCCACGGTGTTGGTGGCCGGGTCGACACGCAACAGCTGGTTGTCGGCGTAGTTGGTGAGCCACACGAAGCTCGAGGTCCGCAGCACTCGCGTCGCCGCGTTCGCCACATTCCCGTTGGCGACGACTCGGTTGCTGTCGGGATCGATCAGCGACAATCCACCGAACGCGCCGACCACGGCGACCGACTCGGGGAGCGCGCTCACGAACTTGGCATCGGCCCCGACGACGATGCGACGCAGCATCGACCCGTCGAGCGCGGGTGGCGGCCGGTCCTCCAACTCCGCCACCGCGGCCTCGAGCCCGGCGATCTCCGCGCGGGCTGCGGCGAGGTCTTCAGCCAACCCGTCGGTGCCTGCAGGAACCGGTGTGCCACCGTCGTCGACCTCGTCGACCGAAACGTCGTCCTCGGCAGGCGCGCCGTCGTCTCCGTCGAGGTCCTCGACGACGCGGGGCACGTCGTCGCCGACCGGCGGCGCCGCACTCTCATCGCCGCCGCCGTCCCCACCGCTGGTCTGCCACAGGAGACCGAACAGGGCCACGGCACCGAGCAGGATGCCCAGGCCGACGAGGAACGTCTTGCGGGGAAGGGTGATGGTCTCGGCCGGGACCGAGGCGGCCGCGTCGGCCGGCGCGGCGAGGACGGGGACGCGCGCGTCGTCGAGCTTCTCGTCATCGTCGTGGATGTCGTCGACCTCGTCGACCTCATCGACGACATCGGGGGCTTCAGCGGCGGCTTCCTCGTCGGCGTCGGCGACCTCGTCGACCTCGGGGGCGGGCGACCAGGGATCGTCGGCGAGCGCCTCGATCGGCGGCGGGGGCACGACCGGCTCCTCGACAACGGGTTCCTCGGCGGCCGGTGGCTCGGGGACGACCTGCGACGGCTCGATCGGCGGGAGCGGCGGCGGCTCCGGGGCTTCGAACGGCCGCAGGACACTGTCGGTCGGCTCGTCGCCCCTTCCGCTGTGGTGCGTTTCGTCGTTCATGGAGTCTCCTCGACCCGCGGTATCCAAGGATTACCCGTCCTCCTCCGCAGGTGGTGGACGGCGTGCCCGCGCCTCCACGCGGTGGAGACGGCGAAAAACGTTCTCTGCTACCCCGTCGGGCAACCAGGTCAGGTTCTTGAGGTCCTCGAGGGCAGCTTGTTTGACGGCGTTGACGCCCCCGAACTCCTTGGCGAGGCGCTTCTTGCGGGCCGGGCCGAGTCCTTCGATCCCGTCGAGGGCCGATTTCGTCATGCGTTTGTCACGCAACTGCCGATGGAAGGTGATGGCGAAACGATGGCTCTCGTCGCGGATCCGCTGGAGGAGATAGAGCGCCTCGGACTGGCGTGGGAGTCGGATCGGGTCGGGGCGGCCGGGGACGAAGACCTCCTCGAACTGCTTCGCGAGCGACACGACCGGGATCTCGTCGCGCAGCCCGAGTTCGTCGAGCACCCGAGTCGCCACGCCGAGCTGGCCCTTCCCACCGTCGACGACGAGGAGCTGCGGCGGATACGAGAAGCGGCCCTCGCGCTGGTCGACCGGCACTTGCCGTTCCTTCAGGTAGGCGCTGAACCGACGCGTGAGCACTTCCTCCATCGCCGCGAAATCGTCGTTGCCCGGCACCGACTGGATCTTGAAGCGCCGGTAGTCCGACTTCTTCGGCAGCCCGTCCTCGACCACCACCATGGAGCCCACATAGTCGGTGCCCTGGATGTGGCTCATGTCGTAGCACTCGATGCGCAACGGCGCGATGGGCAGGTCGAGGTGTTCCTGGAGCTCACGCAGGGCACGAGCCCGGCTGTTGTGGTCGTTGGTGCGCTTGAGACGGTGGCGGGTGAACGACTCCTGGGCGTTCTGGGTGACGGTTGCCTGCAAGGCACGCTTGTCGCCCCGTTGTGGCACCCGGATCCTGACCCTGGATTCGCGGGCGGCGGTGAGCCACTCCTCGTAGAGGTCGGGGTCGCTCGGGAGGTCCGGGACGAGTACCTCCTTCGGCGAACCGACCGGATTGTCCTCGAAGTAGAGCCGTTCGAGCACCCGGCTGATCAGTTCGCCGCGGTCGAGGTCCTCGGCCTTGTCGACGACGAACCCGCGGCGGCCCATGACCCGACCCTTGCGCACGTAGAAGACCTGCACCGCGGCCTCGAGCTCGTCGTCGTGGAGCCCGATGACGTCGACGTCCTCGTTGCGGTTGAAGACCATCTGCTGCTTCTCGACGGCCTTGCGCACGGCACTGAGACGATCCCGGAGATGGGCGGCGAGCTCGAACTCGAGATCCTCGGAAGCCTGCGTCATCTGCGCTTCGAGCTTGGCGATGATCTCGTCGGTGTCGCCCTCGAGGAACGAGATCAGCTCGTTCACCATCTCGTCGTAGTCGGCCTTCGTGACCTCGTCGACGCAGGGTCCCGCGCACTTCTCGATGTGGAACAGCAGGCACGGCTTGCCGAGCTTCTCGTGGTGCCGGAACTTGTTGTCGGTGCAGGTACGGATGGGAAACGTCCGCAACAGCAGGTCGAGCGTGTCGCGGATCGCATACGCCTGCCCGTAGGGGCCGAAGTAGCGGTTGCCCTTCTTGCGCTTGCCCCGCATGACCATGGCCCGGGGCCACTCGTCGACCGTGGTGAGACACAGGAAGGGATACGACTTGTCGTCCGTGTAGCGGACGTTGAACCGGGGTTTGTGGCGCTGGATCAGCGAGAACTCGAGCATCAGCGCCTCGACCTCGTTGGCCACCTGGATCCATTCGACCGTTTCGGCCGTCTCCACCATCTGCCGGGTGCGCATGTGGAGGTTGCGCGGGTCCTGGAAGTAGCTCGACAGGCGCGAGCGCAGGCTCTTCGCCTTGCCGACGTAGATCACCCGACCCTCGGCGTCTTTGAACTGGTACGAGCCGGGGGTGTCGGGAATCGACCCCGCCGGAGGGCGCTGGACCATCGATCCGAGACTAGGGCGAAAGGCCTACCGGTTTGCGCCCTGCTGCCGATGGGAACCCATGCAGCGACCGATCTTTCACGAGCCGTGGTGGCTCGACGCCGTGGCACCGGGATCCTGGAGCGAAGTGCGGGTCGAGACCGACGGCCGGCTGCGCGCGGTGTTGCCCTTCTCCACCCGCCGGCTCCGACCGGGCATCACCGTGCTCGGGGCACCCCCGCTCACGCCCTACCTCGGACCGATCACCGACCCCGGCGACGGCAAGCCGGCCACCCAGCTGAAGCGCGACCGAGAGCTCCAGGCCGCCCTGATCGAGCAGCTGCCCGCCCACGACATCTACAAGACGACGCTCCCGCTCGAACACCGCAACTGGCCGGTGCTGGCCGAGCACGGCTTCGTCGGGTCGCCTCGCGTCACCTATGTGCTCGACGCGCTGAACGACGTCGACCTCGTCTGGAAGGGCTTCGGCGACAGCACCCGCCGGGCCGTACGCAAGGCCGAGAAGAAGATCCACGTGCGCACCGACCACGACGCGGCCGCCCTGCTCCCCATGGCCGAGGCCACCTTCGAGCGCCAGGCACTCGACCTGCCCTACTCCCCCGCCCTCCTCCGGCGGGCCGCCGCCGCGGCCATCTCCCGGGATCAGGGACGGGTCTTGACGGCGATCGACGACACCGGGGCCGTCCACGCCTCGATGCTCGTCGTCTGGGACACCGAACGGGCGTACTACCTCGTCGGCGGCGCCGACCCGTCGCGGCGGGAGTCGGCCGCGCTCTCGCTGCTCATGTGGGAAGCCATCAAGATGTCGGCCGCCCACGTGAACCGTTTCGACTTCGAGGGTTCGATGGTGCCCGGCGTCGAACGATTCTTCCGGGGGTTCGGTGGTACCCAGCACACCTACCTCGGAGCCATGCGCTTCTCCCGCCGCGGCCGCATCGGGTGGGCCGCGCACCAGCTCTACCAGGCTGTTCGCGGCCGATGAGTCCACGCGTCGCCCTGCGGTTCGACGAGCGCGTCCCACGCGACCGGCACGCTCCCATCGACCATGCCTTCCGCGTCTGGGCCGCGAGCCGGCATCTCGCGGTGACCGACGCGGCCCGAGCCGACGCGGTGTTCACCTACGGGGGCGACGACGCCGGCGCGCTACCCGCGAGCGACGGCGTCACGGGCCGCCCCACGATGCAACACGGCCTCCCCTGGTACTTCGGCGCCGGAACGCGACTCGATCACCTCGTAGAGGTCCACGCATGGGTCGCCGCCCTCAGCGAACACGACGCTCCGGTCGACCCGAGCGGCCGGATCGACCGCTCGTCTTCCATGGCGGCCACGCTCGGCGTCGACCCCTGCGTCGCCTGGGCCGAGCGGCACCTCGACGCGTTCGACCGCGTCGCTCTGGCTCTCCACCCACAACTCGATCCGGTCCTCTCGCGCAAGCGCTCCGGTGTGACCGTGCTCGGAACCCACGACCTCGACTTCCTTCCCGTGAAGCCCGGCGACACCGGCGTGCGGCTCGCCCGCAACCTCGCCGTGGCCGCCCTCACCATGCGTGACCCCCGTCTCGTCGCGTCGATCACCGGTGCCGCGTCGACGAGGCTGCTTCGCCGCCGACCGGCCCTGGGGGGTGTCGACGCGGTCATGGAGCTCGAACGACGTCACGAAGTCCGGTCGACGTGGAACGTCCTGGTCGCGCAACTCCACGCTCGCGACGCTAACTACGCGTTCGACGATTCCACCGTGCGCTCCACGCTCGACGCGCTTGCCGCTCGCGGCCACGAGATCGGCCTCCACGGGAGCTACACGAGCGCGGGCCGGCCTGGCGCGCTCGCCCGCGAAATGGCGACGCTGCGGGCCGCCGGTCACGACGGTCGCGGCGTTCGCCAACACTGGCTGCGACACGCCGGTGCACCGCTCTACCAGGAACTCTCGACAGCCCGCGCGCGGTACGACTCGAGCTTCGGCTGGTCCGATGCGTGCGGCTTCCGGCACGGCATGGCTCGCCCCTTCATCCCGTTCGACACGACCACCAACCAGCCCGCGTCCGTCTTCGAGGTGCCGCTGGTCATGATGGACGTCGCCCTGAGCGACATGGCCCGGCGGGGAGTCGATCCCGCCGTGCACGCCGCCGCAGTGCTCGAAGAGGCCGGCCGCCACGGCGGCACCGTCTCGGTGCTCTGGCACGACACCACGGTCTCCGACACCCAGATCCGTCGCGGTGTGGGGCCGCTCTACGAGCGGCTCCTCGCCCGCGGCGACCGGTGGATCACGTCGGCCGAAGCCGTCGACGCAGCCCGACCCGTGTGGCTGGCAGCCGGGTTCGCCCTGGACTGAGCCCGGCGGCCGTCGCTACGACCGGTGTCGGAGCACGAAGTGGAATCGATAGGGGTACGTGAGCGACCCGAAGAAGTCGACCTCGAGTCCGTTGGCGGCCGCCATCTGCCGCACCTCGGGGATGTCGTGCCAGTAGCCCATGTTGTCGTTGACCAGGCGCTTCGCGTGCGCTGCGAGCGCGAGGGGCAATGGCCGCCGGGCCCGGCGGGCGACATCACCGCGGGCGTAGGCCCACCGCATCCGGCGCCACGGGGTGGACGCGCACACCAAACGGCCGGCCGGGGCCAGCATCCGAGCTGAGCGTTCGATGTGGCCGGCCAACATCTCGCGATCGAAGTACTGGACGGTCGCGGCCGAGAAGATCAGATCGAACTGCTCGTCGACCTCGAAGACGTGACCGCCGGCCTCCCGGACGTCGACACCGGGGTGCCGTCGACGCATCTCCTCGAGCATTCGGGCCGAGAAGTCGACTCCCAGATAGCGCTCGGCCCGGTCGAACCCGAGCGAGGTGAAGAGTGCACCGTCGCCACAGCCGAGTTCGAGCACGCGGCGGGGATCGACGTCGTGGAACAGGAGGCGCATCTCGGCCCCGTAGCGGTCGGCGTTGTCGTTTGCCAACGGAGAGTTGAGGGCAGTCGACTGCTCGGCCCAGAAGTCGGCCCAGCGACCGGGCGCGGTGTCCGTCATCGTCATGTGACTCCTTCGGCCGGAATGCCCAGCTGTTCAATGGTCGCCCTGCGCCGCAGCCGCCGCCACGGTCCCCGCAGCCGGTTGGCCACCCGAGTGCGGCGGAAGGCGAGGCTCAGCCGCTCGCCCGCGAGGAGCATCAGTTCACCCACGTGACGGGCCCGGTTGGTGCCCGACAGGGGTGGGCTCTCGGGATAGCCGAGACGGCAGGCGGTGCTGTCGCTCACCGCCCCCACGCGGGCGGCCTGCGCCGTGGTGAGGTCCTGACGCCAATCGCGCAGGCCCACGGTCGGAGCCGCCAGCAGCGCCGTGTGCGCACCGGCTTCCATACCCAGCGACCGCCGGACCACCGGGCCGTCTCGGTAGTCGAGCATCTTCGGATCGAAGTCGAGCGCCATCAGGGAGCAGATCGCCGAGAGATGCGTCGCCGGATCAGCAACGAGATCCTCGTAGCGCAGCTCGAGGTAGCGGCTCGGCCCGAGCGCTCGACCGGCGGCCATCGCTGCGGAGACCCTGGACTTCCAGGCGTGACCGGCCCCCGTCATCGTGCGCGGTCCCCACCCGGCCCGGGCGTAGGAGGCGGCAACATCGCGGGGGTCGCGCACGAGATGGACGAACACCGCTTCAGGGAGGAGCGCGGCGATCGTGGGCATGCAGAGGGCGTAGCTCGGGGTCTTGTCGCCCCACCGAGAGGTGCCCATACGGGCCGCGGCCGCGCGATAGGTGCCGCGGACTGCGTCGGCGAGGTCTCCCGGCGGGCGCTGGTCGAACTCGGCCCGCACTGCGGCGGGGGGCAGATTCCACGCCCGGAAGCGGTGATCGGCGAAGAGTTCGGCTTCGAATCGGGCCCGATCGAAGGCCCCGCCCGTGCGGAAACCGTCGCGACGGCGAGCCATCTGTTCGATGAAGTAGCTCTCGCCCGGAATGGTCAGGTCGGGGTGGG
>JAUIML010000068.1 GCA_030432715.1 Acidimicrobiia bacterium | reverse complement strand
CATCCGCTACTGAAACACGCGCGTGTTCGCTGCCTGCCTGTGGCCCGCCAGTCACCTCGACATACGTGCTTACGCCGATACCAAGTTGCAGGGCCGCGCCTGCATCGCGACGAGCCGCTTGCTCGGCTCGCAGGGACGGAAGGTCGAGGTGCTGCAAGAGTGAATCAAGCGCACTCGCGTAGTCACCAGAGTCGTAGACCGTGCCCACAGCATTTTCACGCGGTGCGGTGAACGGTGCATCTCGAAGCCTCTCCGAGGCTCGCGATCCCGAGCAGGTGAAGAATCTCGTCGACCGCTGCTTCGCCCTGCTGGCCGACGACATCACGGCGTTCGGCGGTCGGGTCGACAAGGTCGTCGGTGATGCCATCGTGGCCCTGTTCGGGGCACCGATTGCACACGAGGACGATGCCGAGCGGGCCGTGCGGGCCGCCCTGCGGATGCAGGAAACCGTGAATCGCTTCGATGCCGACAGCGGTGTGGGCATCAGGGTCCGGATCGGGGTCAACACCGGCGAGGTGCTCGTCGGTGCCATCTCGGCGGGCGACGACTACACGGCGATGGGCGATGTGGTGAACACCGCGTCGCGTCTGCAGACGGCGGCCGAGCCGGGTGCCGTGCTCGTGGGTTCACCCACCTTCGACGCCACCCGCGAGGTCATCCACTACCGCTCGCTCGGGCAACTCCACGCCCGCGGGCGGGAGGAACCGGTCACGGCCTATCGGGCCGTCGAGCCGGTCGGGCGGCCGGGCGAACGTCGCGCCGCGCCGGAAACCCCCCTCATCGGGCGCGATCCGGAGCTCGCCGTGCTGCGCAGCTCCGTCGACGCCGCCTACCGGCGCAGCCGCGCCCAGCTGATCGTGCTGGCCGGTGAGAGCGGTCTCGGCAAGACCCGGCTCGGGGCAGAGGTCGCGTCGATCGCCCGCGACGACCACAAGGCCCTCATCCTCCACGGCCGTTGCCTTCCCTACGGTGAAGCCAACGTCTGGTGGCCCATCGCCGAGGCGATCCGTGGTGTGGTCGGCATCGACGCCGACACGTCCGACGACGAGGTGCCGACGCTCGTGGAGCGAGCGGTCGCCGAGGCGTTCGGCCCCTCCGCCGACCAGGCCAACGTGGCCCGCACGGCCGAGGGTCTGCGCCATCTGCTCGGCTACGAGACCGGTCTCGCCCGACTCGAGGCGGATCGTGCCGCCGAGGAGGGCACTCGATCCGTCCGTGCGCTCGTCCACGCGCTGTCGCTCGCTTCACCCGTCATGCTCTGGCTCAGCGATCTCGACTGGGCCGACGATGCGGTGCTGCGCCTGCTCGACGACCTCCTCGACCGGCTGGGTCGGCGCACTGTGGTGGTGCTGGTGACCGGGCGGGCCGAGATGTTCGAACGCTGGTCGCCTCGCCCCGGGCGCTTCAACTCGGTGACCCTGTCGGTCGAGCCCCTCGACAACATCGCCGGCGGCATCCTGGCCCGGGAACTGTTGCCCGAGGCGCCCGTGGAGTTGCGCAACCAGCTCGTGGAGCGATCGGGCGGCAATCCGCTCTTCCTCGAGGAGATGGCGCGCATGGTGGAGTCGTCCCCCGGTGGCGACATCGCCGCCCTCCCGGCCAACGTGCGCAGCGTGATCAGCGCTCGCCTCGACGCGCTCGACGATCCGGTGCTGCACGTGATCGAGGACGCGGCGGTGCTCGGCCTGCGCGGCGAACTGGGGGCGCTCGCCCGGATGGCCGAGTTCCAACGGGGTCAGCCCGACATCTCCGAGGCGCTCCGGGTGCTCGAGCGTGTCGATCTGCTCGAGCGGTCCGGTCCCAACTGGTCGTTCCGGTCGAACCTGGTGCGCGACGTGGTCTACGGCCGCCTGACCAAGACCGACCGGGCCTGGCGCCACGCCGGCATCGCTTCGTGGATCGAGGCCAACCGTCACGCCGGTAGCGCCGAGATGATCGCGTATCACTATCGCCGGGCGGCGTCGCACGCCGCCGAGCTCGGTGGCGTCGACGGGATGCCCGACGATGTCGTCGACAAGGCGATCTCGTGGACGCTCGCGGCGGCGCGGGCCACCAAGGGATCGGCCGCCATGGAGCGCACCGAACAACTCTTCGGTGATGCCCTCACGTTGATGGGAGACGACCATCCGCTGCGGGCCGACGTACTCCTCGAACGCGCCGGGGCAGCCATGCGGGGCCTTCACCTCGGCGCCGTCCGCCGCGACCTCGACGCCGCGGCTCCGCTCGTCGCGGCCTCCGACGACCCGCGTCAGCGCCTGCGTCAAGCCCTGTTGCGCAGCGAGCTCGCCCAGTGGTCGGGCGATCAGCAGGCGGCGCTGGCCCTGGGCGAAGAGGCCCTCGTCATCGCCCACGAGCTCGACGACGCGGTGCTCGCCGCGGATGGCCTCCGACGGGTCGGCATGGTCCGGCTCTTCCAGGGTGAGCACGACCAGGCCGAGTCGTCGATCAATCTCGCCTACGACGCGTACGCCTCCGCCGACGACGTGAGCGGCATGGCATGGGCCCGTCAGAACCTCGCGTGGATTGCCTTCATCTCCGGGCGGATGGCCGAGGCCGAAGGCCGTCTCCAACAGGCGACCGAGGCGTTCGAGGCCATCGGTGACCTCTCGGGGGTGTCGTGGTCGCGGGGGCTGCTCGCCTACGTCCGGATCCACGCCGGCCGCTTCGCCGAGGCGGAGGATCTCGCCCAACGCACGCTGGTCGAGGCGCGTGACCGAGGCGACCGTTGGGCCCAGGGCATGATGCACGTCGCCCTCGCCACCTCCGCACTCTGGACGGGTCGGGTCGACGAGGCGGTGCGTCGGGCCCAGAAGGCCCGGGCCGTGTTCCCGGCCGGCTCCGATCCGGTGGGTCCGGTCCAGGCCGTGGCCGTCGAGGGTCGCGCCCTGGTGCGTTCGGGTCGCGTCGCCGAGGGGTTCCGAGTCCTCACCGCCGAACTGGCCGGCGACCCGCAGGCGCCGGCGCTCCGGGTACTCGAGACGTCGCTGGCCGCGGCGGCCGCCACGGTCGGCGACATCGCCATGGGGCGCCGCGCCTTCCACGAGATCGTCAGTTTCGACCCCGACCAGCTCGGCGAGACCGACTTCGCGGTGGCCGCGGCGCTGATCCAGCTCCAGCGGGGCGACATCGACGGTGCGGCTCGATTGTTCGACCAGATGCCGATCGACCCCGACACCGGATCCACCTGGGGATGGGCGGCGCTCGCCCTGATCGCGTCAGCGGCGGGCAGGGACAACGACGAGTACGTGGCCGCCGTCGAGGAGTCGAGCCGTTCCACCTACTCCGACCGTGTGATCGCCCGCTGTGCCACGGCGTGCGCGGCGGCGCGACGCGGCGACGACGCCGGTGCCCGGGTCGCCCTCGATCGGGCCTACGAGGCTGTGCCGTTGGGCGGTGACCGGATCCACCCGACGATCGTCGCCCTGGCCGAGGCCCAGTGCCTCACGGCGCTCCACACCGACGACGCCGCCGCTGCGGAGGTGCGGGCCATCAAGACCGCGTCGGCGCTCGGCCTCGACGCCGGTGGGTGGCGCACGGCGTTCGCCGCGGCCTGCGGCGAACTGGCCCCCGTCGAGTCCTGATCAGCAGGCCGCGGCCAGCGCGTCGGCCGCCTCGCGTCGGCTCCAGTTGAACACGATCGTCCGATCGTCGATGGCCGGTGGGGCGGCGCACAATGTTGCGGCCACCGTCGGGTCGGTCAGCATCGCGGGAAGGGCGTCGGCCCCGAGGCGCTCGACGAGATAGTCGACATCGAGTTGGGCGGTGCCCCCGAACCGCTGGATGTTGCGTTCGGCGATGATCCGTTCGGGATTGGCCACGGTCACGGCCGTGAGGGTCAGGAGCGCGCCGAACACGACCACCCCGACAGCGTCGCCCCGGAGCCGACCGGTGATGGACAGACCGGTCACGACGAAGACGAAGCCGATGAAGACGGCGAACACGATCGTGGAGAGGCGCAGCATCGTGAGGCCGAACTCGGCCTCGTAGAGAAACAGTCGTCGTACGGCGACGGCGACGACGGTGAGCGTCAGGCCCACCGTCGAGAGCTCGAGCGTCCGTAGTCGCCGCGCCATCCTCGGCGAAGCGGAGGCGCGATAGCGGCGCAGCCCGATCAGCACCGCAAGCGTCACGCTCGCGGCGGCGACCAGTTGGAAGAACCCGGCCCGGGCGTATTCGGCGTAGGTCAACCCGGTCGTGCGCTGCACGTAGCCGGCACCGGCCGCGAGCGCGAGCACCTGGGTGAGGACGAACACGGCGTAGACCGCAACCACACCGGTGAGCACCACAGCCGCCTCGGTGGGGCCGAGGAACCGCGGCGGGCGCCGAACCGGTTGGACCTGCGCCCAGGCGCCGTGGCCGGCGAGCACCATCGTGAGCCCCACCCCGAACGCGATCCCGATGCCGTGCCCGGTCGTCGCCTCGACGTCGAGAGGGAGGACCAGCCAGGAACGGAACAGCGCATCGGCCGCGGCGAGCAGCGCGCCGAGGGTCATGACCACCGGGATCGCCAAGGCGGCGCCTCTCACCAACCGGAGCAGACGGCGACCGAGTCGGTCGTGGCCGGCTGCGGCGGTCCTGGCCGACTCGACGACGAGATCGAACGAGCGGACCGGCGGCTCCACCGCGGCGAGGGGGTTCGCCAACCGGCCGATGGCGCGGCCGATCGGTTGGGGTTCCGGTCGCACCATCGAGGACAGGAGGAGAAGGCCGAGCGCGGCGGTCACGTTGAGGGCGGTGAGCCAGGGCGAGTCGCGCAGCACGAGCATCGCGGTGGGGACGAGGGAGAGTCCGAGGAGCCGGCGGGCCAGCGGACCGCGAACCCAGCCGCCCGCCATCCCGGCGCCGGCGACCAATGCGATCGACACCAGCGACAGGACGCCCGCGGGATGGCGGACGCCGAGGTCGAACGCCACGCCGCCGACGACGAGGGCGGCCAGGACGGCGGTCGAGGGAGGAACCCGCCACGGGTCGTCCGGCACCGCCTCGCCCCGCTCGTGGGCGCGCGGGGGTGGTGGGGGAAGGGTCGAGGTCATCGCGTCGCTCCTTCGCGAGGGACGGCAGGGAGATCCAGTTGGATGCGACACCCCTTCGGGTCGCCGGGACGGGCGGTGATCGTGCCCGCATGCAGCTCGACGACCCATTGGGCGATCGCGAGTCCGAGTCCGGTTCCGCCCGAGCCCGTGGCCCGCACGTGGCTGCCGCGCTGGTAGCGCTCGAAGATCCGCACCGCGTCGCCCTCCGGGATCCCGGGGCCCCGGTCGATGACCTCGATGCGGACGTCGTCGCCTCGGCGAGAGGCCCGCAGAACGACCGGCTCACCCTCGGGGCTGAAGCGGGTCGCGTTGTCGAGGAGGTTCGCGATCACCTGGTGGAGGCGTTCGCGATCGGCGACGACCGACAGCCCGGGTGGCTCGACCGTGATCTCGATCCGCTGCTCCGGGCGGTGCAGGGCGATCTCCTGGGCAGCCTCGCGTCCGAGGCTGGCCAGATCGACGGACTCGAGCGACAGGGGCGTCGCCCCCGACTCCAGTCGGCTCAGGTCCAGCAGCTGCGAGACGAGCCGCCCGAGGCGCTCCGTCTGCGTCAGCATCGTCGCCAGCAACTCGTCGTCTGCTTCGGTGACCCCGTCGACGATGTTCTCGAGATTTGCCTGCAGCGCGGTGATCGGCGTGCGCAGCTCGTGGCTGACCATCGCGATCAGGTCACGTCGGTCGCGGTCGACCTCTTCGAGTTGCAGCGCCATCGCGTTGAAGGCCCGGGCGAGGTCGCCCACTTCGTCGGCCGACGTGGCCGTCACGGTGGCTCCGTAGTCGCCCCGGGACATCCGGGTGGCCGCGGCGGCCATCTCCCGCAGGGGGGAGACGATGCCGCTCGCGAAGAACCACATGATCGCCACGCCGAGCCCCGCCGAGATCGCAGGGCGGACCCACACGGGCCATCCCAGCCGGAACCCGATCGTGCTCACCAGCGCGGCGATGGCGATGGCGCCGATGATGATCGCCGAGAGTTTCAGCTTGATCGACGGCAGCACGTCGAGTGGACGGAACCGGGCCATCAGATGTCGCCGATCCCGTAGCCGACGCCGTGCACGGTGCGAATCACGCCGTCGCCGAGCTTGCGGCGGACGGCGCGGACATGGCTGTCGACGGTGCGGGCGCCCGACCCGTCGCGATAGCCCCAGACGGCGACGAGCAGCTGTTCGCGGGTCAGCACGGTGGGCGCGGCCGCGGCGAGTTGGGCCAACAGGTCGAACTCGGTCGGCGTCAGGTGGACGTCGTGATCACCGACGCGGATGCGCCGACTGGCCCGCCAGATCTCGATCGCGCCCAACCGGTGGTCGGGTTCGGAGGCGTGGGGCGGTCCGTCGGCCACCCGACGGAGGACGGCCCCGACGCGGGCCACGAGCTCGCGGGGGCTGAACGGCTTGGTGAGATAGTCGTCGGCCCCGACCGCGAAGCCGATCAACATGTCGGTCTCGTCGTCGCGAGCGGTCAGCATGACCACCGGGACCCGCCGTTCGGCCTGGATGCGCCGACACACCTCGAGTCCGTCGAGGCTCGGCAGCAAGAGGTCGAGCACGACGAGATCGGGTTCGAGCTCGCGGCACCGCTCGACGGCCTCGGCCCCGTCGTGACACACCGTGACGAGATGGCCCTCCGACTCGAGGCGAGCGGCCACGGCCGCGGCGATGGCCGGTTCGTCTTCGACAACAAGGATGTTCCCCACGCCCTCACCGTAGAGAACCTCCCGTGTGGGAGACCCGCGGACACTGTGAAGATGTCGTGCAGGGCGAAGATGCCGTGCGGGTCCGGGGATCGCTACGAGGTCGAGGAGGCGAGCACCCGGTCGTGTCGATCGGCGACGGTCTCGGCGATCGCGAACGAGGCGGTGGCCGCGGGCGACGGCGCGTTCAACACGTGGACGGCCCGGGGGCTGTCGGCGAACGCGAAGTCGTCGAGGAGGGTGCCGTCGGGAGCGATGGCCTGGGCTCGCACGCCCGAACCGGAGCGTTCGAGGTCGTCGCTGGTGAGCTCGGGGCACAGTCGGCGCAGCGCCTCGAGGAAGGCCCGCCGGCTCAGCGAGCGATGGATCTCACCGACCTCCTTGCGCCAGTACTTGCGGGCGAGGATCCAGGTGCGACGCGAGAAGGCGATCTCGGCCGTGTCGCGTGGTGAGATGTCGCGCCAGCGGTACCCCTCGCGCTCCAGCGCCGGTACGGCATTGGGTCCGGCGTGGATGCTGCCGTCGATCATCCGGGTCAGATGGACGCCGAGGAAGGGGAAGTCGGGGTCGGGCAGCGGGTAGACGAGATGGTTGACGAGATGGCGGGCATGGGGCGCGAGCTCGTAGTACTCGCCGCGGAACGGCATCACCCGCACGCCTTCGGTGTCGGCGCCCGCTGCGGTCGCGACGCGGTCGCAGTGCAGGCCACCGCAGTTGATGATGGTCGCGGTGCGGATCGTTGCGTGGTCGGTGGTCACCGACACGCCGTGATCGTCGACCTCCGCGCCGATCACGCGGGTGCCGAGACGCAGGTCGACGCCCGCGCCGGTGAGTTCCTCGACGAGCGCGGCACAGACGGCGCCGTAGTCGACGATCCCGGCACTCGGCACCAGCAGCGCGGCCACGCCCTCGATGTGGGGCTCCCGCTCGCGCAGGCCCGAGCGGTCGAGTCGTTCGGTGGGCACGTTGTTCTCGGCAGCTCGGATCTCGAGGGCATCGAGCCGCCCCCGCTCGTCGTCGGACACGGCGACCACGACCTTGCCGCACATGTCGTAGGCGATGTCGTGCCGGTCGAGGAACCGCATCAGGTCGTCGCGGCCGGCGGCGACCATGGCCGCCTTGCCGGAGTCGGGCCTGTAGTAGATGCCCGAGTGGATCACGCCCGAGTTGCGCCCGGTCTGATGGAAGGCGGGGCGCGCCTCCTTCTCCACGACCACGATTCGGCGGCCGGGATCCCGGGCGAGCAGCGCCCGCGCCGTCGTCAGCCCGAGGATCCCGGCCCCGACGATGACGACGTCGGCGCGATCAGCGGCCGCGGTCGTGCCGGCACCGCTCATGATCGCTGTCCCCGTCGTCGCGTGAGGGTCGTTTGTCGGTTCTCCACCATCGATTCCATCATCGGCTCCTCCCGTCGGTCGGACCACCACCGTCCATAAGCGTCCGCGGCCGGACCGGCCGACACCCCGTGCGCCAGGATCGAGAGCAGCACGGTCCACGACATGACCACGAAGACGAGCTCGAGATCGGCGCCGTGCGCCTCCTCGAGGGCGACGATCCCGAACAGGATCGAGGCGAGGCCTCGCGGCCCGAACCAGCCGAAGAACGCCACCGTCGGCGCCCGCGCGTGCGACCCGATGAGCGAGATGGCGATCGCGGCCGGCCGCACGAGCACGAGACTCGCCACCGCGTAGAGCCCAACCCGCCAGTCGATCATGTCGAGCGACGGTCCCACGACGATCGCCCCGAACACGATGAACGAGACCATGGCCAACAGGTGGGCGAGGTCGTCGGTGAAGTTGGCCACGGCGGCGCACTCGACCCTCGCGATCGACCCGAAGGCGAGACCACCCACGAACGTCGCGATGAACCCGTTGCCCCCGATCTGGGCGGCGAGGGTGAAGGCGGAGACGGCCAGGCCGAGCACGGCGAGCTGGCGATAGACCCCCTCCATCCAGCCGGCCCGACTGGCGTTGCGCACGGCCAATGCCCCGAGGCACCCGACCACCACGCCCACGACCAGCCCGTAGCCGATCTGCTCGGCGGCGAAGCGGGCCCAGTTGCTCGCGGTGGAGAAGTCGGCCTTCTCCGCCGCGAGGGCGATGAAGACGGTGACCGCGGGGAGGGCGATGCCGTCGTTGAGGCCGCTCTCGACGTTGAGGGTCTCGCGCACGCGGACCGGTACGGCTTCGCTCGTGACCACCGCTTCGCCGAGGGCCGCGTCGGTGGGGGCCAGGATCGCCGCGATGAGGGCGGCGACCGCGACCGGCACGTCGAACAGGACGACGCCGACTCCCGTTCCGAGGGCGATCGCCAGGGGAAGGCCGATCAGCAGCATCCGGGCCGGCAACACCATGTCGTGGCGCAGCCGAGCCACGTCGATCCGGGTGGCATCGGTGAAGAGCAACAGCCCCAGGGTGGCTTCGGCCAGCAGTGCGATGCCCGTCGAATCGAGTTCGAGATCGAGGAGATCGAACCCGGCCGTGCCCGCCCCGAGTCCGAACGCGACGAACAGCATCGGTCCGGTGACCCAACTGTGTTCGACCTTGCGCGACACCAGCCCGTAGACGATGACGAACCCGGCGATGAGGGCCACATCGGTTGTGCTCATCGCTTCACCTCCGGGAATGGAACCATTCTGGGGCCGACGTGGTTCCTCTCGGCACGATCGCCGAAGATGAGTCAGGCTATGGCACCCCCCGATGCCCGAGGAGCGACGATGCAGGCAGTGAAGATCGCGACGTGGAGTGAGGTGCCCGATCGCGAGCCGATCGGTGCCCATGTGGACGGGGTCGATCTGGTGGTGGTGCGCTTCGACGACAACCACTCCGTGCTCTACGGACGTTGCCTGCATCGGGGCGCGCTGATGGCCGACGGCCACATCGACGGCGACAACCTGATCTGCGGCCTCCACGGCTGGGACTATGTGTTCCACACCGGGGTCTCCAGCTACGACAACAAGGAGCGGCTCGCGAAGTTCGCCTCGTGGGTCGAGGGCGACGATCTGCTGGTCGATGCCGAGGAGGTCGCGGCGTGGATCAAGGAGCATCCGCAGCCCTACGATCGCGAGGCGTACCAGGGTGCGTACCAGGATCCCCACGGTGATCCCGCCGAGCCCCATGTGGGGCTGATCCGGCAACTGGCCGACGAAGGTCTCGACTATCTCGGCCACCACGGCCCGGTCACGTCGATGGGGGTCGAACGCGACCGCCTGCCGAAGTGGGACGACATCCAGTTCGTGACGGCCCAGTTGGCCCGCAAGCCCCAACTCGACGACGTGGCGGTCGGGACGGACGTGGTGATCGGACCCAACGCCGACAAGCCACTCCGTCTCGAGATCCCGATGTTCGTGAGCGACATGAGCTTCGGGGCGCTGAGCGAAGAGGCGAAGATCGCGCTCAGCCGGGGAGCCGAACTCGCCGGCACG
Organism: Acidimicrobiia bacterium; assembly: GCA_030432715.1. GTDB lineage: Bacteria > Actinomycetota > Acidimicrobiia > Acidimicrobiales > Aldehydirespiratoraceae > JAJRXC01. The sequence goes on along the minus strand of JAUIML010000068.1, from coordinate 5,625 downwards.
GGAATCTGCTCCGGCGAGGGCGGCATGCTCCCGGAGGAGCAGGCCGAGAACTCCCGCTACTTCTACGAGCTGGCGAGCGGGAAGTTCGGCTGGTCGCTCGACAAGGTGCGGCCCGAGAACGACGGCGGCGTCCAGGCGTTCCACTTCAAACTGGGACAGGGGGCCAAGACCGGGACCGGCGGGCACCTTCCGGGCGTCAAGGTCAAGGGAAAGATCGCAGAGGTCCGTGGCCTCGAGCCCGGCGAGGACGCCATCTCGCCGTCGACGTTCCCTGATCTCGCGAACGAGGACGACTACCGACGGCTGGCCGACGAGGTGCGCGAGGCCTCCGGGGGCGTCCCGATCGGGGTGAAGCTCTCGGCCCAACACATCGAGGACGACATCGACGCGGCCCTGCGGATCGGCGTGGACTACATCATCCTCGACGGTCGGGGTGGCGGCACCGGGGCGGCTCCGGTCGTGTTCCGCGACCACATCTCGGTCCCGACGATCCCGGCGCTCGCCCGGGCCCGCCGGCATCTCGATGCCCGGGGCCGCGGCGACGTCACCCTCGTAATCACCGGCGGGTTGCGGACCCACACCGATTTCGCCAAGGCGCTCGCCCTCGGGGCCGACGCCGTCGCCGTGTCCAACTCGGCGATGCAGGCCATCGGCTGCATCGGCATGCGGGCCTGCAACACCAACAACTGCCCGGTCGGGATCGCCACCCAGAAGCCCGAGTTGCGCGAGCGACTGCCGGTCGACGCGGCTGCCGAACGGCTCCACCGGTTCTTCGAGGCCTCCACCGAGCTCATGGGGGTGCTCGCCCGGGCCTGCGGACACACCCATCTGCGGGAGTTCTGTCTCGACGACCTGACCACCTTCAGCCGCGACATCGCCGACCTGTCGGGGGTCGGCTACGGAGGTGTCAGGTGAGCGACCAGGACGCTCCGTCGAACACGGAGCCGGCCCTCGGGTTGGTTTGACGCACGATTGGTTCGCGCGCATGGTCGGATCGGGGAGGTGTCGGTGAACACTCGGATGAAGACCGCGGCGTCGGTGGTGCTCCGCCCCCTGCAGTTCCTCGTCTACTTCCTGAGCGGCTTCTTCCCTCGCGACCGCTCGCGCTGGGTGTTCGGTTGCTGGAGCGGCCATCGCTTCGGAGACAACGCCGGCGCGGTCTTCCAACACCTGGCCGATCACCCGCCCGACGACGTGTGCGCGGCCTGGATCACCCGGGATCGCGCGATCCGCGATCGTCTGCGGGCCGAGGGAGCCCGGGCTCATCTCGTGTGGTCGCCGGCCGGCCTGTGGTGGACGGCGCGGGCCGGCGTGTTCGTCTACGACTCGTTGCCGAAGGACATCAACTTCTGGCTGTCGCGGGGCGCGCGCCTCGTGTTGCTGCGCCATGGGATCGGGATCAAGAAGATCGAGCGGGCCATCGACGCCACCGATCACCGCCTCTACCAACTCTTCCACGGTTCCCCGATCCAGCGGGCGTTCTGGCGGATCGTCCTGCCGTGGCACCTCCCGGTCCCCGATCTGTTGATGGCGTGTTCACCGATCCACGCCGAGCAGGGCGCCCGGTTCTACGGCACGCCGGCCGACAAGATCCGCATCACCGGGTTCGCCCGCCACGACCGGCTCCTGTCGACCCCCCGACAGGATCGGTCGGCGATCCCGACCCTCGGTCCGGCGATCCCGAACGAGCGACCGGTGTTCGTCTACCTGCCGACGTTCCGCGAGGGGGTGGCCCGTCAGTCCTTCGACTGGGACGTGCTCGCGGCGGCGGCCGAGGCGGCCGACGTCACCATCGCCGTGAAGCTGCACTATGTCGACGCCGATCGCGGCGTGCTCGGCGTCGACGTGCTCCAGACGGCGGGACACCTGCGGATGATCGATCCGTTCATGGACCCGAGCGATGCCTACCCCCACGCCGACGGCATGATCAGCGACTTCTCGAGCGCGCCCTTCGACTTCATGCTGCTCGACCGGCCGATCATCTACTACGTGCCCGATCTCGACCGGTTCGTCGAACAACGACCGCTGACGTTCGACCTCGCGGAGGTGGCGGTGGGCCCGATCTGTCGTGACGAGCAGGAGCTCTCGGCGGCGCTGGCGGCCGCCCGACGCGATGGTCTCGGCGAGCACCGTGCCCGTCACCAGGAGATCAAGGCCCGTTTCCACACGTTCCCCCCGGGCGGCGCGGCCGAGCGCGTGGTGGAGGCGATACGCGCCGAGTTCATGGCGTCGGCGCCCTCCACCCGCGCCGACGAGTCGCAGTGGCAGGATGGCGCCTGATGCAGGTGCGCAACGCGACGGCCGGTGACCTGGGCGAGATACTCGAGCACAACAACATGGCGGTGCCGGCGGTCAACCCGCTCGATCACCTCGATCTCGAACACTTCCTCGAGGTGGCCCACAGCTTCCTCGTGATCGACGGCGCGGCCGACACGATCGCCGGGTTCATGATCGGTCTCGGGCCGGGAGTCGAGTACGACTCGCTGAACTACGCCTGGTTCAGCGCCCGCTACGAGGAGTTCATCTATGTCGACCGTGTCGTCGTCGCCGAGCAGGGGAGGGGCCTCGGCGTCGGTACGCGCCTCTACGACGAGTTCGCGGCCCGAGGACGCGCCGACGGACACGAGGTGATGCTCGCCGAGGTCAACCTCGTGCCGCGCAACGATGTCTCGCTGTCGTTCCACCGGGCCCGGGGGTTCGTCTCCGTGGGCGAACAGGACACCGAGGGTGGCGCCAAACGGGTCACGCTGCTCGAGAAGCGGCTGGGGGGCTGACCGCGAATCATCCTGGGGGTGGACGTCCGGAGCGTGACGGTTGGGTCATGATGGCGCCGTGAGTGTGATATCGGCGAGCGGCGTGTCCATGGTGTTCGGGACCCATCGCGCCCTCGATTCGCTGACCCTCGAGGTGCCACCGGGCATCACCGGGCTGGTCGGCGCCAACGGGGCGGGCAAGACCACCTTCATGTCGATCGTGCTGGGCCTGCGCACACCGACCAACGGCTCGGTTTCGGTCCTGGGTCTCGACCCCCTTCGTCAGGGTGCCGAGCTGCGGGCCAATGTGGGGTACGGGCCCGAGCGCAACGTGTTCCCCGACGACATGCCGGCGTCCGACTTCGTGAAACACCTGGCCGAGGTCCGCGGCATGCCTCGCAGCGAGGCGCGGTCGCGAGCGAGCGACGCCCTGTGGCTCGTCGGGCTCGGCGAGGAACGGTTCCGGGCGTTGGGCACCATGTCCACCGGCCAGCGCCAGCGGGTGAAGCTCGCCCAGGCGATCGCGGCCGATCCGAGTCTCGTGCTGCTCGACGAGCCGACCGACGGCCTCGACCCGGTGCAGCGCGACGAGATGCTCGCCCTCATCCGCCAGATCAGCTCGGAGTACCAGATCGACGTGATGCTGTCGTCGCACCTGCTCGAAGAGGTCGAGCGGATCTGCGACAACGTCGTCGCCCTCGACGCCGGCCAACTCGTGGCCCAGGGTCCGTTGCGTGAGCTCGTCGGCGATGTCGAGGGGGTCACGGTCGAACTGACCGAGATCGACGACGTTCCCGGTTCGGTCGAGTCCGTGGTCGCCCGCTTGACCGCGGCCGGGCTCCGCGTGACCCGCGAGCCCGATGCGAACCGCATGGACGTGCTCGGCGCATCGGCCGATCTGATCGCCGACGCCGTCCGCGACGCCGTGGCCGACTCCTCCGCCCGTGTCCGCCGGATCGAGCAGCGCCGCCGCCGGCTCGAAGACCTCTTCGAGGTGGGGGCCTCATGACGACGGACGGCAGCGCCCAGATCCTCGATCGTGGCTATCGCCGCTTCGACGGCCGGCGCAGTGGGGTCGGTGGCGCCATCCGCTCCACGGCCTGGCACACGACCCGCAGCGTGCTCGGCCTCGGCCGGAAGGCCCGGCACAAGATCGCCCCCGTCCTCGTGATCGTGGTCGCGATGCTTCCCGCGGTGGTGTTCATCGGCCTGGCGGTGTTGCTGGGCGGCGACGAGTTCGTCAACGACGTGCTCGAGGGCATCGTGCCGCTCTATTCCGAGCTCGCCCGTCAGTCGATCGCCGCGATGATCCTGTTCACGGGTCTGGTCGCGCCCGAGGCGCTCGTGCGCGACCGGCGCGACGGCATGCTGTCGCTCTACCTCTCCACGCCCCTCACCCGACGCACCTACCTCGGGGCCAAGGTGCTCTCGGTCTCGGGGCTGATGGCGCTGATCGTGCTCGTGCCCACGGTCGTGTACCTGCTCGGGATGACGTTCGCCTCGCTCGGTCCCGACGGCGTCGGCGACTGGGTCGTCGTGCTGATCCGCATCCTCGTGTCCGGCGTGCTGGCATCGATCATCTATGCGCTGATCAGCCTCGGCGCGGCCAGCCTCACCGATCGCCGAGCGTTCGCCAGCCTCGCGGTGGTGCTGACCATGCTCGGCGCCCTGATCGTGGTGCAGATCCTCGTCGAGGCCGCCGACCAGTCGATCCAGTGGCGCATGCTCGATCCGGTCAACATGCCGATGGAGATGATCTCCCGGATCTTCGGTGATGCCGGTCAGTACCCGGAGATCCCGACCGAACGCGTCTACGCCGCCAATGCCGGCTGGGCCGGGTCGTCGGCCGCCGTGCTGTGGGCCCGCTATCGATCGGCGGGCGCGTGACCGACCCCTCGAAGCTCCCACCACCGCCGGCCCGGCCGGGACCGCCCCCGCCCTCGCCGGCGGATTCCGCGCCGCCACCACCACCCCCGATGGTCTCGGTCACCAACGTCACCAAGGCCTTCGGCGACGTGGTCGCCGTGTCCGACGTGTCGTTCACGGTCGGCCCCGGCATCACCGCCCTGCTCGGCCCCAACGGGGCCGGCAAGTCGACCCTCTTCCGCATGCTGTGCGGACTCGCGCCGCCGACTCGCGGCACCGTGCGAGTCCTCGGGCGCGACGCCCGCACCGACGCCGCGGTGCGCGGCCAGATCGGACTCGCACCCCAGCAGGACGGACTGTTCGACCGGCTCGACGCCCGCCAGTTCGTCGAGATCGCCGCCATCATGCACGGCGTGGCCGACCCGGTCGCGGCGGCGGGCCGGGTGCTCGACATCGTCCAGCTCGACGCCAGCGACCCCAAGAGTGTCGGCGCCTACAGCAAGGGCATGCGCCAGCGGGTGAAGTTGGCTGCCGCGCTCGTCAACGATCCGGCGGTGCTCATCCTCGACGAGCCGCTGACCGGGCTCGACCCGGTGCAGCGGCGACGCATGATCGCGCTGTTCAACGAGCTCGCCGAGCAGGGCAAGTGTCTGCTCGTCTCGAGCCATGTGCTCGACGAGGTGGCCAAGCTCGGATCTCGCATCCTGGTGATCGCCCAGGGGCGCCTCGCCGCGTCGGGTGACTACCACGCGCTCCGTGACCTGATGGACGACCGTCCCCATCGCATCCGGGTCGAGGCCGATCAGCCTCGACGGTTGGCCGCGGCGCTGCTCGACCGCGCCATCGTCGACGGTGCCCATGTCGACGCCGGCGGGATCGAACTCGACACGCGCGACGTCGACACCTTCGGCCGCCAGATCGCGCCGGTGGCCCGCGAACTCGATGTCCGCCTGCGGGGTGTCCGTCCGCTCGACGACGATCTCGAGAGCGTGTTCCGTTATCTGGT